>DAINCY010000031.1:0-24153 GCA_036732145.1 Candidatus Dormiibacterota bacterium
CGCATCCTCGCGTTGATGTCGGAACTGGCCGGAACCAAGATGACCACCACCAAGGACATGCTTCCCGTGATCCGACGCCTGACCCCGGTTGCCGCCTGACCGGGAGCGCCCGCCGTCTCTATAATCTTGGTGCTATGTCGGAGCCGACCCGCGTGCGCGCGACCGTGCGCGGAAGAGTTCAGATGGTGGGGTTCCGGGCCTTTGTCGCATACCACGCCGATGGCCTCAACGGCACCGTCTCCAACCGCCCGGACGGGAGCGTCGAGTGTGTTCTCGAAGGTCCTGCGGAGGCGGTGGACCGGCTTGTCGACCTGCTCCACGCCGGTCCCGCGTTCGCCCGGGTGGAGGCGGTCGACGTGATCCGTGAGCCGTATCGAGGCGACCTCGCGCCGTTTGCGGTGCGCGGATGAACTTCCGCTGGGCCGACCGGATGTCTCGCCTGGGCACCGAGAGCGCGTTCGAGGTTCTCGCCCACGCCCGCAGTCTCGAGGCGCAGGGGCGCGACATCATCCATCTGGAGATCGGCGAGCCCGACTGCGCGACTCCGCAGAACATCATCGACGCCGGCACCCGCGCGCTCAACGAAGAGGCCACCCATTACACGCCTGCCAGCGGCCTCCCTGTGGCCCGCGAGGCGACGGCGCGCTACGTCACCAGGCGCACCGGCGTGCCCACCTCTGCCGAGAATGTCGTCCTCACCCCCGGCAGCAAGAACATCCTCGCCTTCCTGCTGCTCGCCATCATCGAGCCCGGCGATGAGGTCATCGTCCCCGACCCCGGGTACCCGATCTACCGCTCGCTGGTCAACTTCGTGGGCGCGACTCCAGTGTCCGCTCCGATCCGGCAGAGGAACGACTTCCGGCTCGACATCGAGGAACTTCGCAGCCTGGTCACACCGCGCACCAGGCTGATGATCGTCAACACCCCAGCCAACCCCACCGGCGGGATGCTCACCCGCCAGGACTGTGAGGGCATCGCGCAACTTGCCATCGAACGCGACCTGGTCGTGCTCACCGATGAGATCTACGGACGTCTCACCTACGACGGCGAACATGTGTCGCTGTACGGCATCGATGGGATGGCCGAGCGCACCGTGCTGCTCGACGGTGTCAGCAAGGCATGGGCCATGTGTGGCTGGCGCCTCGGCTTCGGCGCCATGCCCGTCGAACTGGCCCGCCGGATGGACACGCTGATGATCAACTCCTCGTCGTGCGCCGCGGCGTTCACCCAGCTGGCTGCCATCGAAGCCTTCGAATCAGCGGAGTCCGACGCTGCGGTCGACGCCATGGTGTCGGACTTCCGGCGGCGACGCGACATTCTGGTCGATGGCCTCAACCGCATTCCCGGCATCACGTGCCTCCGGCCCGCAGGCGCCTTCTACGTCTTCCCCGACATCACCGCCACGGGGTGGGACGAGCGCGAACTGCAGAAGGGCCTGCTCGACGAGGTCGGGGTCGCCGTGCTGGCGGGCAGCGCGTTCGGGCCGCACGGCGCCGGGCACATCCGCTTGAGCTACGCCAACTCCGAGGTCAACCTCGAGCGGGCCCTGGATCGCATCGCCCTCCACCTCGGCGCCGGCGCGGTGGCCCCGGCCTAGAGCCGGCGGTCGTTGTCCCGCAAGCGCAGTTGCCGATGAGCGGTCCGTCCATTCGCCCTGACCTCGCCACCGCCGCAGGGCTGTTGGCCGACCACGACGTGGTGCCTCTGATGATGGAGCTCCCGGCCGGCGAGGAGACGCCGGTGAGCCTCATGCAACGCCTCGGCGTCAGCGGTCACTGCTTCCTCCTCGAGTCGGCAACGACCCCGGCCGGCGTGCACGGCTTCTCCTTCCTGGGCCACGACCCCGTCGAGGTGGCACCGCAGGACGACGCGGATCCGCTGCGCCCGCTTCAGGACGTTCTCGCCGAGAGCGTCGCCCGGGTCGACGGGGTCACCGTGCCGTTCCTGGGCGGATGGGTGGGATATCTCGGATACGAGGCCGCCGCGTGCTACGAGCACCTTCCCACCACCGAGCCTGCCTTCGCCGATGTTCCCGTCAGCGTGTTTGCGTTGTATCGCACCCTGACCGTCTTCGACCACGCACGCGAGCGCGTCCTGCTTGTGACTCAGCTGCGCAGGTCCGAAGGCGCGGTGCCCGTGGACTATGCGCACGCCTGCGACGTGCTCGAGGAGCTCCATGCGCGCATCCTGGCGCCGCGGCCGTCGGTGGGTGCTGTGGACCATCCCGAGGCCGTTGAGGTGCAGCCGCTGACCGGCGACATGACACTGGCCCACAGGGTCCTCCCCGACGGTGCCGCGACCCTTCCTCGCGATCTCTTCCTGGCCGCGGTGGCGCGTGCCCTGGAGCACATCGTTGCCGGGGACATCTTTCAAGTGCAGATCTCGCGTCGCTTCAGCGTACGGCTGGCAGCTCATCCGTTCACCCTCTACAGCGCGCTGCGACTGTCGAGCCCGACCCCGTATCTGTTCTATGTGAGCACGCCCGTGTGCACGCTGGTGGGTGCGTCCCCGGAAATGCTGGTGCGGGTTCGCGGCCAAGAGGTCGAATACAGGCCGATCGCCGGCACGCGGCGCCGCGGCTTCAGCGAGGCCGAGGACGCAGCCATGGAGGCCGAGCTGCGCAGCAGCGAGAAGGAACAGGCTGAGCACCTCATGCTCGTCGACCTCGGCCGTAACGACGTGGGCCGAGTCGCCGCCGTCGGCAGCGTTGCGGTTCACGAATCCGCCGCCATCGAGCGCTACTCCCGCGTGATGCACCTGGTCAGTGGCATCCGCGCGCGGCTCGCACCCGGCCGCACCGCGCTGGACGCCCTGCGCACCTGCTTCCCGGCGGGCACCGTCACGGGTGCGCCGAAGATCCGCGCCATGGAGATCATCGCCGACCTTGAGCCGCACGGCCGCGGACCGTACGCCGGCGCCGTCGGGTACATTGGCAGCGGGGGAGTGCTCGACACCGCGATCGCACTGCGCACCGTCGTCGTCGTGGACGGGCAGGCCTACCTGCAGGCGGCGGCCGGGATCGTCGCCGACTCCACGCCGCACGAGGAGGCTCGCGAGATCGACAACAAACTGGCCGCAGCCCTCGACGCGGTCGCGCGGGTCAACGTGCTGTGAGCGCGCTCCCAGATGACCTCCGCGGCCGCGTCCTGGTGGTGGACAACTACGATTCCTTCACCTTCAACCTGGTTCAGTACCTGGCCGAGTTGGGAGCGGACACCGTCGTTGTCCGCAACGATGCTGCGCGTGTCAGCGATGTGGTGTCCGCGGCTCCCGCGGCGATCGTGCTGTCGCCGGGTCCGGGTCGGCCGGAGAATGCCGGCATCTGCGTGGACCTGGTGCGCGCTGCCGCGACCGAGTCCATCCCGCTGCTCGGCGTCTGCCTCGGACACCAGGCGATCGCGCTGGCGTTCGGTGGCGCGGTGGTCAATGCGGCCGTGCTGATGCACGGAAAATGCAGCGATATCGACCACGTCGGCGAGGGCGTCTTCCGCGGTCTGCCCAACCCGCTACGGGCCACCCGCTACCACTCGCTGATCGTGGAGCGCGCCACGATGCCACCCGCCCTGCTTGTGACGGCGTGGACGTCGGACGGCACAGTGATGGGCCTGCGTCACCGGGATCACCCCATCGACGGGGTACAGTTCCACCCCGAGTCGATCGGCACCCCGCGCGGCCGCGACCTTCTCGCCAACATGCTCGACGGCGTCGCCCTTCCGCGCTTGGTCACCGCGGCCGGGTGAGCGAGTTGGGTGCCCTGGCACCGATTGTCGAACGCAAGCGAGCCGAGGTGGCCGCGCTGCACTGCGGGCGCGCTGCCATGTTCGTCCACGCCGCCAACCTCGAGCATGCGCCCGCGATCGAGCGCATCCTTGCCGGCGGAACGGTCATCGGGGAGCTCAAACGCCGCTCGCCGAGTGGCGGCATGCTCCGACGAGACCTCAATCCCGTCGTCGTTGCCGGCGCGTACGAGACGGCGGGAGCGGCGGCGGTCTCGGTGCTCACTGACGGTCCGGACTTCGGGGGTTCTCTGGAGGACCTGGTGGCGGTCCGGGCTGCCGTCGAGATCCCCGTCCTGCGCAAGGACTTCGTGGTCGCGCCCGTGCAGATTGCCGAGGCGCGCGTGGCGGGTGCGGACTGGATCCTGCTGATCGCCGCAGTGTTCGACGACGCCGGCCTTGAGGAGGCCATGGAGGCAACCCGGCGCTGCGGAGCGGGTGCGCTCGTCGAGGTGCACACCGAGTCGGACCTGGATCGCGCGCTTTCTGCCGGCGCCGAGTGCATCGGCATCAACAATCGCGATCTCACAACGCTGTCCACCGACCTGTCCACTTTTGCGCGCCTGCGCTCACGGATTCCGGCGGGCGTCGTCATCGTGGCCGAGTCGGGAGTGCACGACGCCGCCGACGTCACCCGGCTGGTCGCCGACGGCGCCGACTCTGTGCTGGTGGGCGAGGCGCTCATGAGAGCCGCCGACCCTGGCCCGCTGCTCGCCGAGATGGTGGCAGCTGCCGAGTCGGCCGCGAGCGCACGGCGTGGCCGGTGATCGTCAAGGTATGCGGGGTGCGCACCCCGGAGATTGCCGAAGCGGCCATTGAAGCGGGTGCGGACTGGCTCGGTCTGGTCCTGGTCCCGGCAAGTCCGAGGTATGTCGACGACGCCGCCGCCCGCCTGGTCGTCGAGGCCGTGCGCGGCCGCGCCGACCTGGTGGGCGTGATGGTGGATGCGACCTGCTCGGAGTGTGACCAGGCGGCCCAGCGCTACCGACTGTCCGCCGTCCAGCTGCACGGGAGGGTGGACCTGTCGACCGCGGCCGACGCCACCGTTCCGGTCATCCGCGCCATCAACGTGCGAGACAGCACCACCGCGTTCACCGAGTCGTGGTGGGCCGACTGCACCGTGTTGCTCGACGCTGCGCCCGCCGCCGACGGGCTTCCCGGCGGAACCGGCGGCCGCGTCGACGAGCGCGTGGCCGCGGCGCTCGCCCGCCATCGCCGCGTCATCCTCGCCGGCGGTCTGTCGTCCGGCAACGTGGCGACTGCCATCGCCGTGGTCAGACCCTATGGAGTGGACGCGTCGAGCGGATTGGAATCCGCGCCCGGGGTGAAGGACGCTGCGCGCGTCGTCGCATTCGTTCAGGCGGCACGGTCCGCCGCGGCCGTCCAGCCCACAGCCAACACCCTGCCATGACGGCCGGTCGCGGTCGCTTCGGCAGCTACGGCGGAGCCTACGTCCCTGAGACGGTGATTCCGGCGCTCGACGAGCTCGAGGCGGCCATGGATGAGGCACTTGCCGACACGGCGTTCCGAGCGGAGCTGCAGTGTCTGCTGCACGACTACGCAGGCCGCCCCACCCCGCTGAACCACGCTTCGCGGCTGAGCGCTGCGGCCGGCGGCGCACAGATCTGGCTGAAGCGCGAGGACCTTCTCCATACCGGGGCCCACAAGATCAACAACGCCCTCGGTCAGGTGATGCTCGCGCAGCGCATGGGCAAGCGCCGCATCATCGCGGAGACGGGGGCCGGTCAGCACGGTGTGGCGACCGCCACCGCGTGCGCTCGCGCAGGCCTCGGCTGCACGGTGTACATGGGGCGTGAGGACATGCGCCGCCAGGCCCTCAACGTGTATCGAATGCGACTTCTCGGCGCCACGATTGTTCCAGTCGACAGCGGTGCCGGCACCCTCAAGGACGCCACCAATGAAGCGATTCGCGACTGGGTTGCCAACGTGCGCGGCACCCACTACGTCATCGGCAGCAGTGTCGGCCCGCACCCCTACCCGACACTGGTCCGTGCGCTCCAGCGCGTCATCGGCGACGAGACTCGTGCGGAATGCCTGGCGCGGTGGCGCTCGCTCCCCGACGCGGTGGTGGCCTGCGTGGGTGGTGGCAGCAACGCCATCGGCATGTTCGCAGCCTTCCTCGATGATGCCGGGGTCGAGCTGATCGGCGTCGAGGCCGCCGGTCGCGGGCTGGACGGCGGCGAACACGCGGCGCCACTCAACCGCGGACGACCCGGCGTGCTCCACGGCTCGCACAGCTATCTCATGCAGGACGAGCACGGCCAGGTGCTCACCGCGCACTCGATCAGCGCCGGCCTCGACTATCCCGGTGTCGGACCTGAGCACAGTGCGCTGCGCGACAGCGGGCGGGTGCGCTATGTCTGCGCAGAGGATGAGCAGGCGCTGGCTGCGTTCCACAGGCTCTGCCGTCTCGAGGGGATCATCCCTGCCCTGGAGTCGAGTCATGCGCTGCACGCCGCCGAGCAGCTGGCCGCCGCGCTCCCGCCGGAATCCGTTGTCGTGGTGTGCCTTTCCGGTCGGGGTGACAAGGACATCACGACCGTCCGCGAACACGACGGAGACCTCGCAGATGCCGCCGGGTGAACGGCTCACCGCGGCCTTGCGCGCGTCAGGAGACGATGGACTCCCTGCGCTGGTCCCATATGTCACCGCGGGGTTTCCGCATCGAGATGACACCGTCGACGTGCTCTGCGCAGCGCAGGCGGCAGGCTGTGCCGCGGCGGAGATCGGCATCCCGTTCAGCGACCCCCTCGCCGACGGCCCCACCATCCAACGCGCCGGGTGGCAGGCGCTGCGCAACGGCATGACCCCCGCCCTGGCCATCGAGCAGGCCGCCGCCGCGCGCCGTGGCGGGGTGACCATGCCGCTGGCATTCATGACCTACCTGAATCCCGTGCTGAGCCACGGTCTCGACCGCTTTTGCGCGGACGCCGCCGCCGCCGGGGTGGACGGCATCATCGTGCCCGACCTGCCCGCCGACGAGGCCGCCGACGTCCGCGCTGCCGCCCAGGCTCACGCTCTCGCGCTGATCCCGCTGGTGGCGCCCACCACTCCCGACGAGCGCATCGCCCGCGCCTGCCGCGACGCCACCGGGTTCATCTACTGCGTGGGCGTTGTCGGCACCACCGGCGCGCGCGCCGAGATCGCCGCCGAAGCCTTCGACCTGCTCGACCGGGTGCGGGCCGCAACGCCGTTGCCCCGGGCCATCGGTTTTGGCATGAGCCGGCATGAACACCTGGTTGCCCTGCGCGGGCGGTGCGAGGCCGTCGTGGTGGGCTCGGCCCTCCTTGACGCCATGTCCGCCCACCCCGATGGGGCTGTGGCAGCCGCGGCGGCCTTCCTGCACGGCATGAGGCGACCGGCGTGAACGCGGTGCGGCGCGAGCGGCGTCGATGACCGAAAGACGCCTCGGCGGGGCGGCGGCTGTGGACGGCGAGGGGCGCGTTCCGGGTGACAAGTCGATCAGCCACCGCGCGCTGATCCTCGGGGCGCTGATCCGCGGTCGCAGCTATGTCGGGAATCTCTCGCCCGCGGCCGACGTGGCGGCCACCGCCCGGGCGTTGCAGGACTGCGGAGGATCGGTCCGTCCCTTCGGCGACGGCCGCGTCTCCCTCGACGGCGCCGGGGCCGGCCTGAGCCTGCGCAGCCCCGACGGGCCGCTGGACTGCGCCAACTCCGGCACCACCATGCGGCTGCTCAGCGGGGCGCTCGCCGGTCACGATGTCATCGCCACCCTCGATGGTGACCAGTCGTTGCGCACCCGGCCCATGGAGCGGGTCGCCGCCCCCCTGCGTGCCATGGGGGCGGAGGTGACCACCTTGTCCGGTCACGCGCCCCTGGTGGTGCGGGGCACGGCCGCGCCTCTGGGGGTCGAGCACCATCTCGAGGTGGCCAGCGCACAGGTGAAGTCGGCGATCCTGCTCGCCGGGCTCAACGCGCAGGGCCCGACGGTCGTCCACGAACCGCTGCCCACACGCGACCACACCGAGCGGTTGCTGCGAGCGTGCGCCGCCGATCTCACCTCCGACGGGGTGTCGGTGACGCTGCGCCCGGCTCGCCTCGAGCCCTTCGGGCTGCGCGTTCCCGGTGACATCAGTTCGGCGGCGTTCTTCATGGCACTGGCGGCAGCCCGTCCCCGCTGGCGCGTGCGCTGTTCCGGTATCGGGCTGAACCCAGGCCGCACCGGCATTCTCGAGGTGCTTGCGGCGATGGGGGCACGCATCGAGGTGGAGGAGGGGGCGATGGCGGCGGACGTTGAGCCCCAGGGAGACGTGGTGGTGACCGGCGCCCCGCTCCACGGTGTGACCGTGGAGGCCGCCATGGTGCCCCGCTGCATCGATGAGCTTCCCGCCATCGCGGTGGTGGCGACGCAGGCGGAGGGGCGCACCGAGATCCATGGCGCCGCCGAGTTGCGCCACAAGGAGTCCGATCGCGTGGCGGTGCTCGTCGCCGGCCTGCGTGTGCTCGGCGCCACCGTGGAGGAGCTCGCGGACGGGCTCATCGTCGAGGGCCCGGTGCGGCTGCGCCCCGGTCGCCTCGACGCTGCCGGAGATCACCGTCTGGCGATGGCGTGGGCGGTCGCCGCCGCGCTCGTCGACCCGAGCGCCGGGGACTGCGTCATCGACTCTGCCGAGTCGGTCACGGTCTCCTATCCCGGCTTCTTTGACGACCTGTCCGGGCTCATCACCTGATCGCACTGAGGACGAAACCGGCGGCGAGGGTGAGACCGGTGAGCAGGTGCAGCTGCACGCAGCCGATCAGCAATCGCGTCCAGCCCAGCCCGTCGAGGTCGCGCCCTGCCCGGGAGGCGAGCCGCAACGCCATGGCTGCCGGCAGCAGGGCCCCCAGGCACCACCACGGAAGTCCTCGCGTGATCAGGGCCGCCGCCAGCACCACAGGCACGGCACCGAGCAGCAGCCGGAACTCGAGCACCACGGCGCCGACGGAGAGGCGGGTTGCCAGGGTCCGCTTGCCGACGGCGGCATCGTGGCTGCGATCGCGGGCATTGTTGGCGTGGAGGATGCCGGCGGTGAGCAGCGCCAGCGGCGCCGCCGACCAAAAGACGGAGTACGGCACCGCGGATGTCTGCGCGGCCGCCGTTCCCCAGACGATCCCCAGGCCCATCGGCAGTGCCGACGCCGCCTCCCCGAGCGGACGGTATGCGAGCCGCAACGGCGGCGCGGTGTAGGCCCAGCCGACGGCCAGCGCGAGCACCCCGAGCAGCAGCAGCGCCGGACGGTGGGCGCCGACGGCGATGGCCAAACCCAGCACTGCCGCGGCGATGAAGAGCGCGGCGGCGATGACGTGCGCCTGTGCCGGAGTGATCCACCGGCGCCGCATCGCCAGCGACGCCCCCGAGCCGGCGTGGTCGTCCACGCCTGTGAGAGCGTCCTCCGCGTCGTTGAGGACGTTGGTGGCTGCTTGGAGGAGCAGCGCAAGCAGCAGGCAGCCGGCGGCGATCAGCGGTTGCACAGCGTGCACCGGGGCCAGCGCCGCGCTGCCCAGCACCGAACTGACCGCGGCAACCGTCAGGGATCGCGGGCGCAGGCTGGCCCAGATCACTGACATCGCGCCGGGCCTGACGGTGGCGGCAGCGGCCATCAGTCGAACGTCAGGATCAGCGGGGGGTTGCCGAGCACCTCGACGACCTTGAGCTCACGCACCGAGACGATGACGGGATGCACAGGCAGACTGTCGACGAAATGCCGCGCGCCGGGCGCATGGGCGATGAGCCGCCGGAACAGCTCGAGCCGGCCGGCGTCATCCAGGTCCGGCCGCGTCGCGGATCCCGAGCCCTGGATCCATCGCGACGGGTTTCCGGGGGAGCACATGAACGCCACGCGGGGATCTTTGGCGATGTCCGCGGCCTTGCGCGACCGGTCGAGAACCGCCAGCAGCAACTGGATGCGGTCACCCTCGCTCTCCGGGGCGAAGAACACCCCGGCGACGTGCGGCCCAGCCGCGCTGACCGTCGCCAGAGCAGTGGTGTCGTAGGCACGCAGCGCCCACAGAGCGCGCTCCACGTCGCCGCGAGCGGCCACGCTCATGGCACCTTGCCCGGGTTCACCGCCGCTGCCATGATCACCGCTGGCCTGCCAGGCATGCCCAGGAGAGTATCGAAACGATGAGTCCCAAGAGCTTTCTGCTCAGCGAGCAGCTGCACCGCTATCTCGTCGATCACTCCCTGCCCCTCGATGACGTGCAGCGCTCGTTGATCTCCGAGACCGAGGCGCTCGGCGGTGTCAGCAGCATGCAGATCGCCCGTGAGCAGGGAGCCTTTCTGACCGTGCTCACCGCCGCTCTCGGGGTGCGCAGCGCGGTGGAGGTGGGCACCTTCACGGGTTTCTCGGCGCTGTGCATCGCGCGCGGATTGGCCGGCGGTGGGCGCCTGCTCTGTTGCGACGTCAGCGAGGACTGGACGGCGATCGCCCGACGTCACTGGGCACTCGCCGGCGTCACCGATCGCATCGAGCTGCGGCTCGCCCCGGCGTCTGAGACGCTGCGCGACCTGCCCGATGCCGCCACCATCGACCTCGCGTTCATCGACGCCGACAAGCGGGGATACCGCGACTACGCCGAGCAGCTGATCCGCAGATTGCGGCCCGGGGGAGTCCTGCTCGTCGACAACGTGTTGTGGAACGGCGACGTGCTCGGAGCCGACGCGGACAGCGACAGCGATGCAGCCCACATCCGCGCCTTCAATGACTGGCTCGCCGCCAACGAGGACGTCGACAGCGTCATGCTGCCCATCGCCGACGGGGTCACCCTGGCCCGGAAGCGCTGACGGCGATCAGCGCAAGAGGCGGCTGAGGCGGCGGTCGGCAAGCACCCGTCCGCCTGTCTGGCAGGTCGGGCAGTACTGGAAGGAGCGGGTCGCCAGCGACACCTGGCGGACGGTGTCGCCGCACACCGGGCAGGGCTCACCGGTGCGCCCGTGAACGGCCATGTGCTCTCTCTTGTCGGGTTTCAGGTCGCCGATGTCCAGGTCACGCGTGCGTTCCACCGCATCGGTCATGACCATGCGCAGAGAGTGGTGCAGGCGATCGGCCTCCTCGTCGCTGAGGGCGGACGCCTGGCGGAACGGGGAGAGCCGGGCGGCGTGGAGGATCTCGTCGGAGTAGGCGTTGCCCACCCCGGCGATGAGCGTCTGATCGGCAAGGAGGGTCTTGAGCTGGCCGCGGCGGGCGCGCAGCAGCTTGCGGAGCATGGCGGCGTCGAGCGCGCGGTCGAGGACGTCGACGCCGAGCCGGGCGATGCCGGGCACATCGGTCGACGGGTCGCGCACCACATACAGGGCCAGCCGCTTCTCGGTGCCCTGCTCGGTGATGTCAATGCCGGAGCCGCCGTCGAGCTCGAGCTGGAGCGCCAGCGGACCCCGCAGAGTGGCGCGAGCCTCGCCGAGACGCTCGCGCCAGCGGATCCATCCGGCGCGGGCCAGGTGCACGACCAGGTGTAGGTCGCCCGCCGCCATGTCCAGGAACTTGCCGTGCCGAGTCCAGCCGTCGACGCGCGCGCCGGCGAGAGCCTGCAGGGGCGGGTCGTAGGTCTTGAGCGCGCCGATCGAGCGCAACCGCGCGGCCACGACTGTGTGGCCGCGCATGCGTTCGGTGAGGCCGCCGGCCAGCGCGGCGACCTCAGGCAACTCGGGCATGCCCCATGGTGGCGCAGCCCGTCCCGGGGCCGTAGCGGACACACGTAGACTTCTACGACCTTGAGGTCGACCACGGAGCCCAGCGCGGCCAGCAGAACCGCGGCGCGCGGACGCAGTGCCTCCGCGCCGGTCGATGCGGAGGACGTCCTCTGCGTCCCGCGCACCACCATCTTCCCCGACGGGGCGTGGCACGGCCTGGTCACCGTCGGACTTGAGCGCGTTCTACGGACGATTCGGGCCACCTCGGAGTACCGGCCTCGCGACACCGTCGAGGACGACCCGTCGATGCAGCAGATCATTCCCTACTGCGTCGTCCACCACCCCAGCGACGGCACCTACCTGCTGACACGCCGTCTGCGCCGCTCCAGTGAGCGCCGCCTCCACCACCTCTACTCGCTGGGTGTCGGCGGCCACATCAACCCCGGCGACGGGGCCGGCGGCGACCCACTGGTTGGGGGACTCAAGCGGGAGTGGGCGGAGGAGGTGGTCTGTGCCTCGCCCGCGACAGCCCGGCTGGTGGCAATGCTCAATGACGACTCCACACCGGTGTCGCGCGTGCACCTCGGGCTGGTCTTCCTGGTGGAGCCTACGCTGGCCATCACGTCGGTGCGGGAGGTCGAGAAGTTGGAAGGGGAGAGCCTCCAGCTGGCAGCCATGCGCCGCCACTACCTGAGCATGGAGTCGTGGTCGCAACTGGTCTTCGACGATCTCGTCGGCGGCGCCGTCAAGCGCGCCGAACGGTCGCCGTTGGTCGTGGAGCTTCCCGCCGCGGACTGAGCTTTACTGCGAGCCCCGTATACTCGCGCAATGCCAGTGCGAATCCGTGTCCCCGGTCCTTTGCGTCGTCTCACCGGCGGGGACGCCGAGGTCACCGTCGACGGGGTCACGGTGTCTGACGCTCTCGGCAGCCTGGAGCAGCGCTATCCCGGGTTCCACGACCGCCTCTACGACGCTGATGGCAATCTGCGCCAGTTCATCAACATCTACGTCAACGACTCCGACATCCGCTTCAGCCAGGGTCTGGACACCCCGGTCGGGGAGCGCGATGAGCTCTCCATCGTCCCCGCCGTCGCCGGCGGTCGCTGACCCGCCGCCATGACGGTCGCGGCCACGTCGGCCGCACCCGGCCGCTGCGCGGCGACGGTGCCTGACGATCCCTTTGACATGGTTCCAGCCGGCGCCGTCGTCGCGGTCGCCATGTCCGGGGGAGTCGACTCGTCGGTCGCCGCGGCGCGCTGCGCAGCACGGGGCCTGCGCACCATCGGCATCACCCTGGCGATGTGGCCACGCGACGGCGAACGCGACCGCGACAGAGGCTGCTGCTCGATCGACGCCGTCGAGGACGCCAGGCGAGTTGCCAGTACCATCGGCATCGCCCACTACAGCTGGAACCTCGAACCCGAATTCCAGCGCGAGGTCGTCTCGGTGTTCGCCGACGAGTACGCGGCCGGCCGCACGCCCAATCCGTGCGTGCGCTGCAACCAGACGATCAAGTTCGGCGTCCTCCTCGACCGAGCGCGGGCGGCCGGCGCCACCCATGTCGCCACCGGCCACTACGCGCGCACCGGCCGGCGCGGCGCAGCCGCGTCGCTCCATCGCGCGGCCGCCACCGCCAAGGATCAGGCATACACCCTGCACCGCCTCAACCAGGAGCAGCTGACGCGGGCGCTCTTTCCACTGGGGCCCGTGACCGCCAAGGAGGAGGTGCGCCGGACCGCCGCCGAGCTGGGACTTGTGACCGCAGCCAAGCCTGATTCCCAGGAGCTGTGCTTCGTTGACGGCAGTGTGCGCGCCGACCTCGAGCAGCGTCTTGCCGGTCGCTTCCGCCCCGGCCCGATGATCGATGCGGCGGGGACGGTGGTGGGGGAGCACCGCGGGGTGCCCTTCTACACGGTGGGGCAGCGGTCCGGGCTGGGGATCTCGCCCTCGCGTCCTGATGCTGCGCCTCTCCATGTCATCGCGATCGACGCCGCCGCAAACACGGTCACCATCGGTCCGCGCGTTGCGCTGGAGCGCAGCGTGGTGCGACTCACCGACCTCCATTGGATCGACGCAGCGCCCGCCGTGGGGACGCGGCTGACCGTCCAGCTCCGCGCCCACTCGGCACCCGCCCCGGTGGCGGTCTCCAGCGCGGGCGATACAGTTCTGTTGCACTGCGTCCCCCCGATCAGCCAGGTGGCGCCGGGACAGGCGGGCGTCCTCTACGACGGCGACGAGGTGATCGGCGGCGGCGTGGTGACCTCGTCGTGATCCTTGCGTTGACGCCGCCCCCCACTCCGGGCCAGGTCGTCCTCGGCATCCTGGCGGTGCTTGGGGGAGCCCTGATCACCACCGTCTCAGCCTTCCTGGCATGGCGATCGCGCAACTGGCTCTACCACCTCGGCACCCTCGGTGGAGTGCTCATCGTCGCCGGGACCATCGGGCAGCGGACGGTGGCCGACGGTGCCGCGGTGGGCGCGTGGGACGCCGGGCTCAGCGTGCCCGTGATCGGCGTTCGCATCGATCCTGTGCTCGCGGGCGGGATCATCCTGACGTTGCTCGGTCTGACCGTCACCTTGCTCTTCGAACGGGTCGTCGAGGAGACGGACAGACCTCGGCCTCTTGTCCATCGCGCGCTTGAGGACGACGACGCGATCTGACGATCGGGCCGGTCGTCGCCTCGACGTCTACAATGCCGCCGATGTCCGGCGCCGGCAGCCGCCTCCTGACCGAGGCGCCGTCCCAGCACGCGTTTCGCCGCGCTGCCACAGTCCCGCTCAACACGGCGGGGTGAGCACCGCGGTGTTCTACGTCCTCGCCGTCCTCATCGTGCTGGCAGCGCTCGCCTCCGTCCTGTCCGAGTCGACGCGCGTGGTCCTCCTGGCGGTGATGGCCGGCGACGTCCTGGTGGGAATTCTGCTCATCGCGGCCGGCGCGTACTTGCTCGGCGGCATCGCGCTGGTGGTGCCCGCCGGCTGTTTGCTGGCGGTCGCTGCCCTGCTGCGGCGAAACGGGTATGCAGCTCTGCTCGCCGATATTCCCGGTCGGGCGTCGACCTGGCCGGTGGCGGCCGCGGTCGTCGGCGGCATCGGCGTGCTCCTCTTCTGGACGACTGCCACCAGGGTCAATGACACCGCTGGAGGCGGCGGCGGTCAGAACCTGATCACGGTCCTGCATTACCGCACGCCGATCAGCCTGGGTGTCGCGATTGTCCTTGCGATCGTGGCCGTCGGCGGTGCGCTGATGGTCGGACGAACCGGGGACGACGAGCACGCGCTTGACCGCGTGGCGACACAGCGCCGGCTCCGCGAGGAGCGCGCACGGATGCGCCGGGAGCACCGTGTTGCAGCGCGCGCGCAGCGCGAGGGACGCGGCGGTGCGTCACTGTGAACGTCGGCCCAGCCCACTACGCTGCGCTCAGCGCAATCCTGTTCGCCCTCGGACTGTTCGGCGTCGCCGCGCGGCGCAATGCCATCGCTGCGCTGGCATCGCTGAGCGTGCTCTTCAGCGCACCGGTGGTGGCGGCGGCCGGCTTCGCCGAGAGCGGCAACGGCTCACTCCCGCGTCTCGGTGACGCGCTGGCGCTCTTCACACTTGCCGCGCTGTGTGCCGAACTGATCGTCGGCGGCGCGGTGGCGGCGCTGCTGTGGCGTCGTTCCGAAACCGCTGACCTCGACGAGATGATCGAGGCGGACTCCTGAGATGACCATCATCCTCAACCTCACCTGGGCGATCGTGCTGCTCCCCCTTGTCGGAGTCGGTGCGGCGTTCCTCGCCGAGTCACCACGGCGCGCCGCACAGACAGGCGTCGCGTTCACCACCTTGGCACTGGCTGCGGCGGCGGTGGTGCTGATCTTCCGGCTCACCCACGTCATCCCCGCATACGAGAACACGCAGACCTTCTGGGACCTGCAATCCACGACCTCGGCATCGACCGCTCACCTCTTCGCTCCCGAGTTCCCGATCTTCTGGGGCATCCGCGTCGACCCGCTGAGCGTCGCATTCCTGGCCGCCGTCCTCTTCCTTTCGGTGGTCGCCCAGTTGCACGCGCTCAGATCGATGCGCGGCGACGTGGGTTTTCGACGCTTCTTCTGGATTGTCGGGGTGCTGACCTTCGGCGTCCTGGCACTGATCAGCAGCCCCAACCTCTTTCAGTTCTGGCTCGGCTGGGAGGTCGCCGGTGTGGCCACGTGGATGCTCGCGATTCACCATTGGCAGGGCCCCGCCACCGCGGCGGTGGCCACGCGCACGTTCGTCGTGCTGCGCGTCGCGGATCTCGCCCTGCTGCTCGGACTGATCATGACCTACGCCAAGTTCAGCACCGCAGTCATCGAGCGGCCGGCAACCAACGGCCAGCTCACCAATGACCCCTTTTCCTTCTCATCCCTCGCCCCGCAGTGGCACCTGGGTCACATCGGAGCGGTGGCGGGCGTGGGCACACGCTCCCTCGTGGTCATCGCCACCCTGTTCGTGGTCGCGGCCGTGATCCGCGCCGCCATCGGCCCCTTGCATCTGTGGTTGAGTGGAGCTCTGGAGGCACCGATTGCGGGTCTGTCACTGATTGCGGTGGCGGCGCTGGTGCCGGCGGCACTGCTGATCGCGCGCGTCTATCCGCTGCTACTTGAGGCGCCGCATGTGCTCACGGTGGTGGCACTGATCGGGGCGGTCGGAGCGGTGGCAGGCGCGGCGCTGGCCCTGGCGCAGCGCGACCTGTTTCGCATCGGGGTGTTTGCGGCGAGCAGCCAGGCGGGCCTGATTCTCGCCGCCTTCGGAATGGGCGGATACAGCCCCGCTCTGTTTCTGCTGTTCACCGCATCGTTCCTGGCCGTTGTGTACTTTCTTGCGGCCGGCAACTTGAGCCGCGGCTTTCGCAGCCGCGACCTGGCCGACTGTGGAGGCGGCCGCCGGAGAATGCCGCGCACCACGCTGGCCCTGGGCGGCTGGGCCCTCGGCATCAGCGGGCTCAGCCTCAACACCTACAGCGTTCTCTCGTCCACGTTTCGCGACAACCTGCCCAACGGCGGCCACGTCGGAAGGCTGCCGCAAGTGCTGGTCGCGCTGGCGGTGCTGCTGACCATCGCCCTGACTGCGCTCTACGCCTTCCGGCTGTACTTCGCCGTCGCCACCGGCGAACCACCAAAGCGCCGTGGCTTCGACGTCACCCGCTTGCGCGAGGTGGATCCGCGACGGCGCGGCACGGTGATGGCGGCGCTCGCCGGGGCTGCCGGCGCCACGCTGGTCGGACTCCCCGGTGTCAACTCGTTCATGGTGGGCAGCAGGAAGATCCCGGGATTCACGTTCAGCCACTTCATCTTCTACGGCAGTCTCCGCCAGCAATTGGCTCTGGATGTCACCGCGCTCGCACTCGTCGGGGTCATCGCCGCCGCCGCCGCCACCGCAGCTTGGTGGCTCTTCTCCGCACAGCGCGCCGGCACCACCGCCTCAGTGCGCAGCCGCTTTGCCACTGCCGGAGCGGCCCTGACCGGGCCGACGCCGGTGGAGCACGTGGCGACGATGGTGCCGGGGATATTCATCAGGGCGGGGGAGACCCTCGACAGCTTCGACGAGCAGGTGCTCGATCCGATCTCCACGGGGATGGGAGAGAGCATGGGCGCGCTGAGCCAGGGGCTGACCCGCCTGCGCAGCACCAGGTTCGGGGTCTCGATGGTGGCAGCGCTGGCGGTCATCGCCGTCCTGCTGGCGGCGTCGGTGCTGGCGGCAACCGGCCATTTCCCCGTGACGACCCAATGAGCGCGGCGCTTCAAACGCTCTGGGCCGCGGCGTCAGCGGCGCAGCCGACACCACAGCTGCTGGCCGGGTTCCAGACGGTGATCGCCGCCACGGTTCCTCCCAACCCCCTGGCCACGCCATCCTCCAGCACGTCGACGGCGACCACGCCCACCGCGAGCAGCGGCCTCGATCTCCCCTCGGTGCTCCTCAGTGCGGTGGTGTTCGCCACCACCGTGGCGGCGTTGATGATCGTCTTCCTCCCCGAACGCACCGCCGAACAGCGGAGCCGGATCCGCTCGATCGCGCTGGCTGGGTCAGCCGTCGCGCTGCTCTTGGCCCTGGTGACCCTGGGGTCGGCGATCTCCCTCGGCGTGGCTGCGACCCCTGACCAGCTACACGAGGAGAATGCCTCGTGGATCACGCACTTCAGCTTCGTCATCCACTACCACCTGAGCGCGGATGGGGTCACGCTCAGCCTGCTGGTCCTGAGTACCGTGGTCTTCACCTCGGTGTTCCTGGCCGCCTGGAAGCGGCAGCAGCGGGTGCGTTTGTACTGCGGACTGCTGCTGCTGCTCGAGACCGCCGTCAATGGCGCCCTCTGCGCCACCGACCTCGTCCTGTTCGCCATGTTCTTTGCCATGCAGGTGGTGCCTGTCTACCTCCTGATCCGCTGCTTCGGAGGCACCGATCGGGAGCGTTCGGCGCTGCGTGCCGGTGTCGCCCTGCTGGTCAGCACGACCCTGCTCATCACGGGTTTCCTTCTCTTGATCGTGCACAGCGGCGCGCACAGCTCCGACCTCACCGCTCTGAGCGCTGCGACAACCCCGGTGTCCAGCGCAGTGGCGACCGCCGGATTCTGGCTCGTCTTCACGGCCTTCGCCCTCGGATTTGTGATCGTCCCCACGCACACGTGGATCCTCTCCGCCACCGCCACCGCGAGCTCCGGTGTCTCCGCCGTCATCGCCGGTGTGCTGGTTCGTCTCTCGGGTTACGGAATGATCCGATTCGCCCTCGGGCTGTTTCCTGCGCAGGCACAGCGCTATGGCGCGGCCCTCATGGTTCTCGCCGTGCTCAGTTCCGTGTGGGGCGTGATGCTGACGCTCGGGCAACGGACGCTGCGCCGCATGGTCGCGGCGGTCAGCATCGGGCAGATGTCCCTGGTGCTTCTCGCCATCGCCGCGCCCGACGCCGTCTCGCTTGACGGCGCCGTCCTCCAACTGGTAGCCGGAGGGCTGAGCAGTGCTCTGCTGCTGCTGCTGTGCGGGGCAATCGAAGGGCGGACGCGCAGCGCGCCACTCGATCGGCTGGGTGGTCTCGCCGCCCAGGCGCCGCGACTCGGAGGCTTCTGGATCTTCGCCTGCCTGGCCGCTCTCGGAGCGCCTCTCCTGGCCGGCTTCAGCGCTGAGCTGATGCTCTTCACCGGGACGTTCCCGGTCCATCCCTACGCCACGGTGTTTGTGATGGCAAGCACCCTGGTCAGCACGGCCGCTCTGCTGTGGTCGGCGCAACGGGTGTTCCTCGGACCCGTTCGCGAGGAGTTCGCCCGGGTGCGCGACGCCTCAGCTCTCGAGCTCGGTTACCTGTGGCCCCTGGTCGTCTTCCTCATCGCCTTCGGCGCGCTCGCCGGCCGCGTCGTCCCCGTGATCGGCACCGGGCTGACCCGCATCGCAGCGTCCTTGGGAGGAGCGCAGTGATCGGCAACGTCGGGCTGGGAATCGTGGTCGGGCTGCTGCCCGCCGTCATGCTCGGCGGCGGCGCGCTGGTGTGCGCGGCGGTCGCCGCAGTCCGGCCGCGGACGCGCCCGTCCCTGTATCGCTGGCTGACCCTGCTGGCGACTGTGGGAGCTTTCACGGCATCGATGTTCGAGTTGGTGGCGATGAGGCCCGACCGCGACGGCGTGGGCCTGGTCGCGTACGCCGGCGGTCTGATCGTCGACCGCTTCCACGTGTTCGGAACGGTGCTGGTTTGCCTGGTGCTGGTGCTCACCGTGCTCGGGGCTGAGGCGTACTTGCGCCGCGTCCCTGCCCGCGCCGGCGCCTTCTGCGCATTGCTCCAGCTCAGTGCGGCAGCGTCCGTCATGCTCCTGGCAGAGCGCGAGATGGCGGCTTTCACAGCCGCTTTCGCGCTTCTGGTCGTGAGCCTTGTGCTGCTGACAGCAATGACCAAAACCTCCGCGCAGACTGCCGAGGCCGCCTTCCGGCAGGTGCTCTCGGGCGGTGTTGCACTGGCGACGACCGTGTACGGCCTCGTGCTCCTCTACACAGCCACAGGGACCACGGACCTGGGTCGACTGGCAACGGGCACGCGCGTCGACGGCACCGCCGTTGACGGGCCGCTCGCTGCCGTCGGCATCGCTCTGGTCGTGATCGGCCTGCTGGTGGTGATCGGTGCCCCCCCGCTGCATGCCTGGTCCAGGCACCTTCAGGAGACGACGCCGGGAGCCGTCGCCGGCTTTGGGTCGGCGCTCGGCGCGGTCACAGGCACTGCCGTGCTGGCCCGTTTCGCAGTGGAGGGATTTGGGTCGGGCAACACAAGGTGGACGCTGCTGGTCACCGCGCTGGCTGCCATCGCCATGCTCTCGGGCGGCGTGCTGGCGTTGCGCGCCACCACCATCCGGCGACTCATCGCCGACCTCTCCATCGCGCAGGCCGGATTCCTGCTACTGGCGGTGGCCAGCACCGGCCGCGGCATCGATGGAACGGCGACGGCCGGCCCCACAGCCCTGCTCTTCGCCCTGCTCAGCGCGGCGGCAGGGCTCGTGGCCGCGCTGCTGTTGGCGGGCATCTTCGACGCGGCCGGGCTGTCCCCCGGCATCGATGCATACCGGGGCGTCGGCCGGCGAGCACCCGCGACCGCCGCCTTCCTGTCACTGGCCTTGCTCAGCCTTGCCGGGCTGCCCCCGCTGGCGGGCTTCGTCGCGCGGCTTCTCATCGCCGAGTCGGCCCTGAACGTGGGCGCGGGATGGGCGGTCGGGATTGCCGGAGTGGCGGTGGTGCTTGCGGCTGTCGCTGTGCTGCGCTGGTTGGTGGCGATGTACGCCGATGACAACGGCGAGGCGCCGTTCGCGGTGAGCACCACGCCGCTGCCGTCGCGCATCACCGCCTGGACGGCTGCCGGACTCGGATTGCTGTTCGCGGCCTTCGCAGGTCCGCTGATCTCGCTGGCGGGTGGCGGCGCCACCGCGCTTCATTGATACCGGAAGCGCCGGACTCCGCCGGATCCGTCACCGTCGCTCCTCGTTCGAAGATCACCCATGCAGGAGCGGGGATGGATGGTGTGCGGGCTCGGTGGCCCGACGCAGAATCCGGTGGCTGACGTCGCCAACACTGTCGACACCCCGCCGGCCTGGATGAAGTGGGCGTTCGAGATGTCCGCGAAGAGCCTTCGCCGCCTCGGCCACAGGCGGTACGTCATAGCGGACGCTGTGGGCGCCATCACCTACGCTCTGCAACCTCCACGCAAGCGCCGGCTCTGTGCGCACCTGCACAGCCGCGCGGCGGGCGGACTCCCGGTCGCCGAGGCGCGACGCCGGGCCCGAGCCAGCTACCGCTCCTACGCGCGGATGATCGTCGACACAGTCTGGATCCACGCCATCGGGCTCGACGAGATCTTCGAGCACGGCGACTTTGTCGGCCTCGAGAACCTGCACAACACACGCGACGCCGGTCGCGGCGGCATTCTGGTTGTCGCGCACTTCGGCAGTTGGGACATGGGGGCGAGCATGGCCCTTGCGGCCGGCCACCCGATCAGCACCGTGATGGCGCCGGTGGGGTCGCCGTCGATCACAGCCGTGCTGGCGTGGTCGCGCAGGGCCAAGGAGATGGAGCTGTTCGCGCCGTCTGCGGCGGCGCGGGGGCTGATCAGAGCGCTGCGCCGGGGTCGGCTCGTGGCCCTGCTCATCGACATACCTGAGGGCGGTCCGACCACCGGAGTGCGCTTCTGCAATGGCCCCGTCAGCTTCAGCACCGGGCCCGCCTTCCTGGCCCGGGTCACCGGGGCGCCCCTGATCCCGATCAGCTGCTGGCGCGGCCCCACCAACTACACGCTCCATGTCCGCGAACCGTTCCATCCTGCCGAGGGGGACGACGAGAAGGCGGTGATGCAGCAGGTGGCCTCAATGCTCGAACCGGACGTGCAGCGGCTTCCCGAGCAGTGGTACCCGTTCAATCAGATCTACACGGACGAGGTGTGAGAGTCGGCCGCCTCGTGCGGCTTCGACAACCTGTGCCGGCTGGCGCGGCGGCCCGAGCTGCGCCTCATCCTGCCGCGGACGGTCGCTGACGGCAGTTGTCGCGGTGGTCACGCACACCGGAAGTGCCATCAGGGTCACCCGGGTATGATCGCGGCATGCGCCGGCCTCGCCCGCACCTGCTGAGGAAGACCTGGTCAGCGACGCCCGGCGCCGACTGACCGCGTCGCCGGATCGCGCGGCGTGATCAAGCCACTGCGGCGATCGTTCGCTGCCAAGCTGATCGTTGGCGGCTGCGTCTTCGCCCTCATCGTGGTCGGCGGCGTCGCCAGCTACCTGATCTACAGCCGCGCGCAGCAGACGCGAGCCGCAGCACAGAGCAACGCCGACAACCGCGTCGGGGTGATGGCCGAGGTTTTGAACCGCTTCACCGGCGTGCAATCGCTGAGCGCGGCCACGAGCCTTGGAGGCCAGCCTGCTCTCGGCGTCGCGCTGTCAGAACCGGACCCAGCAGCTGCTGTGGCACGCCTTCTTGCCGCAAGCACGACGGTCGACCTCGACGGCGAGGTGCTGGTTGTGAGCGACACCGGCGGGAACCTCCTCTACAGCCATGCCTCGCCGAGCGTCGCCGCGGGCGTGTCCATCCAGGCAAGCCCGGCGGCAGTGCGCACGGCTCTTCGCGGTGGGCGATGCGCGCGCGGCGGCCAGGGCTCGGTTCGCGGTGGATGCGGCGTTGAGCTTCTCAGCGACGGTTTGCCCGCCTACGTGGTTGCCCTGCCGGTGATCAGCGAGGCCGGCGTCGTGGGTGTGGTGTCCTATGTGGCGCCGCTCACCTTCCAACTGAGCAGGTTCCAGGCGCTGTTCAACTTCCCGACCGCGTTCATCTCTGCGCAGCGGACGGACGTCGAGTTTCGGCCAACCGTGGGCGGAACGGCCAGCGCCGATCCGGTGCTTCGCGCGACCCTTGCTCATCCGGCATCCACGTACCGGGCCATCTACTCGGCACCGGTTGGCGGCGGGGCCACAGCCTCCGTGGCCGGCAGCTTTGTGCCGGTGTACGGCTCTGCCGGCGCCCTGACCGGATACATCGGTGTCGAGGTGCCGGTGTCCCTGTTCACGGGAGACGAGCGCACCGACATCCTGGTGGTGGCGCTGATCTCGGTCTTCGTGCTGCTGCTTGTGGCCATCGCGGTGGTGGTCTTCGTGGAGCGCTTCGTCAGGCGTCCGATCGCGCGCCTCGAAGGCGGTGTGGCCCGGATCGCGGGCGGTGACTATGCGACCAGCATCCCTGTGCGATCGCAGGACGAGTTGGGGCGACTGGCCATCAATGTCAACCGCATGCGCGATTCGATCGCCGACTACGTCCGGCAGATCGAGGACGCCAGGGCCCAGCTCGACCATGCTCTCGAGCAGGTCAGCGGTGTCTCTCGCGCACTGACCACCACGGCCGCCGGGGTGACCACCCTGCAGCAGGCGGTGGTGCGCGCAGCGGCGTCGATCGGCGGACGGCCGAGGTCCTCGCTGATGGCGATGCGCGACGGCGATTCGCTTGCGGTCACGGCCACCGAGGGAGAGGTGCCGCCGCTGTCGGAGTGGCCCGGGCTGGATGCCGTCCTCTCGGGGCAGACGGTGCGTCTCGACCATCCCGACCACGGCAGCCTGGTTGCCGTACCGATGTTCTACCAGGACAACGTGGTCGGCACGCTGGTCACGGTCAGCCGCGGAGGCGCGGCCACTCCGGTGGGAGACTCAGACGTCGACGTCCTGGCCGTGCTGGCCAACAACGCAGCCATCGCCATGGAGAATGCCCGTCTCTTCGAGCAGGAACGGGAGACGGTCCGGCGCCTCCTGGAACTCGACTCGTTGAAGACGGACTTCCTCTCCACCGTGCAGCACGAGTTGCGAACGCCGCTGACCGCGATCCTGGGGCTCGCCGACCTCCTCGAGATGTGCTGGGGCACGTGGGAAGAGGGGCCCAAGCTTGAGGCGGTGGCCGACATCCAGGTCGCCGCCCGCAACCTCCACGATATCGTCGAGACGATCATCGACTACTCGGTGATGGAGGACGAGAAGCTCGGCCTCCAGCCCACTCCGGTGCCAGTGCGCGATACCGTCCTGAGAACCGTCGAGCTGGTCGGCGAGCGCTACAAGGGTGGACTCCCCGTGCCCGTTGACGTGGTGGGCGACGACGCCGTCGCCGTGTTCGCGGATGCCGAACGGCTGGCGCAGGCGCTGCGCGCGATCATCGACAACGCCGTGAAATTCAGCGATGGACAGGGACGCGTGACTGTGAGCTTCGCGCCTGCCGGAGAGGGTCGGGAGGTTGGGATCGAGATCGCCGACCAGGGGGTGGGCATTCCTGCGGCTGATCTTCCCCGCATCTTCGACCGCTTCTACCAGGTCGACAACACAGCCACCCGCAAGTACGGGGGGACCGGCATGGGCCTCGCCCTGGTCAAGCGGTTGGTGAATGCGAGCAATGCGGCCGTGGAGGTGGAGAGCGTGGAGGGCGAGGGGACGCGGGTCATGCTGCTCTGGCCGGCGCCGGCGCTGGTGGCGGCCGAGGCACGGGACACGCCGCGGCGGCGCAAGCGCTCTGCCCGGCCCGCCATGCCCGTACAATGACCTCGGTCGCGCTAGACGGGGCGTTAGCGGTGCCCTGTACCCGCAATCCGCTACAGCGGGGTCGAATTCCCCACCGAGGGGGCGTGGCGTTGGGTCTGCTCCGAGCGCTTCGGCGTTGACGATCGGGTCCTACGCAGCCCGGGTCTGTGAACCCCGTCAGGTCCGGAAGGAAGCAGCGGTAA
>DAINCY010000032.1:0-23076 GCA_036732145.1 Candidatus Dormiibacterota bacterium
GTCAAGTAAAATCCGCCGGCCACGTGCCCAGGTGGTGGAATTGGTAGACACGCCAGCTTGAGGGGCTGGTGACCGCAAGGTTGTAAGGGTTCGAGTCCCTTCCTGGGCACCAGCGTTCTGGCGGCAGAGGTACGCTCCCGCGTCGACGTGACGGGGCAGCACCGCGAGGACGAGCCGAGGACGACCGGCGTGGCCGTCGTCACCGGGGCCGGCCGTGGCATCGGCAGGGCGGTGGCCCGGCGACTGGCTTCGACACACATCGTCGTGGCAACGTCGCGCACCGCGTCCGAGCTCGCCGAGACCGCGGCGGGCTACCCGGGCGTGCGGGTTCACGTCGCGGATCTCGGCGAGGCGGGAGCGGCGGCCGGCATCGCGGCGGTCGCGGATCAGCTGGGCGTGCTGCGTGTCTGGGTGAACAACGCCGCCACCCTCGAGCGCCAGCCCCTGGCCGACATCACCGACGCGCAGTGGAGACGGGTCATGGCCGTCAACCTCGACGCCGCCTTCGCCGGGTGCCGCGAGGCCCTCACACGCATGGCCGCGAGCGGTGGCGGGGTGATCGTGAACATGGCCTCGCTGTCGGGAGTCGCCGGTGTCGAGAAGTTCCCCGGGCTGACCTCCTACAACGTCTCCAAGGCCGGACTGATCGCGCTCACCGAGGCGGTTGCCCTCGAAGGTGGCGAGCATGGGGTGCGCTGCGTCTCACTCAGTCCCGGCGCGGTCGACACCGAGATGCTCCGCCGCGCCGCTCCCCACCTGCGAGCCGGCATGACCCCAGAGGACGTCGCCTCCATCGTCGAGTTCCTGGTGAGTGACGCGGCAGCGCCGCTGAGCGGGACCAACATCCCCATCTACAGCAACCGCTGAGCACCCGGCGCGGTCGGGAGGGCCGGCCCAGCCCGCTCCCGATGGCATAGTTGTCCGATGGACGAGCCCGCCCCGCTGCCGATGCGCCCCTCGCGAGACCCGCTGGCGCCCCCGCGTGGTGAGGGCGCCGACGATCCCATCGCCCCGCTGGTCGAGCGTCTCATCCGCGAGCTCGGCGAGGATCCTGAGCGTGAGGGCCTCCTGCACACGCCCGGCCGGGTGGCCCACAGCCTCCGCTTCCTGCTCAGTGGCTACCAGAGCAACGTGGCCGATGTCATCAACGGCGCTGTCTACGCCGAGACGTACAAGGAGATGGTGCTGGTCCGCGACATCGAGGTGTACTCGCTGTGCGAGCACCACCTCCTGCCCTTCTACGGCAAGGCTCACGTCGCCTACCTGCCGCGCGGACGGATCGTCGGGCTGAGCAAGCTGCCCCGCATCGTCGAGGTGTTCGCGCGCCGGCTCCAGGTCCAGGAGCGGCTCACCACCCAGATCGCCAACGCGCTCGATGAGGCACTCGACCCCTACGGCGTCGGCGTGGTCATCGAGGCCTCCCACCTCTGCATGATGATGCGCGGCGTCGAGAAGCTGAACAGCCGGACGGTGACCTCAGCGCTGACCGGCGCATTCCAGACGGACCCCAAGGTTCGCAGCGAGTTCCTCGACCTCCTCGGGCGCACCTGAGGACGTCAGCGCGCTCCCACGACCGCCACGTCGAAGAACAGCACCAGCCCGCCGGCGACGAACAGCATCAGCCCGAGCACGAGATGAACCCAGCGGATCGGAGGGTCCCTTCGGCGTCTGGCCCGGCTGATGACGGTCACCCCGGCCAGCCCAAGGCCGGCGGCGATGAGGATGGTCGCGGGCACGCCGAGGAGGCCGCCGAGCAGGTCGCGCACTGGCGCAGTCTAGGATCGGGCCATCGTCGGACGGGCGCCGGTCTGCCCCTACCATGGAACGATGTCTCCGATCGCCCTGAGCACTGTCGCGGCGGACGCCCTCACAGACGTCCTCGCCGCCCACGGCGCGCCCCCCTTTCGCGCCGGACAGCTGCGCCGTGCGGTCTGGCAGCCCTTCGTCACCACCATGGACGACGTCCGCCAGATCCCCGCCGGCCTGCGCGAGCGGTTGAACGAAGAGCTGCAGTTCTGCACCGTCTCGGTCGTCTCCGAGATCGAGGCCGACTCCGGACGGACGGTCAAGCTGCTCTGCCGGCTCGGTGACGGCCAGACGATCGAGACCGTGGCCATGGAGACGCCTGGGCGGGACGGCTCGCGGCGGCGCGCGACCGTGTGTGTCAGCACGCAGGTGGGCTGCGCCGTCGGATGCCCGTTCTGCGCGACCGGTCGGATGGGTCTGCGCCGCTCGTGCACGGCCGCCGAGGTGGTCGACCAGGTCCGCATCGCGTCAGCAGCACTGCACCGGCGCGGACTGGGTCCGGTCACCCACGTCGTGTACATGGGCATGGGCGAGCCGCTGGCGGCCTACCAAGCCACGGTCGGTTCTCTGCGTGTGCTCGTGGGCGACGCCGGCATCAGCGCACGGCGCATCACCGTGTCCACCAGCGGCGTGGTCCCGGCCATCCATCGTCTGGCCGGGGAGGGCATCGCCTGCACGCTGGCCATCTCGCTGCACGCCGCCACCGATGAGCTCCGCGACCGCCTGGTGCCGCTCAACCGGGCGCATCCGCTGGCGTCGCTGATCGACGCGGCGACGGCGTACGCACGGCAGACGGGACGCCGGCTCACCTTCGAGTGGTGTCTCATCGGCGGCGTCAACGACTCGATCGACCAGGCACGAGGACTGCGCGAGATCGCGCGCGATGCACACGCCCACGTCAACGTCATCCCCATGAACCACATCGACGACAGCCCCTGGGGCCCACCCGACCGCCGCAGCGAGCGCGCCTTTCTGGCGCAGCTCGACGGTGTCGTGGTCACGGTTCGGGACACGCGCGGGTCGGACAGCGAGGCGGCGTGCGGGCAGCTGCGCGCCGCGCTCGAGCAGCGCCGCAGCCTGCGCCCGGACGGGACGCTCTCACCGCCCGGCCGGGTGGCGGCGATCTGAGGCGTCGAGCGCAGCGATGACTGACTACGACGCGGCGCTGATGGACCGAGCGCTGACCGAGGCCGCGCTCGCCGACTTCGCGACCAGCCCCAACCCCATGGTCGGGGCTGTGGTGGCGCGCGATGGCGAGATCATCGCGGTGGGGCACCACGCCCGAGCCGGCGAGCCTCACGCCGAGGTGAACGCTCTGAACGCTGCCGGGGAGGCGGCGCGATCGGCGGACCTCTACGTCACGTTGGAGCCCTGCACGGTCGAGGGCCACACCCCGCCCTGTGTCTTGGCGGTGATCGCCGCCGGACCGCGACGGGTGGTCGCCGCCATGCTCGACCCCAATCCCGCCGTCGGCGGGCGCGGGGTCGCGGCGCTGGAGGCGGCGGGGATCACTGTGGAGGTTGGTCTTCGCGAGGCCGGCGCGGAACGGCTCAACCGCTTCTACCTCACGCACATGCGCACCGGCCGGCCCTTCGTGACCGCCAAGTTCGCCGCCTCCCTGGACGGTCGCATCGCCACCCGAACCGGGGAGTCGCGCTGGATCAGCTCCGCGGAAGCCCGCGAGCTGGCTCATCGCTTGCGCCGCCGTCACGACGCGGTCCTGGTGGGCGTGACCACGCTGCTCCGGGACGACCCCGCCCTGACCGCGCGCCCCGACGAGGGCCCGCTTCGTCAACCGCTCCGGGTGGTCGTCGACAGCAACCTGCGCACCCCCGCGTCCGCGCGGCTCTTGGACGCCGCAGGGGCACCGGTCCTGATTGCCACCACCGCCGCAGCCCCGGCCGAGCGCGCCAGCGCGCTGGAGGCAGCCGGGGCGGAGGTGCTCGTGGTCCCCAACCGGGACGGCCGGGTCGACCTCAAGGCGCTGCTCCATACCCTTGGCCAGCGGCAGATCCTCAGCGTGCTGGCTGAGGGAGGAGGCGAGGTCCTCGGATCGCTGCGCGATGCGGGGCTGATCGACTCCGTGGTGGCGATCCTCGCCCCCCGCCTCATCGGGGGAGGGGGGGCGCCGGCGGCGATCGGCGGGAAGGGCGTCGCCTCTCTCGCTGAGGCCGTCAATCTTGTCGATGTCGACATCGAGCAGGTGGGCGGCGATCTGATCGTGACCGGCTACTGTGTGCGATAGATGTTCAGCGGAATTGTCGAGGAAGTCGGCCGCATCGACAGCGTGGACGCCGCCGGTGGGCGGATCCGGGTGGACTGCGGCGAGACCCTCCGGGGAGCGCGACGCGGCGACAGCCTGGCTGTGAGTGGTTGCTGCCTGACTCTGACCGACTTCATCAGCGGTGGTTTCGTCGCCGACGTCATGCCCGAGACCTTTGCACGCACCACCCTGGGGTCATGCCGGACCGGTGACGCCGTCAACCTCGAGGCGGCCATGCGTCACGACGGCCGCGTCGGCGGTCACCTCGTCACCGGCCATGTCGACGGCGTCGGCTCCGTCGCGGCCCTGCGGGTCGACGGCAACGCCACCTGGGTGACGATCGCACCGCCTGCGCAACTGCTGCCCCAGCTCGTCGAAAAGGGGTGCGTCGCCGTCGACGGCATCAGTCTCACCGTTGTCGATGTGGACGCCGACAGCTTCACCGTCTCGCTCATTCCCCACACCCTCACGCATACCACCGCCGGTGCTTGGCGGGTCGGAAGCGCGGTCAACCTGGAGGGGGACCTTGTGGCCAAGTACGTGATGCGGGGCATCGCCAGCCATCTGGGCACGGCGCGGTCGGTCGTGCTCACCGCTGAGGGCTGAGCCGATGACCCTGTGCACTCCCGAGGAGGCGGTGGAGGACATCCGCCAGGGCCGCTTCGTGATCATCGTCGACGACGAGGACCGCGAGAACGAGGGCGACCTGGCCATCGCCGCAGATCGCATCACCCCCGAGGCCGTCAACTTCATGGCCACCCATGCGCGCGGGCTGGTGTGCGTGGCGTGCGAAGCCTGGCGCCTCGACGAGCTCGGCCTTTCCGCCATGGTCGACAACAACACGTCGCAGTTCGGCACCGCGTTCACCGTCAGCGTCGACGCGGTTGGTCGCGGCGTCACCACAGGCATCTCCGCGTTCGACCGAGCCACCACCATTCGGCTGCTCTGCGACGAGCACGCACGGCCGGGTGATTTCGCCAAGCCCGGTCACACGTTTCCGCTCCGTGCCATGCCCGGCGGAGTGCTCGAGCGGGCCGGACAGACCGAGGCGATCGTCGATCTCTGCAAGGCTGCCGGCCGCTTCCCAGCCGGTGTGATTTGCGAGATCATGCGCGAGGACGGAAGCATGGCCCGCCGCGGCGACCTCGACGGCTTCGCGGCCGAGCACGGCGTGCACATCGTGGCCATCAGCGACCTCATCGCCTACCGGCGTCGCAGCGAGCGCCTGGTCGTGCGGGGCGCAACCACCACTCTCCCCATCGATGAGGGCGTGGTCACCATCCACGCCTACGAGGACGTCATCACGGGCGCAACCCACGTCGCGCTCTGCTGGGGGGAGATCGCCGACGGGGAGCCGGTGCTGGTGCGTGTCCACAGCGAGTGTCTCACCGGCGACGTCTTCGGTTCGCAGCGCTGTGACTGCCGCGCCCAGCTGGACCGCGCCATGACCATCCTCGGCGAGGCGCGTCGCGGTGTGCTGGTCTACCTGCGCCAGGAGGGGAGGGGCATCGGACTCCTCGACAAGCTACGGGCCTACGCGCTCCAGGATCGGGGCCTCGACACTGTTGAGGCCAACCAGCATCTCGGTCTTCCCGTCGACAAGCGCGATTACGGCATCGGCCAGCAGATCCTGGCCGACCTCGGCGTCCAGCGCATCCGCGTGCTGACCAACAACCCTCGCAAGTATTACGGGCTCTCCGGCTACGGACTCGAGGTGGTCGACCAGGTCCCCCTCGTCGTCCCCCCCACGGTCCACAACCGCCGCTACCTTGAGGCCAAACGAACCAAGCTCGGCCACCTGCTGGACGCAGAACAGCGCGACGCCGGGTAGACGCACTTCTGCCGTCCGTCAGAACCCCGCGAGCGAAGCGAGCCCGGCGCGGAGTCGCGCCGAGGAGTGGGGTTGAGAGAGGGGCGAGGATTCTGCCTCGCCCCTGTAAGAACGGGTGGTCCCGCGCCACCGCCGTCCAAATATCTGGGACCATCCCCCCGTGGACGTGAAGACCGGCAAGCTCGACGCCACAGGGATGCGCTTCGGGATCGTGGTCGGCCGTTTCAACGACATCGTGTCCCAGCGGCTTCTCGAGGGTGCCATCGACACCCTGGTGCGCCACGGTGCACGTGACACCGACCTCCTGGTTGCCTGGGTGCCAGGCTCTTTCGAGATTCCGGTCGCCGCCAAGGAGGTGGCCGAGCACAGCAACGTCGATGCCGTGATCTGCCTGGGCGTCGTGATCCGCGGACAGACCACGCACTTCGATCTGGTCGCGTCAGAGGCCGCCCGCGGGGTGGGCGCCGTTCACGCGGCCACCGGGGTTCCGGCCAGCTTTGGGGTCGTCACCGCCGAGAACCTGGAGCAGGCACTCGATCGTGCGGGAGGCAAGGCGGGCAACAAGGGCGCTGATGCCGCTCTGGCGGCGGTAGAGATGGTGAGCCTGCTGCGCGCCATCCGCCGTCCCCGCCCCGGTCGTCGCAGCGCCGCCTCCTAGGAATCCGCCGCCGGCGACCGTGCGACCGGCAATGCCATGCGCGACCATGTCCGCATGAGCGCTCCCCAACGGATCGTCTCCCTGCTGCCGAGTGCCACCGAGCTGCTCTTCGCCATCGGTGCCGGAGACCAGGTCGTCGCTGTCACCCACGAGTGCGACCACCCCGCCGCCTGCCGTGGCCTTCCGGTGGTGACCCGCAACCTCATCGACCACGGAGGCAATGCTCCCGCCACGATCGACCGCCACATCACCGTCGCGCGCCATCAGGGATCAAGCATCTACGCGCTCGATGAGGCCCGCCTGCATCAACTGCGTCCGGACCTCATCGTCACTCAGGAGCTGTGCGATGTGTGCGCGGTTGCCTATCGCGATGTGGCCCAGGCCGTGCGCCGGCTTCCCGGACCGACGCAGGTGCTGTCTTTGGAACCGAGCTCACTTGGCGACATCGCGGACACGGCGATCACGCTGGGGATGGCGACGGGAAGAGCTGAGGGCGCCGGGCGCTTGGCGGCGCAGCTGCGGGACCGCATCGCCGCGGTCGAGAGCCTGCCCAAGCCCTCACCGCGACCGATCACCGTGTGCATCGAATGGACCGATCCCATCATGGTGGGCGGCCACTGGGTTCCGGAGATGGTGGAACGCGCCGGCGGCGTCGATTCTCTCGGGCAGCAAGGCGACCCCTCGCGATACGTCGACTGGGAAGCGATCGTCGCCGTTCAACCCGAGGTCATGGTGCTGATGCCCTGCGGTTTCGGGCTCGACCGAACGCTCGACCTCTCCTCGGAGATCACCGCCAGACCGGGATTCGCCGAGCTTCCGTGCGCAAGGGCGGGCCGGGTCGTGGCCGTCGACGGCTCGAGCTACTTCAACCGACCGGGCCCTCGGATCGCAGACGGCCTGGAGATGCTGGCGGCGATCCTTCGAGCGCGACCCGGATCAGCGCTCCCGCGGGGAGCCGAATGGGTCCAACCCGCTCAGCGGGCGGCCTTGGCCTGAGTGCGCACGCAGCGGGTGCAGACCTTCGCCTTGACCACGCGGCCGGCCCGCAGAATGTGGACCGACTGAAGGTTGGGCATGAAACGGCGGCGGGTGTGCCGCTTGGAGTGGCTGACGTTGTTGCCCGACATCGGGCCCTTTCCGCAGACATCGCAGCGCTGAGACATGGTGTGGTGATCTTTCCCGGAAAGTGGCCCAATGCCGAAAACACTGGTGCCGCGTACTAGAATTGCGCCTCGCCACCCACGTGGCCTTGGCGTGCCCCGGTGTTCACCGGGCGGTGGCCGAGAATAACACATGGCCGCAAGCGCGGCTTCTGGGATCAGACGTGACGAGCAAGGTCAAGGCCCCGGACGCCCTCACCCGCACCGAGAGTCTCGGCCGGATCGAGGTGTCGCCGCGCGTCGTCGCATCGATTGTGGCCCACGCCGCCAACGAGTGCTACGGGGTCGTCGGCATGGCGGCTCGCGGACTCCGGGATGGCATCGCCGAACGTCTCAATCGCGAGAACGTCCACCGCGGTGTCGAGATCGAGGTGCGAGAGGGGGGCATCCACATCGAGCTCTACATCATTGCCCAGTACGGAACGCGCATCAGCGAGGTGGCCCACAACCTCATGAGCGCCGTGCGCTATGCCGTCGAGGCATCACTCAGCCTGCCGGTGCTCGCTGTCAACGTCAATGTTCAGGGCATTCATCTCGAGGATCCCGGTGTCGGCTGAGGCCGGCTCGAAGCTGACGCTGCTCGGCGAGCCTGTGCTCACCACCGGCGGTGAGGAGCTTCTGGCAGCTCTGCGCGGCGCCCTGGCCTGGCTGCAGGCCAACCAGGAGGAGATCAACGACCTCAACGTCTTTCCGGTGCCGGATGGGGACACGGGGTCCAACATGTACCTCACGCTCCGCTCCGCTGTCGAAGAGGCGCAGGCTGCTGCGGATCCATCGTCCGCCGCCTCCGTGCTCGGCGCAGCCGCCCACGGCTCGCTGATGGGCGCTCGCGGCAACAGCGGGGTGATCCTCTCGCAGGTTCTGCGGGGCCTGGCCCAGGGGGCAGCGGGGCGCTCCCGCCTCGACGCCGCAGCCTTGGCACACGCAATGGGCGAGGCGCGGACGGTGGCGTACAAGGCGGTCATGAAGCCCACTGAAGGGACCATCCTGACGGTGGTTCGGGAGGCCGCCGAGGCGGCTGCGCATGCCGCGCAGGAGACGGCAGACATCGCGTTCGTCCTCGAGCAGGCGGTGCGCGCCAGCTACGCGGCCGTCGAGCGCACCACCGAGCAACTGCAGGTCCTGCGCGACGCCGGCGTCGTCGATGCAGGGGGGTTCGGGTTCGCCGTGATCCTCGAAGGGCTCAGCCGGGCGATCGCAGATCCCGGCAGCGCCCAATCCCCCCCGACGGGCCCACGGCGCCGATCCGGAGAGGGTCGGGTCCAACTGCCCTTCGGTGCACCAGACGTTGCTCCGCGGCCCTCGGTGCGTCGCGGCGCGGCAGCCGTGGAGATGAGGAAGGAGGGCTGGGGCTACTGCACCGAGTTCCTCATCCACGGTCCCGGTTTGAATCCGGACTCACTGCGGGGCGAGCTCGGTCAGCTCGGCGAGTCGGCTCTGGTCGCCGGCGATCCGGACCTTGTACGCGTCCACATCCACACCGGTGAGCCTGCCCCGCTGATCGCGCTCGCGTCGTCGAGAGGACGGCTCAGCAAGCTGAAGGTCGAGGACATGTCGGCGCAGCATCACGACGTCCTCGATCGCGCTGACGCCGCCGAAGCGGCCGGCGCTGCGGACGCACTGCAGCCTCCTGCAGCGGCGCAGTCAGATCCAGAGGCTCCGCGCAAGGCCATCGGTGTTGTCTCTGTGGCGCCCGGCCGCGGCTTTCGGGACATCCTTGCCAGCCTCGGCGCGGACGCTGTCGTCGAGGGCGGTCAAACCATGAATCCCTCCATCGAAGACCTCCTCAACGCCGTGCGCGCGGCGCGAGCGGAGAAGGTTGTCCTGCTGCCCAACAACGGCAACGTCATCCTCACCGCCGAACAGGTCGATGGCCTCATCGACGACTGCGAGGTGCGCGTCGTGCCGACGCGCAATCTTCCCCAGGGGATCAGCGCCCTGCTCGCACTCGAGCCGGACTCAGGTATCGACGCCAACTGCTCGCGCATGACCGCTGCCATCGAGCACGTCCACGCCCTCGAGGTCACGCGGGCGGTGCGCGACAGCACCGCCAATGGCCACGACATCAAGGAGGGCGACGTCCTGGGGATTCTCGACGACGAGATCCGCGAGGTGGGCGGTGACGAGACCAGCGTTATCGAAGCCGTGCTCGGATCGGTGGACCAGCCCCCGGAGCTGGTGACGGTCTACCGCGGCGACGATGCCACCGCCGAGGACGCCGAGGCCATGGTGGCGGGATTGCGCGCCAGGTTCTCGAAGACCGAATTCGAGCTCCATGACGGTGGCCAGGAGCACTATTCGTACGTCCTTTCGCTGGAGTGACAGCATGATCAGGATCGTCACGGACTCCACCTCGGACATCCTCCCCGACGAGGCGGAGCGGCTGGGAATCGACGTGGTGCCACTGACGGTCCGCTTCGGCGAGGAGCAGTTCCGTGATGGCGTCGACCTCACTCCCGATGCCTTCTACCGACGGCTCCCCACCACATCGGTGCAACCCAGCACATCGCAACCGACCCCGGAGCAGTTCGCAGAGGTGTACCGCCGCCATGTCGGCGCGGGCGACTCAGTCGTTTCCATCCACATCTCGGCGCTGCTGAGCGGGACGCTGCAGTCGGCCAGCCTGGCCGCCCAGGAGTTCCCCGCGGGAGCGGTGCGTGTGCTGGACTCGCTGACAGTCAGCGCCGGCATGCAGTTTCTGGTGCGAGGGGCGCTCGGAGATGTCTCGTCGGGCTGCACCAGCGACGAGGTCGAAGAACGGATCATCAGCCGGCGCGACCGGGTCATCATGTACGTCCTGCTCGACACCCTCACCTACCTGCAGCGTGGCGGCCGGATCGGACGCGCGCAGAGTTTTCTCGGGGGCATCCTCAACGTCAGGCCGCTGCTGTGCGTCCGTGAGGGCGAGGTGCACCCCGAGACGCGGGTTCGCAGCCGCCAGCAGGGCATCACCAAGATGGTGGACATCGCCGCAGCCCTCCGTCCCCTGGACGGCTTGGCGGCGTTCCACTGCGGTGCTCCAGAGCTGCTGACCCTGATCGAGCCTCTCCTGCGCGCCGATCATCCCGGAGTCGAACTCACCTCCGGACAGCTCGGGGCGGTGGTGGGAACGTACAGTGGGCCGGGAGGCGTGGGCATCGCCCTGCTGCGCGCGGGCTGAGCGCACGCACGGATCGCCGGCGCTGCGGTGCCCGCTTCCGGCCCGCTGCGGAGGCGCGGCTATAGTCGAACGGCGATGCCTCCTTCGAGCACGTCGGCACCGGTGTCCGCGATTTCGCCGTCCACGCCGGTCGTCGAGCTCGCCGGCGTCGGCCCGCGCCAGGCGCAGCGCCTCGGCCGCCTGGGAATCGTCACCGTCCGCGACCTCCTCTATCACCTGCCGCGCCGCTACGAGGACACGCGGGCTGTGACGCCCGTGGCCGAGTTGCGCGCCGGCGAGGTGCAGACGGCGCGCGTGGTGATCCGCAATGTCGCCATGCGGCGCAGCCCGTACAAGCGCATGGTGCTGGTCGAGGCCTCGCTGGTTGACGGCGCTGACACGGTGGGGGCGGTCTGGTTCAACCAGCCGTTCCTCACCCGCCAGTTGCAGAGCGGCATGGAGCTTCTCGTCAGCGGCAAGGTGGAGAGCTCACGCAGTGGGCTGGCTTTCCGCAACCCTGTGTTCGAACGCGTCGGCGCCGGGCAACGCCACGTGGGACGGCTGGCGGCGGTCTATCCAGAGACGGACGGACTCACGTCCCGCTACCTGCGCAGCCTCATCGAACCACTGCTGCCGCTGGCGGGCTCTCTGCCCGACCGCCTGCCTGCCGCGGTGCGCGCGGCCGAGAACCTCGTTGCCATCGGAACGGCTCTGCACGACGTGCACGTCCCCGATGACGAACAGGGGAGAGCGCGGGCGGCTGAGCGCCTTGCCTTCGAGGAGCTGTTTCTGCTCCAACTGGCGGCCGGGCGGGCGCGGCGACGCCGGCTCGCCGGTGTGGGAGTGGTCATCCCCTACGAGGTGGAGGTGGCTCGCTCGTTTGCCGCCGGCCTGCCCTTCCAGCTGACGGGAGGGCAACGCGTTGCAGCGCACGAGATCCTCACCGACATGGCGGGCAGCGGCTCCATGAACCGGTTGCTCCAAGGCGACGTGGGCAGCGGCAAGACAGTGGTCGCGGCGATGGCTGCGCTGATGACTCGTGCAGCCGCATTCCAGACGGCCGTGATGGCTCCCACCGAGATCCTCGCCCGCCAGCATCAGGCAACGCTGACCGCGCTTCTCGCACCCCACGATATGGCTCCCCGACTCCTGGTGGGGAGCACCCCCGCGCGTGCACGCCGGGAGATCCTCGAAGCCATGGCCAACGGACACGAGTGGCTGCTGGTCGGGACCCACGCGCTCATCGAGGACGACGTTGTGTTCCGCGAGCTCGGCCTGGTCGTCGTCGACGAGCAGCATCGCTTCGGAGTGGCGCAGCGTCAGCGTCTGCGTCGCAAGGGCGCGCTCATGCCCAACTTCCTGGCCATGACCGCGACACCCATCCCCCGCTCGTTGGCGCTGACCCTGTACGGCGACGTCAATCTCAGCGAACTGCGGGAGATGCCACCGGGCCGGCAGCCGGTCGCCACCCGTGTGGTGCCGCCGTATCAACGCGATGAGGCCTATAGGTTCATCCGCGAGCAGGTCACAGACGGACGTCAGGCATATGTGATCTGCCCACTCATCGAGGAGAGCGACAAGCTCGGAGTGCGCAGCGCCACCGCCGAGCATGAGCGTCTCCGCGACCAGGTGTTTCCCGACCTTCGTGTGGAATTGCTCCACGGACGCATGCCGGCGCGTGAGAAGGAGGAGCGCATGAGCCGCTTCGCTCGCGGTGACGCCGACCTGCTGGTTTCGACCAGCGTCATCGAGGTGGGGGTGGATGTTCCCAATGCCACGATCATGGTGATCGAGGGTGCCGAGCGCTTCGGCCTGGCGCAGCTCCATCAGTTCCGCGGCCGGGTTGGCCGTGGACAGCATCGCTCCTTCTGCCTGCTCTTCCAGGGAAGCATCGATGAGGAGGGCTCGCAGCGCCTGGAGACGGTGGCCTCAACCCACAGTGGGTTCGAGCTCGCGGAATCGGACCTCCGCCTTCGTGGCGCCGGCGACGTCGTCGGACTCCGCCAGCATGGGCTCCCTGAGATGCGCGCCGCGGACCTTCTCGACGTGGCCATGCTGCAGCGTGCCCGCGGCGCGGCGGAGGCGTGGCTGGACGGGGATCCCGATCTGACGGCGCATGCGCCCCTGCACGAGGCGATGAACGGCTATCGGGCCGTCTTCGACCTCGACTGATCGCGAGTTCATGCCCACCACGGCACAAACACGGATCACCGGCGGCGAGTGGCGGGGCCGGCTGATGAGCACACCACGCCAGGAGATCCTCCGGCCGACCCGATCGATGGTGCGTGAAGCGCTCTTCAACATCCTCGGTGACGAGGTGGTCGGCGCCGATGTCGTCGACCTCTTCGCTGGTGCGGGAACGGTGGGATTCGAAGCTCTTTCCCGCGGCGCCAGACGCGTGACCTTCGTCGACCGCGACGACCGCGCCCTGGCTCATGTCCGGGCCACTGCGGAGAGACTGCGCTGCACCGAGCGATGTCGTCCCATCCGGTCGGAGGCGCTCAGCTGGGTGCGCTCGCGGCCGCGCGAGCTGGGTGACGCCGCCGTCGTCTTCTTGGACGCGCCCTACCGCGACGACACCGTGATCACCGTCCTCGAGGCTCTCGGCCAGGCACCCCCGCCGGTGGTGGTGTGCGAACATCACCGAGCCCGGTTGCTGCCCGACCGCATCGGGGGGCTCGCCCTGGTCCGTCGCGGCCGGTACGGCATCACCGATCTGAGCATTCTGCGGCCGGCCGCGATGGAGGTGGGCACCCGTGGCTGAGAGGCTCGCACTGTACCCGGGCAGCTTTGACCCGGTGACTCGCGGGCACCTTGACATCCTGGAGCGCGCCTGTTTGATCTTCGATCGCGTGGTCATCGGGGTGCTGCAGAATCCGGCGAAGTCGCCGCTCTTCACCACGGAGGAACGCGTCGACCTCATCCGACGGTCCATCGACGGCAAGGCCCGTGTCGAGGTCGGCACCTTCGACGGTCTGACGGTGGACTTCGCCCAGCGGGTCGGCGCCATCGCCATCGTGCGCGGCCTGCGCGTCACCAGTGACTTCGAGAACGAGTTCCAGATGACCCTCATGAACCGCCGGCTCAATCCTGACGTCCACACCGTGTTCCTGATGACGTCGTTCAGCAACGTGTTCATCTCCTCATCAATCATCAAGGAGGTCTTCCGCCTGGGTGGCACAATCGACGATGCCGTGCCCCCCGCCTGCGCCGAGGCGTTGCGTCGCAAGTTCCCCAGGGACCGATGAGATGACCCAGACGCAGCCACCTGCCGGTGACGAGCTGACCGCCGTCGTCGACATCCTCGACATGCTGGAGGAGATGGTCGGGGGCGCACGGCGGCTGCCGTTCACTCCGAGCGTGGTGGTCAATGAGGAGGAGATCCTCGAACTCGTCGACCGCATCCGCGTCGCGCTCCCCGACGATCTCGTCGGCGCGCGACACACCCTCGAGGAGCGCGATCAGATCCTGGAACGCGCCGAGCACGAGGTTGCCGACGTCACTGGGCGAGCTGAGGAGGACGCCGCCCGTGTGGTCCGCGAGGCCCAGGCCCATGCGGCGTCGCTGATCGAGGACCACGCCATCGTCGGGGCGGCAACCGAGCAGGCGCGCTCACTGGTTGCGGACGCCGAGCAGCACGGCGCGGCTCAGCGTGCCGCCGCGGATGACTACGCTCGCGAGGTCATGCAGCGGCTCGAAGACCAACTGGAACGGTGGCTGGAGACGGTGCGCGAGGGACTGCAGTCCCTGCCGCAGCCGCCAAAGGCGCGCGGGCGGCGGCGCAAACCCTGATCTTCCAACCGCGGCCCGGGGTGACGAGGGCCGGCGATCTGCGCCTATACTCCGCGGTGGCGCTTCGCGACATTTCGCGCGCCCACACTTCCCGGAGACACCATGCCGCTCCCCAAACAACGAACCTCAAAGCGTCGGCGGGACATGCGCCGCTCACACCACCGGCTCGACATCCCTGCCCTGAATCCATGCCCGCAGTGCCGTCAGCCTCGCCTGTCTCACCGCGTCTGCCCCAACTGCGGGCAGTACGGCGGGCGCGAGGTCATCGTCACCGAGTGAGCCACGCGGCGCTGCACGAGCGGCTGCGATCGTCGGCCCCGTGACCCGCGCTGCCCTCTGCTTCCCAGGCCAGGGCAGTCAGGCCGCCGGCATGGCCGCCGGGCTGTTTCAGCAACCGCTGGCCACCTCACTGCTCGAGGTCGCCGCATCGGAGGGCCTCGACCTTGCGGCAGCCCTGCGTGGCTCGGACGACCAGCTCCGCCCCACGCAGATCGCCCAGCCCGCACTGCTGTTCGTCGAACTCGTGCTCGCCGCGGCACTGCCCATGGATCTCGAGGTCGTCGGCGTCGCGGGACATTCGGTGGGTGAGTACGCCGCGGTCAGCGTTGCCGGCGCCTACAGCCCACAGGACACCATGCGGATGGTCATCCGGCGAGGCCGCGAGATGGCCGCGATGACCGAGGGGACCATGGCTGCCGTCATCGGCCTCGATGCCGAGGTGGTGGAGGCCGCCTGCGCGGCAGCGCGCGCCGGCGGCAAGGTGGCGGTGATCGGCAACGTCAACGCGCCCGGACAGGTGGTGATCAGCGGCTCGACCGACGGCGTCGAGCGCGCTGGCGCGATCGCCCGCGAACAGGGTGCTCGCCGCGTCATACCGCTCAATGTCAGCGGCGCATTTCACTCGCCCCTCATGACACCCGCCGCTGAGCGTTTCGCGGCGGTCATCCACGCCACACCGCGGGCCGGGCTCAGCGTCCCGGTGGTCTGTAACGTGGATGCCGTCGCGGTGACGGACAGCGCGGACCTGCCCGCGCGCCTGGCCCGGCAACTCGAGTCCCCAGTGCGCTGGATCGATTGCGTGTCCTCGCTGATCGGCCTGGGCGCCGACGTGCTGGTGGAGGTGGGCCCCGGCGCCGTTCTCAGCGGCCTGGCCCGGCGCATCGACCCGCAGGTGCGCACGGCCGCCGTCAACACCCTCGATGACGCCACCACACTGTCCACGTTGTGGACGGCGTCGACATGAACTCGCAGGCCCTGTCGGGCAGGGTGGCACTGGTCACCGGCGCCTCCTCCGGTATTGGCCGGGCGTGCGCCCTGGCGCTCGCCGACGCCGGGGCCGCCGTCGCACTTGGCTTCAGCGCCAACTCGCGCGGCGCCGACGAGGTCGCCGCCCTGATTCGCGGGTCCGGAGGCAGGGCGGCCACCCTGGGGGCCGACCTCGTCGAGCCGGCCGCCGCCGCCGCCCTGGTGGATGGCACAGTAAGCGAGCTGGGTGCAATCGACATCGTGGTCAACAACGCCGGCATCACACGCGACAATCTGGCGGTGCGGATCACGGACGCGGACTGGGACGCCGTCCTTGCGGTGGACCTGAGCGCGGCCTTCCGCATCTGTCGCGCCGCGCTGAGGCCGATGCTGCGACGTCGCGAGGGTAGGATCATCAACATCTCCAGCGTCGCCGGCGTGACCGGCAATGCGGGACAGGCGAATTACTCGGCCGCCAAGGCAGGCTTGATCGGACTCACCAAGGCCCTCTGCCGCGAGGTGGGTTCGCGGGGCATCACCGTCAACGCCGTGGCACCCGGATTCATCGCCACCGAGATGACGGCCGCTCTGGGGGAGGACGTGCTGGCCGCCGTCACCGCCACAGTTCCCCTGCGCCGCATCGGCACCGCCGAAGAGGTGGCGGCCGCCGTGCGCTTCCTTGCTCTTCCTGAAGCGGCCTACATCACCGGCCACGTCCTCCATGTGGACGGTGGCCTGGCCGCCTGACCCGACAGTGGAGACCCCCTTGTCCGAAAACCCCGCAGAGCCCGGGGCTGGGCCCGTCGAGCCGGCCGCTGCCCCTGGTCCACACCGGCCCCGCCGGCGCCGGCAGGCCACGCGGCCTCCGGGCGCCCCCGTCGACTCCGGGTCCGCCGCACCCGCTGCGCCGTCCCGCCCTTCGCCACCGGTGGTGGTCGACGGCGCCTCGGGGCGATTTGCGTGGGCGCCCCCCACCCAGGCCTCCGACGCTATCGTTGCAGCAAACCAGGAGGCGGCTCCACCCGCCTCGCCCACAGAAGGAATCATTGATGGCAGATCTCAGCTTCGATCGGTTCAAGACGATCGTCGTCAGCCAGCTCGGCGTCGAGCCGGATCAGGTGACACCGGAGGCGTCGTTCGTCGAGGACCTCAACGCGGACTCGCTGGACCTCGTCGAGCTGATCATGGCGTTCGAGGAGGAGTACAAGATGCAGATCTCCGACGAGGACGCCGAGAAGATCGGGACGGTGGGCCAGGCCTGGGAGTACATCCAGGAGAAGGTGGGGGCGGCCTTCTAGACACTCAGCCGCCCGCTGCGACAGGGCCGGTGGTCTCGCCTGCCGCGCTCCCATCGGCGGTGGTGCAGAGCGCCGGTGAGCCTGCGCGACAACAGGGCGGCGAGAGCTTGGCAGAACCGCTCGCGGGTCTCAGTGACGAGGAGATCGCCGGCTTCAACGCGCTCCAGGAGCGCATCGGAGTGCGCTTTCGCCGCCTCGAGCTGCTCCGCGAGGCGATGACCCATGCGTCCTGGAACAACGAGCGGGGCGAGCCCAGCGGGCCGGGTCGCGACAACGAGCGCCTCGAGTACCTCGGTGACGCGGTCCTCGAGCTGGTCGTCGGCGAGTACCTCTTCCGCCGGTTTCCCGCCTACGACGAGGGCCAGCTGACGCAGTTGCGCGCGGCCCTGGTGAACACAGTTTCGCTGGCGCGGCTGGGCGAGAGGCTGAACCTGGGTGAGACGCTGCTGCTGGGCAAGGGAGCGGCCAAGACAGGCGCGCGAAAACTGCCTTCGCTGATGGCCAACGCCTTCGAGGCCATGACCGGGGCGATCTTTCTTGACCAGGGCTACCGAGTGGCAACCCGTGTCTTCATCCAGAACATCGGCGACCTCGCCGACTGGACCGACGAGAACCACAAGGGGCGTCTCCAGGAGGTGTCCCAGGAACGCACAGGGCTGCCGCCCGTGTACCGGGTGGCGGCGGAGAGTGGGCCGGGCCACCGTCGTTCCTACTCCGCCGAGGCGGTGGTCGGGGGCGAGGTGGTCGGCATCGGACGCGGATCGACCAAGCAGGCGGCTCAACAGGCTGCCGCGCGGGCGGCCCTCGATGGTTTCAGCAAGATTCCTGCCAACGCCGCCGCCCGGGCGGCAGGAGCTGCCCGCGAAGCGGCGCGCGGAGCCGCAACCGAGCCCGCTCGAGTGCGCCGGCGCGTCGCCGAGGTCGCGGCCGACCGCGGAGCCACCGCCGGCTCGGGCCGAGACCGCCATCCCGCCTCGGCGGGCCGCACCGTCCCGCAGGCGCCCAAGACTGTGCGGCGCGGACTGCTGGCTGCGCTGCGCGCCGCCGCCGACGTCATCGTGGGCAGCCGCCGCGACGAGCCCGAGCCGGAGCCGCCACCCGATCGGAAGCGCACCCGGCGGGGCCACCGTGGCGGACGCGGACGGGGTTCGGGCGGCGGGGGCGCGACGTCGTGAGTCGTAGATGTGGTGGTCCGAGCGCCCTTCGGCCCCCACATGTTGACGACTGCGGCCGCCGGCGCGGAGAATCGACCCGATGAGGCTTCGCCGCGTCGCCGTCGTGGGGGTCAAGACGTTCGCGAAGCGCAGCGAGGTGAGCCTCGAGCCCGGGATCACGGCGATCGTCGGCCCCAACGGCAGCGGCAAGAGCAACCTTGTCGACGCCATCCGCTGGGCGCTGGGCGAGACCAACGCTCGTGAGTTGCGCGGCGCGCGCATGGACGAGGTCATCTATTCCGGGGGCGATGGCCGGGCCCGGATGGGCTATGCCGAGGTCGAGCTGATCCTCGACAACGAGGATGGGCGACTACCGGTGGATGACATCGAGGTGTCGGTCAGCCGCCGGGTGGTGCGCCACGGTGAGAGTGACTTCAGGCTCAACGGTGACCGAGTCCGCCTCCGCGACATCGAGCGTGTGCTCGGCACCACCGGCCTCACCCAGAGCGGGTACGCGGTGGTGGCGCAGAACGACATCGACGCCATCATCGAGGCCACTCCAGCGCAGCGTCGCGCCCTCGTGGAGCAGGCGGCAGGGGTGCGATCGCTGCGCGCTGCCTGCGAAGACGCTCTCGGCCGCGTCGGCCAAGCCGAGATCACTCTGCATCGCTTCGAGGATCTCCTCGCCGAGACCGAGCCTCGGCTTGCCGAGCTGGCCGCTCAGGCCGAGCTCGCCCGCGAACAGAGCGAGGTCACCGAGCAGCTCGGCCGCCTGCGCGGATCACTGGCACGCGAGGCCTGGCGGGCGGCTCGTGCGCAGCTCCGGCAGTCTGGTCGGCGCCTCGACGCCGCCGAGCATCGCCTCGAGGCCGCCGCCACCGCCGAGGCGGCTTTTTCAGCACGTCTGTCCGGCCATCGTGCGCGTCTCGACGAGCAACGCGCCGGTCAGCGGGAGGCCACCCACCGCATCGAGGGGGCCCGGCTCCTCGCCGAACGGGCAGCGGGTGACCAGCAGCGCAGCGTCGACCGCGCCCGAGCCGGAGTCCTGACCCGCGCCGCGGTCGTCGCCGAGCTTCGAACTGCCGCCGCCGAGCGGCAGGCGCGGACCGCGGATCTGGCCTCCCTGGTGGCCGCCGACGGCGTGGCCGCCGACCTCGCCGCTGCCCTCGGTCGCCGGCGTGACGAGGCGCAGCGCACCCATCGGGCCGCTCTCAGCGAACTGGCCGCCGGGGAAGCCGCCCTGACTGCGGCGGAGGCAGGCCTGCGGGCGGCCGATGAGGAGCGTGTCGAGGCGGACGCCGTGGTGCTACGCAATGCCTCCCAGCTGGCGCTGCTCAGCGACGCCGCCGAGGGGCTGCGAGAGCGCGTCGAGACCGCCGCGGCGCGGGTTGGCGCGCTCGAGGCCGACGCGGCGAACGCGACGCTGAGCCGAGATCGCAGCACCGCCGCCGCCGTCCTCGCCGACGATGCCCGCGCAGCCAGCGATGCGGCCCTGGACGAGGCTCGCCGGGTGGTCGGCGAGACCCAGGCGGCCCTCGACGAGGCTCGCCAGGCAGCGCGCAACGCCCTGGCTCGCGCGGCGGCCCTGCGCGGGCAGATCGAGGGCGCGCTCGGCGGCCGAGGGGCGATCGCCGCTGCGGTGGCGTCCGGAGACCTGGAGGGCCGCCGCCTGCTCGACTGCTTCACCGTCCTCGACGCTGCAGATGAGCCTGCGGTGGAGGCCGCCCTCGAGGTCCATCTCGGCGCCTGGATCGTCGCTGACGTCGACGCTGCGGCATCGATCATCGACCCCGGCTCGGCGCGCGAGGAATTGTTTCTCCGCCACGAGGATGGATCCACTGATGAGCCGGCCGGCCCCGCAGACGCCCGGCCCGCGCTCTCCTGTGTGCGCGCCGAGCCGGGCGCCCAGGCGGCCCTCGCGCAGTGTCTGGCTGGAGCATGGTTGGTGGCCGACCGTCCCACGGCACGACGGGTGGTGGCGGAGGTCGGGGGCCGTGCCGTGCTTCCCGACGGCACAGTCATCACAGCCCTGGGACTGCGCGCCGGCGGCCGGCCCGGCCGCACCCTGGTGCTCGCCGCCAACGAACGTGACGCGGAAGCATTCGCCGAGCGGGCCATGGAGACCGAGCGCGTGGCCGAAGCATCGCGCTCGACCGCCGCCGCCCAGCTCGCCTCGGCGGAGACGGCGGATCGGCGCGCCGTCGAACACCTGCAGGCAGCCCGTGTCAACGCAGCCGAGGCCGTGGCCCTGGCGACCGCGGCAGCCCAGTCCCTGGCTGGCGAGCGGGCCCGCCTGGAGGCAGCCCGTGCCGACCTCGCCACCCGTGATCGTGAGCGGGAGTCACTCAGCGGTGCGGATGGCGCCGCTTCGGCGAGATTGCAGGGCGCCCATCTGCGGCTCGAGGAGGCGCGCACCGGTGTCGAGGCCGCCCGTCGTGCCGCGGCAGGGGCGCGCTCTGCGGCCGCCGACGCCGCCTCCACCCTGCGGGCGGTGGAGGTGGAGGCGGGCCTGGCGGAGGCGGACCTCGCCGATCGGTTGCGCCGCCTCGAGGCAGCCCGCGCGGCCGCAGACATCGCCGCGTCCCGGTGTGCCGTCGCCGAGGTGCGCGTGCTCACCGCCGAGCTCGACGTGCTCGGAGCTCTCGCTCACGCCCGGGCAGCTCGTGCTGCGGTGGAAGGAAGCGCCTCGGCGGTGGCCGAGGCGCTGGATGAGCTTGCCGCGACATCGCCCGACCTCGTCCACACCGAGCGCGCGGTGGCGGCTCTCGACGGCGAACGCAGCGAGGTCGCCGTGGTGATGGCCCGCGCGGAGGACGAGCGGGTGGCCGCCGACCGCGAGGTGGTGGCCGCGACGGAGAGGGTCGCCGAGCTCGCCGACGCGGTGCGCGGCGACGATGAGGACGACGGCCCGGAGCCGCAGGCTGGGGATGCCGACCGGGCCGAGCGCGAGATCGTCCGCCTCGAGCGGCGCGTCGCCGGGCTCGGGCCGGTCAACGCCCTGGCCCCCGAGCAGCACCGGCGGCTGGCCGCCCGCGTGGCCGTTCTCCAAGCCGGCCGAGACGATCTGGGGAGTGCCTGCGCCGATATCCGGGCCATGGCCGCACGCCTGACACGTGCCATCGACGCCCGCTTCGAGGCTGTGTTCGGGGCTGTCTCGATGCACTTTCACGAGCTCTTCGCCGAGCTCTTCCCCGGAGGGCGGGCCACCCTGCGGCGCGAGGAGCCCGAGGTCGGGGATGTTGATGACAATTCCCGTACAAACTCACCACCGCGCGCCGGGGTTGAGATCCTGGCCCAGCCCCCTGGGAAGAGGCTGCAGCCTCTCAGCCTCTTCAGCGGCGGCGAGCGAGCCCTGACCGCGCTGGCTGTGATCCTCGCCCTTCAGCAGGTGAATCCGTCACCCTTCTACGTCTTCGACGAGGTCGATGCTCCGCTCGATGACAGCAACGTGCTCCGTTTCACCAGGCTGCTCAAGAGGCTCGCCACCACCCAGCAGTTCATCGTGGTCACCCACAACCACATCACCATGGCCGCAGCCGACGCGCTCCATGGCGTGACCAGCGATGGAGATGGCGTCAGCTCCGTGATCAGCGTGCGTTTCGACGCCAATTCCGGCGAGGCGATTCCCGAGGGCCACGTCGTGGGATTTCGCCAGTCCACCATCCGCGCAGCGGTCTGAGCGTCCCATCGTGAGCGGCGAGGTGGTGTCCCGCGTCCATCGCGAGGCCTGGTGGAGGCGGATGTCGCGGCGGATGGACAGCGCCTCGCTGGCGTTCAGCGAACAGGTTCGCGACGCCGTCCTCCTGCGCCGTGACCTCGACGACAACTTCTACGACGACCTTCTCGAGATCCTTGTCGGAGCCGATGCGGGAATGGGGGTGGCCGAGCAGCTGGTCGCCTCTCTGCGCGAACGGGTGCGCGTCGAGCGCATCGGCACCGCCGAAGATGCGCTGGGCGCGCTCAAGGCGGAGATGCTCGCATTGCTCCAGGTCCGCGATCGGACGCTGCATCTCGATGCCCGCCCCAGCGTGGTGGTGGTTGTCGGCGTCAACGGCAGTGGCAAGACCACGACGCTCGGCAAGCTCGCCCATCGACTCCGCGGCGAGGGGCTGACGCCACTGGTGGCGGCCGCGGACACCTTCCGCGCCGCAGCCATCGACCAGATGCGGGTCTGGGCGGACCGCAGCGGCACGGACGTGGTCGCCCATCAGCCGGGCGCCGATCCGGGGGCTGTGGTCTACGACGCCATCCAGGCTGCCCTGGCCCGTCGCGTCGACGTGGTCCTCGTGGACACAGCCGGGCGCCTCCACACCAAGAGCAACCTCATGGCCGAGCTGGAGAAGGTGCGGCGGGTCATCGGGCGCGCCATCCCCGACGCTCCCCACGAGACACTGCTGGTCATCGAGGCGCCGACCGGAATGAACGCGATGGCCCAGGCACGCGCGTTTCACGACGCCATGAAGCTGACCGGCATCGTGCTCACCAAGCTGGACGGAAGCTCGCGTGGCGGCACCATCCTGGCCATCGAGGCGGAGCTGGGCGTGCCTGTGAAACTGGTCGGAATGGGGGAGGGGATCGACGACCTCAACGTCTTCGACCCGCAGGCGTACCTCGACGCCCTCTTCGCGGGAGTGCTGGAAGTGCCCGCGGTCTGATGGCCTCCTCGGCGCGACTCCGCGCCGGGCTCGGCGCTCGCCCTGTTTTGACAGGGGCGGGGCAGATCCCCCCCC
>DAINCY010000033.1:0-20111 GCA_036732145.1 Candidatus Dormiibacterota bacterium
TGCTTGTGCTTGCGCATCTTCTTGCGCCGCTTCTTGATGACAGAACCCACGAGGCCGGGACTATACCGGATCACGGCCTCTGAACTCCCCGGAGAGGGGGCGCGAGGCCGGCCCGTGAGGCGGTCGCCGCGGAATCTGCACAGCACCGTAACCGCGTAGGAACGGCCACGTGAGCACCGCCCCGGCACCATTGCCAGCATGAAGCACAACTCCTTCCTCGGCACCGCCGAGACGCGCGCCGGGCACCTCCGCGAACTGAGTCAGCACATCCGCTCTCTGGAGTGGACCAACGCGTCGTTGCGCGAGGTCGAGCATGAGATTCCTGAGCTCGAGCTGGCCATGGCCGTGTACCGGCGCCTCAACGCCGAGGGAAGCGACACATCCGAGGTCGAGACCGCCGGCGCGAAGGCCTTCCTGAGCATCGCCGAGGCGCGGGCAGTGCATCTCCGCCAGATCAGTCATCACATGCACTCCCTGGAATGGGTTCATGCCTCGCTGACCGAGGTCGAGAACGAGATCCCCGAATTGGAACTGGCGATGGCCGTGTACCGCCGCCTCACCGGCGAGACCGCCGATTCCACGACCGGCGCGGACAAGGTTCCGGCGTCCACTTCCAAGACCCGCTCCGCGCCGCGCGACACCGATACATCCGAGAGCGGACCGGCCCCGAGCTTCAGCCAGTTCGCCTTGACGCACCTCGATTCCGCCGGCAGCGAGAAGGCTGACGCTGATCGCCCGCTCGAGACGGTGTCGCAGGATCCCAACGGCGCCACCGGAAAGCCCTAACCGCGTAGTTCCAGTCGAGGCCGGAGCAGAGGTCAGCCGCCGCTACTCCAGCCTCCTGAACGCACGACGCAACCGGGCGGCCGTCTCTTCAAGGAGCTCGGACAGCACCTTGGTGCCGCCCAACACCGGCATGTAATTGGTGTCGCCGCCCCATCGGGGCACGACATGTAGATGGAGGTGCTCCACGCTGGCGCCGGCGGCGGGACCCTGATTGACGCCCACGTTGAACCCGTCCGGTGCCAGCGCCACCGCCAGCGCGCGCATCGCCCTCCGGCCGGCCACCATCAGGGCCGCCGAGCCCTCATCGCCGGCGGCGAGCAGATCGCGGACATGCTCAGCGGGTGCCACCATGAGATGACCGGTGTTGTAGGGAAACCGGTTGAGGAGCGTGATGGTGGTCGCGTCGCGGGCAACCACAAGGTCATCGGCCTCGCCGGTGGCAGCCGCGCACAGGAAGCAGCCTCCCCTTGAGCCGGCGTCGCTCACGTAGCTGGCCCTCCACGGTGCCCACAGCCGCTCCATCGCTGCGATCGTCGCACCTGTCACCGCCTGGTCGGGAGCCAGTAGGGTTGCTGATCGTGTCTGAGACTCGGTTCGACGTTGACGCCTTCGTCTCGATGCCGCGGCTGCTCAACCTGCACGTCAGCCCCGACGGTTCGCGACTTGCGCTCACCGTTCACAACGTCGCCGCCGACGGCAAGCGGTTCGTCGGCGCCATCTGGGAGGTCCACACCTCGGGAGATGTCCCCCCGAGCCTCCTCGCCAGCCCGGACAACGGAGCGACGGCCCGCGGCTTCCTGCCCGACGGCTCCCTTCTCCTCACCGCGTCACCATCAGATTTCGAGCGGCCTGCGAGCGAAGCCGCTGACCCCGATCGCGGCGCCGTTCCCAGGGCGGACGCGCTCTACCTCCTGCCCGTGGTCGGCGGAGAGCCGCGGTGCATTCTGACGCCCGACGCGGGCGTCGGAGAGGTGCTCACCGCCCGCCAGTCGTCGACGGTTGTGCTCACGGCAGCCATGCATCCCGGCACGACCACACTGGCGGAGGACGAGGCGCGCGAGCGGTCGCGCAAGGACGCCGGCGTGCAGGCGCGCCTCGTCGATCACTATCCCGATCGTTACTGGGACCACGACATCGGTCCGCGTCAGCCGCGCCTGTTCGCCATCGACCTCACAGCCGGCGAGGCCGACATCCCGTCAGCACGCGACCTCACCCCCACCCCACCGTGGGCGGGCTGGCTCGAGGATGTGCAGTTCTCGCTCTCGGATGACGGTGCCCACGTCGTCTTCGGCGCGGAACCGCATCCGGCGGGCCGCTTCAAGGCCGACCTGGCCGTGCTCGACACAGTCGCTGACAGCGTCGTCCGCATTCTCATCGACGCCGACGCGAATCACAGCGCGGTGGCGTGGTCGCCCGACGGCTCCACGATCGCGGTGGCGGCGGAAGAGCTGGGCTCGCCCGATACCCCACCGAGATTCAGCCTGGAGCTTGTTGACGCCGCCACCGCGGCGGTCAAGCACCTGGCCCCGGAATGGGAGGGACTCGCGGTGGAGATCCGCTGGACGCGCGACGGCAGAGCTCTGATCATCACGGCCGACGAACAGGGCCACACGCCGGTGTTCCGCGTCGACCTCGACGGCGCGGTGACCCGCCTGACTGCGTCGGGCGCCTATCGGAACCTCGCCCTCTCCCCTGACGGTGCGACGCTCTACGCGATCCGCTCGGACATCACCGAGCCGCCGGCACCGGTGGCGCTCGACGCTGCAGGCGCGGATCAGCAGCCGCGATGGCTCAGCAGTCCGATCGCCGCGACACCGCTGTCGACGCGATGTGAGGAGGTCAGCGCGTCGGGACCCGACGGCGCCCGCATCCATTCCTGGCTGGTCCTGCCCGAGGAGCGGCCGGCCACGCCGCTGCCGCTGGCGGTCCTCATCCACGGAGGCCCGATCAGCTCCTGGACAGGCTGGCACTGGCGCTGGTCGGCGTCCGTCCTCGCCGCCCACGGTTGGGCGGTGCTGCTGCCCAACCCACGGCTCAGCACGGGCTACGGTCATGACCACATCGCCGCCGCATGGGGCGATTGGGCTGCGCTGCCCGCGGGTGACATCCTCGCCGCCGTCGAAGCCGCCGCCGGCAGGCCGGACATCGATGGCGCACGCGTGGCGGCGCTGGGAGGATCGTACGGCGGCTACATGTCCAACTGGCTGGCTGTCACCAGCGATCGATTTGGTGCGATCGTGACCCATGCCAGTGTGTGGGACCTCCGGTTGGAGCGCGACACCAGTGACGCCGGCTTCCTCATGGATCGCGAGTTCGGCGACCCGCTGCGCCACGAGGACACCTGGCGGCGCCAGTCACCCCACCGGCTCGCCGACTCGCTGCACACCCCGATGCTGGTCATCCACGGCGCCCGCGATCAGCGGGTCCCGCTGGGCAACGCTCACAGCTTGTGGACGGCGCTGCAGATGCGTGGCGTCCCCTCGCGACTGCTGGTGTTCCCGGATGAGAACCACTGGATCCTCAAGCCACAGAATGCGCGTCTCTGGTATCGGACGGTCCTCGCATTTCTGGATGAGCACGTGCTCGGCAAGCAGTGGGAGCGGCCCCCGCTGCTGTAGGTCTCGGCGGCGCACCGCGCCGCTCAACCCGTCGGCGCGTCTGCGGTCAGGGAATGTCGCGGCGGATGGTGAGGGCCCAGCCGAGACCGGCAAAGAGCAGGCCCCAGCCGAGCAGCACCAGAGCGCCCTGCCAGTTGGTCAGCAACGTCACCTGGTTCCGCGACACTCCGGTGATCGCGGCCCCGGCGGCCGCAGGCAAGTACCTGTACGCGTCTTTGACGACGGGAATCACGGCGATCAGCGGTTCGACGACAAAGAGATATGCAAGCGTGGTGATGACAGCGGCGACCTGGTTGCGGAAGAGCACGCCCACGCCGACCCCGACGACGGCGAAGAGGGCGATGACCCCGAGCGCGCCGACCATGACCACGATCAGCCCGTTGGCGACCCAGCCGATGTCGACGCCTTTGGCAGACAGCCAGGGCACGGTGATCGCCAGCGACACACCGACACACGCGGCCCCGTAGAGGAGCCCGACAGCGGCGGCGATCAGGAGCTTGGCGGCGATGACTCGAGCGCGCCTGGGTTCGAGGAGGAAGGTCGGCCGCGACGTGAAGTGGCGGTATTCGGTTGTGATCAGGATGATCCCCACGATCGCGGAGAAGATATCGCCGCTCACCGCCGACGAGAAGATGTTGCGCTGCGTGGCCGGGTCGTTGAGAGGCCCTGCGGGGTTGTTGGTGAGGCCATTTGTGGCGATCTGGGCGACCACCCCCAGCGCCGCGAAGGCCATGGATCCCAGCAGCATCCCCCACCACAGCTTGGTGGTGGCAACCTTGCGCAGCTCGGAGCGCAGCAGGTGGATCATGTCGTCCAGCCCTGCGCCGGCGGGGCGGCGACCGGGGAGTCCTCGGTCAGGTCCAGGAAGACCGATTCCAGGCTCGAGCTCTCCTCGCGAAGCCCGTGCAGCTCGACGCCGGCCTGCCAGGCCGCGTGTCCCACGATCGGGGCAGAGGTTCCTGCGACATGCAGGGTGCCCTCGGGGCCGCCGGTGACCACAGCCCCAGCAGCCGTCAGTGCCTGCGCGAGTCTGTCCGGCGTGGGTGTGCGCACCACCACAGTGACGGTGCCCTTGCCACGCAGTTCGTCGAGCGTTCCCTCGTGCACCAGACGGCCGCGAGCGATGATGACGACGCTGTCGACGGTCTGCTCCACCTCGGACAGGACGTGGCTGGAGACCAGCACGGTGCGCCCCTCGTTCTTGGCCAGGTGGCGCAGGAATCCCCGCAACCAGACAATGCCCTCGGGGTCGAGTCCGTTGGCGGGCTCGTCGAGGATCAGGATGCGGGGATCGCCGAGCAGCGCAGTGGCCAGCGCGAGCCGCTGCCGCATGCCCAGCGAAAATCCCTTCACCGGCTGCCGCCCCGCCGGCGTGAGCCCGACCAGTGCGAGCACTGCGGTGGCACGGCTGTCAGGGACGCCTGCCGCCGCGGCGTACACGCGAAGGTGGTTCAGCGCCGAGCGCGCCGGATGGAAGCTGGTGGACTCGAGCACCGCGCCGACGACGCGTCCCGGATTGGGAAGCCGCGCGTATGGCAGACCGGCGACCGTGGCGCTGCCGGCGGTGGCCTCGGCAAGCCCAAGCACGACACGCATCGTGGTCGTCTTGCCGGCGCCATTTGGTCCCAGAAAGCCGGTCACCGCGCCAGGCTCGACAGTGAAGCTCAGGTTCTCCACCGCCCGGACACTGCCGAAGCTCTTGGTGACACCCGAGACAACGATCCGTCCGCCTTCATCCGCCATAGCCGGCGGAGTCTAGCCGACGGTTCGCCAAAGGCCTTGACGAGTCGGTCGCAAGGTGGCATGGTCTCGCATCTGATGCGATAGCGTCATCGCCGACGAGGGAGTACTGGCAGAAGTGGCGGCCAAGCGGTGTTATCCGAGCGTCGGCGCACGAGGACTTCGCTTTCCCACACCCCTGACTCCGGCGAGTAAGCTCGCGCTCCTGTTTGGGGGTCGACGACCCCGCGGTCGCATCGCCCAAGGTCACAACGCCCCGCTCCCAATCGCGGACGTCGCATCAATCATCACCCACTCATCGAGGTGACACTATGAATCGCAGGGGCGCGCTGACGGTGCTCGCCTTTCTGGCTGCTGGAGTGGTCATCGGGGCCTTTGCAACCAACTACATCCACTCCTCCCCATCGGCGATCGCCTCCAAGACCTCGAGCGACAACAATGGCGGCAGCCCGGTGGTGGACATCAACCTCACCACCGTCGCGGCGGTGGGATTCGGGGAGCATCCCAACTGGGTGGGCTACCTTCCCACCACGTATTTCAAAGTGCCATCGAACTCGACCCTGCGGATCACCATCAACCAGCAGGACGGCGCCAGCGGCCTGCGCAACCCCTTCTACGGGCTGGTGCGCGGCACTGTCGGAGGCACCATGACGGTCAACGGCAAGACGATGTCTGCGATCGACCCAGCGACATTGGCCCATTCGTTCGCGGTCCCGGATCTGGGGGTGAACGTGCCGCTCCTCGGAGTCGCCGATGATGCTCCGGCCGGCGCCTCCAACACGGTCGTCTTCAGCTTCAAGGTCCCGGCGTCAGGCATTTACCACTGGCAGTGCTTCGTACCATGCGCGGCAGGGACCCTGTACGGACTGGGTGGGCCCATGCAGACCCTGGGCTTCATGGACGGTCAGATCGAGGTGGGCTCATGAGCCCCACCCGCCGTCTCGTGGTCACCCTCGTCGCCATCTGGCTGGTGCTGGTCGTCATCGGGAGCGTGATCGTGGCTGTGCTCCCCTTCCCACCAGGGTCGGCGTCCAATGTCGCGGGGAGCATCACGGACACCATCAAGCTGCTGACCTACGCGGCGTGGCCAGTGTTCAGCCTGACCATCATCGCGGTCATCGGCTCGATCATGGTGCACCGCCGCGACCCCGCTGTGCCTGCAGCGCCGGCGCTTGAGCTGCGCGGCAACCCGCGCCTGGCGTCGGCCTGGATCGGCGTCACCGCCGCCATCGTGGTCACCCTGGCCATCATCGGGACGATCACGCTGAACAACGACAGCGCCGCGGCGACTACCGGCGGCACCGGGGGAAGCTCCTCCACCCTCGAGGTGCAGGTGATCGCCCAGCAGTGGCAGTTCACGTATCGCTACCCAAGCCTGGGCGGCATCGAGAGCCCTCACCTGGTGCTGCCCGTCAACGCCAAGGTGCAGTTCCACATCACCTCGTTGGACGTGACCCACTCGTTCTGGTTGATCGCCCTGGGGGTCAAGGCCGACGCGGTGCCACTGCACGACAATACGTTCAACGCACAACCGCTGACGACCGGCACTTACAGAGTCGAGTGCGGCGAGCTGTGTGGCCTTTGGCACGGCCACATGAGCGACAACGAAGCACAGGTCCTCAGCTCGAGCGACTTCGCAGCGTGGGCTCAGCAACAGACGGCTCAGGACGCGCCCATCATGCAATACCTGCCCCCGTACAGCCACGTGTACGAGCCGGACCCGCCCGCGTACGGAACCTAGGAAGAATGTCGGCGATGTGTGAACACGAGGGATGGACATGACAACCATGGCGGTCGCACGCCAACCCCGCCGGCTCTCCAACAGCCTTGCTCAATGGGGCGTCCTGCTGGGAATCATCGGTGCATTCGTCGGCTTCGTCGTCGGCGCGCAGATCGGTGAGCACCTGGTGCCGGCCGACGCCAACTCCACCGGATCCAACGCCGCGCTGATCATCGGCTACGTGGGCAGCGCCATCGGCTTCCTGGCGGGACTGGGCTTCTTCAACTACCCGCTGGCTCGGCTGATCGGTTTGCCTCGCCCCACCGAGGCCGACGAAGCCTTCCTCTACGGCGAAGAGGGTGGATGGAAGCGCTACTTCCGGCTCAACGTCGACCACAAGGTGATCGGGATGCAATACCTGGTCGCCATCATCGCCTTCCTCTTCATCGGCGGACTTGGCGCGATGTTCATTCGCGCCGAGCTGCTGCAGCCGGACCCGTCGTTTGCGTCCGCCGAGTCCTATCTGACCATGGTCGGCCTGCACAGCGTGATCATGATCTTCATGGCCTCCGCAGCCATCATCGGCCCGCTCGGAAATTATTTCGTGCCGATCATGATCGGATCGCGCGGGATGGCCTTCCCGCGCCTCGAGGCACTGACCTTCTGGCTGCTGCCACCGGCGGCGCTCATCCTGCTGTCCAGCATCTTCGTGGGAGGTTTCCCGACCGGCTGGACCGGATATGCGCCACTAGCGGACGAGGCGGTGCGCGGCATGGATGCCTACCTTGTCGCGTTCTCTTTGATCGGACTGTCCATCTGCCTGTCCGGGCTGAACATGGTCGCCACGGTGATCTCCCGACGCGCCCCCGGCCTGCGCATGACGCAGGTCCCGGTCTTCGTCTGGGGGGTGTTCGTCACCTCGTGGCTCGGACTCCTGGCAGCTCCGGTGCTCCTGTCAGTGCTGGTCATGGAGATGCTCGATCGCATCGCCCTGGCCACCTTCTTCGTCCCCGCGGGCGGGGGCACGCCATACCTCTGGGAGAACCTCTTCTGGTTCTTCGGTCACCCTGAGGTGTACATCTTCATCATCCCGGCGTTTGGGGTGATCCTCGAGATGCTGCCGGTGTTCGCGCGCAAGCCGATCTGGGGTTACCGCGTCGCCCTCGGCGGCATGATCGGCGTCGGGGTGCTGAGTTGGTTCGTGTGGCAGCACCACCTCTTTGTCAGCGGCATCGCACCGTCGCTGCGTCCCTTCTACATGTTCTCCACGGAGGCGATCTCCATTCCCACCAGCATCATCTACCTGGTGGCGATCGGGACTCTGTGGAGATGTCGCGCGCGCTTCACGGTGCCGATGCTGTTCATCATGGGATTCCTCTTCAACTTCCTGATCGGCGGCTTCACCGGGGTCTTCCTCTCCGACGTGCCCAGTGATTTCTCGCTCCACGCCAGCTACTTCGTGCAGGCGCACTTCCACTACACGATCATGGGGGCGGAGGTTTTCGCGCTGATCGGCGCCATCACCTACTACCTCCCGCGCATGACCGGCCACGTCCTCAACGAACGCCTCGGCAAGATCCAGTTTTGGTGGATGTTCATCAGCTTCAACGGCACCTTCCTCTCGCTGCTCGCGGTGGGAATCCTGGGCATGCCGCGGCGCGTGGTCAGCTACGACCCGGGATTGCAGGGGCTCAACGTCTCCGCCTCTCTGTTCGCCTTCGCTCTGGGGGGCAGCATGTTGTTCTTCCTGGTGATCCTGCTCAGGGACACAGTGATCAGGCCGGCGCGCGCCCGGGTCGTCAACGTCTGGGAGTCGCTCGGCCATGAGTGGCAGCTCCCGCAGCCCATCCCGGTGCACAACTTCGCCGCGCTGCCGACGGATTGGGAGCTGCCCTACGACTACGACCGCGATGAGCGCCGAACCGCCGTGCCGGGTGGCGGAATGGCGCTGCCTGAGGGAGTGACCGAATGAGCAGCACGGCCGCCGGCGTTTTTGAAGCGGATGAGCCCATCGAACGTCAGGTGGCCATGGAGCGGCGGACGCTGCTGCTCGGCAACCGCCTCTTCCTTGGCGCCAACACGATGTTGATGCTCGCGATGCTGTTCGCCTACCTCTTCCTCCGTGGCAACAACTTCGGCGGCATGTGGCGGCCGGATGGCATCGCCGATCTGCCATCACTGTCCATGGCGATCACCCTGCTCCTCCAACTTGGCTGCCTGGTTGCGGTGCTGGCCGCTCTCTCAGCGGTGCAGCGCGGTGGCGACGTGCGCGCCATCGGCAGCGTCGCACTGGTACTTGGTCTGGCCGCTGGAGTGGCCCGTGTCTGGTACCAGTACCACCTCGGCGACGGCTGGGTGATCACCACCGGCACCTACACCGCGGTTTCGGAGATGTGGTTCGGAATCCTCATCGTCGAGGTGCTGGTCGGCTGGTTCTGGCTGCTGTCGATCGTGGTGCCCGGGCCGCGCGCACGCGACCCCAAGGCGTCGCTGCGTCATCTCCGCGCCTTCTCCGAGTTCTGGTTCTACCTGCTGATCGCCTCGACCTTTGTCTGGCTGCTGGTCCGGCTGGTCTGAGCGCGACACGGCGCAGCCATGAGCGATTTCCTGCACGCGCTGTTCGGCGGTTGGTACGCCGAGCCGGTGCCGCTGATCGCCGCAGCCGCGGGCGTGTTCCTGTACGACAGGGGCGCGCGCCGGCTGGTGGCGACCGCGCCCGAGCGCGCCCCGTCGCGGACTCAGAAGGCCTGCCTCGCCGGCGGGATCGCGGTGATCCTCATCGCGCTGCTCTCGCCGCTGGACGACCTCGCGCTCCAGCTCCAATGGGTCCACATGGTGCAGCACGTGCTGCTGTTGGTGGTGGCGGCGCCGCTGGTGGTGCTATCGCGCCCGTGGGAGACGGCAACCGCCGGGTTCGGGCCGCGGCTGCGCCGTGTTCTGAGTGCCCCGCACCAGGCTCAGACCACACACCGGCGCGGGGTGCTGTTCGCGGCGGCGGCGGTCACGGCGTTCGTCGGCGTCATGTGGGTCTGGCACATTCCCGCGCTCTACAACCTCACGCTGCGCGATGACGTGGTGCACAACGTCGAGCACACCGCCTTTCTGGCGGTCGGGCTGCTCTTCTGGACCGCCGCGCCGACCCGACGCGACGTGGAACCGGCGCTGGGCTTGATCGGCCGTGCCGTTGTCGTGCTGGCCGGGTTGGTGGGGAGCTGGCTGCTGGCGGTGTTCATCGGCTACGCACCCACGGTGCTGTACGCCTACTCCGGGAGCGGAGGGCTGAGCGCAAGCGCGGATCAGCAGCTCGCCGCCGGGGTGATGTGGGTCCCGGCCAGCATTCCGTTCGTGGTCGTCCTGGTGGCGCTGGTGGCGCGCTGGTTCGAGAACGACGCTCAGGCCGCGGCCGTGGAGATGCGGCAGCGGTTGGAGGCTCGAGCGTGAGCACCCCTGTCGACGTCCGCCGGACTGCCGCGCTTCGCCTCCCCGGCAGCGAGTTGCTCACCCGCACGCGGGCTGTGGCCGCGGACTATCTCAGCCTCACCAAGCCGCGCATCATCGTGCTGCTGCTCATCACCGAGCTCACCTCGATGGTCGTGGTCGCGCGCGCGCTGCCCAACGGCCGCGAGGTGTTCGCCGCGGTGGTCGGCGGGTTCTGCGCAGCGGGAGGCAGTGGGGCGCTCAACTGCTGGTGGGACCGCGACATCGATTCAGTGATGCGGCGGACCGCGGGCAGACCGCTCCCCAGCGGCCGGCTGGCAGCGTGGCACGCCGTCGCCTTCGGGCTGGCCCTCAACGCGCTGGCGGGCGTGGTGCTCTGGTGGGCGGCGAGCCCCGCCGCGGCCGCCCTTGCCCTGCTGGGCACCGCGTATTACGTGGGCGTGTACACCATGACGCTGAAGCGCAGGACGCCCCAGAACATCGTCATCGGCGGCGCCGCCGGCGCGGTCCCCGTCCTGGTGGGCTCGGTGATTGCCACCGGGCGGATCGGGTGGCTTGCGCTGGTCCTGTTCGGCATCGTGTTCTTCTGGACGCCTCCACATTCATGGGCGCTCGCGCTCGTCTACCGGCGCGACTACGCCGGCGCCACGGTGCCGATGCTGCCCGCCGTCGCCAGCGAGCGCGCCACCCTGCGCGCCATCCTCGCGTATCTGGTCGTCCTCGTCGCCATCAGCCTCCTCCCCGCTCTGGCGTTCGGGCTCGTCTACGCCATCCCGGTTGCCGGCCTCAACCTGTACTACCTGGTGCTCGCCGTACGCGCGCTGCGGGCCGAGAGCATGCGCGGGGCTGCTCGCCTCTTCCATTACTCGCTCGTCTACCTCGCCGCGGTGTTCGCGCTCTGCGCGGTGGCCGCCCTCCTCGGCGGCTGACAGCACTTCGCGGTGCGTCAGGCCGGCCTGCCACTGACCGTGATCTGTCTGGCTGCCGCCTCCATGCTCGGCGCGTGCGGAAGTGCGTCGGCCGGCGGCTCGCCTACTCCCAGGGTGGGGGGGCACGTCGGCGACGTCGCGCCCGCCCTTGCGGGCACCTCGATCGAAGGACATCCCCTGTCGGTGAGCGCCTGGCGGGGATCGGTGGTGGTGATCCTGTTCTGGGCGTCGTGGTGCACTCCCTGCCAGGACGAGCAACCGGCGGTCAACTCTGTGGCGCGTGAGGTGATGCCGTCCGGCGTGCACTTCGCCGGTGTCAGCGTGGACGTCAACAGGGCGGCGGCGCAGTCCTATGCCGCCCGCTGGGCGGTTCCCTACGACAGCCTGATCGACGAGACCGAAAGCCTGGCTGTGAATTTCGATGTCGCCGGACCCCCGACCACCTTTGTGATCGACAGGTCAGGTCACGTCGGTGCCGAGCTGGTCGGCGAGATCAACCCCAGCAGCCTCCGCGCCAGCATCGCCGCCGCGCAGTCCGCTCCCTAGCGTCCCGCCAGGCAGGCGTGCCGATCCTCCGCCGGGACGCGACCGGTTCGTCACGACCCTCTGCACGGGTCCGACCACACTGAACCGGTGCGCCGGCCGCCCATCGACCCCCGTCTCGAGGCGCTCACGCGCCTCGGCCACCGCCTGCCCGGGATCAGCAGCGCTGACGCGGCGGCACTCGAGGTGGTGCGGGCGCTGGCGCCACTCGAGGTGGCCGCCGCCGTCGCCACGGTCCACGCCGACATCGCTGTCGTCATCGCCATCAACGTGCCCGCTGGACTGGGAATGCGCCTGTCGCCCGCCACGGCCGCCCGCATGGTGGGCATGAGGATCCCGCTCGACGGCGTCGAATCGCTCCGCCAGCCGGTTCAGCTGCAGCGTCCGTACCACGGGCGGGCAGGGGCCGTGGCAACGCTGCGCAGCCTGACGGCCGACTCCAACTTTGACCGCGCGCTGCCCACTCCCGCCGAGGAGGGATCCGTGGTCGCGGTTCCGGTGATGAGCTGCGATTCTGTCGTCGCCGTGCTCTCCGCGTGGGGACCGGGCTGCGCCGCGGAGCTGGCGCCCACCATGGAGGCGGCGGCGGCCATGCTGGCGGCGTCGTGGGGGCAGCAGACCACGCCGGCCGTGGAGCGTTTTCCCACCCTGACGGCGGCGCGGCCCAACGCGCGTCTGCGCCGAGCCCTTGAATCCCTGCTTGCCGAGGACGCGATCGCCGCGGCGCTTCAGCCCATCATCCGGCTGTACGAGGGCAGTGTCATCGCCTACGAGGCCCTGGCCCGCTTCCCGCCCCGCGCCGACCTCCGCACTCCCGATGAGCTCTTCGCCGCAGCCTCGTCGCTGAACATGCAGAACCGCGTCGACCTGGTCTGTATGCGGGCCGCGCTGCGCGAGGCGCCCACGCTCGGCGAGGCCGACATCTTCGTCAATGTGCTGATCGGGACCCTGTTCGAACGGAGCGGCATGGCCGCCCTCGACACGGCCGTTCGTGACGCGGGAGTGGATCCGACCTCGGTCGTGTTCGAGTTCAGCGAGCGGGAGCCGGTCCCGGACCTTGCCCGCCTGCAACGTATCGCTGCCGAGCTGCGCGCGCGGGGATTCCGCATCGCCGTCGACGACGCCGGCGCCGGGCACGCGAGCATGCGCGTGATCGCCGAGCTGCGACCGGAGTTCATCAAGGTCGACCGCTCGCTGATCCACGCGGTCGATACCGACCACGCCCGACGGGCGCTGGTGGTGGCACTCCTCTCGTTCAGTGGCCATATCGGCGCCCGGTTGATCGCCGAAGGCATCGAGACCACAGCGGAGCAGGAGACGCTGTCATCGCTGGGCGTGATGTTCGGTCAGGGATGGCTGCCGGGCCGGCCGGTGCTGACCTCCCCGATGGAGGGTCACTCTGAGATCGAGGTCGTCGACGCGGCCTGGTTCGCCCGCCGGCAGGTGTCGCGGACGCGAGAGGCGCCGCAGGCGGAGGCCGCCGCGACGGAGGCGCCGTCGCGTGGTCAAACCCCACCGCCGTCACTGCGTGGTCGAGGTCTGCCCAGGGCGCTCAGTGCGGCTGCGCTCGCCCTGCAGAATGAGCACGATCCCGTGCGCATCGTCGGGGTGATGGCCGGCCTCATGAGCGGGGTGGTGCCCGTCAGCGAGATGGCCATCTTCGCCGCGGACTACGAAACCCACCGCCTGGTTCCGATGTTCGCCGCCGGGGCGGATCGCGACGAGCTCCTCGCCGACAGCTTTTCGCTCGATGCGGGAATGACCGGCTGGGCTTTCGCCCGGGGCAAGCCCGAAAACGTGCCCGACACCTCCAAGCACCCGCTGGCGCGACAGGTCCCGGGGACGCCGGTGGTGAACGAGTCGCTGCTGCTCGTCCCTCTGGTTGCGGGAGAGCACAAGCTGGGGATCATCAACTGCTGGCGCCTCGGATTCGGGCAGTTCACCGATCGCGACGTGGAGGCCGCTTCTCTGTTCGCCCACATCGCGGCGGCGGCGTGGCGCAATGCGCAGCTCTACGCTGAACTGCTCAGCGCGGCCATGACCGATCCCCTCACCCGCCTGTACAACAGCCGCTGGTTGCGTGACGCCGGCGAGCGGGACCTGGCGCGGGCCGCGCGCGAGGGCAAGCCGCTGGCGCTGCTTCTGATCGACCTCGACCACTTCAAGCGGGTCAACGACGGCGGTGGTCACGCCGCCGGCGACCTGGTTCTGCAACGAGTCGCAGCCCGGCTGCGCGCCACGGTGCGCGGCGCGGACGCGGTTGTACGACTGGGGGGCGAGGAGTTCGTGGCGCTCCTCGAGGACTGTGATGCGGATGGTGCAGCCATCGTCGCGGAGGCCATCCGGGTCGCCATCCGAGACATCGCGCTGCCCGAGGGGTGTGGCCTCCCCCGGCTCACGGCCTCCATCGGCATCGCAACCTACCCAGTGCATGCCGGCGACCTCGAGCACCTCCTGGCGTCAGCTGACCGCGCCATGTACGTGGCCAAGCAGGCCGGCCGCGACCGCGTGGTGCGAGCCTCGGCGCCGGCAACCTCCTCCGCCACCATCGTCAACCTGCCGCCACGACGTCGCCGCCGGCCACCCGCGGAGCGACCCCTGGCATCGCGCGCAGAGTGAGTCTCGCTCGAGGGTCGTCGGGCGCGCTCTTCCGCGTGGGAACGTCGCCAGGTCAAGTCGTCATGATCGAGTCGTCGGTACGCTCGCGCGCGCAGATGGGGACTGGTCGGCGCCAATTCGACGCGGCAGGCCGGATATCGCGTAGGATCCAGAGTATGCCAGTGCAAGGTGACTCGCTCACACGCAGGCTGTGGCTCGACCACGGCCGCTGCGGCACCGAACTCTGTCGGGTGCGCTAACCGCGCAGTCGATCGGCTTCACACGTGACTGGCAGTCACGGCGTCGGCGTAGCCCACGCAGCGTGAGTGCCGCGTGATCCCGTCCTCCAGTTTGAAGGACTGCGTACATACCGGACACAGAATCGCCGCGCGCCGGCGCGAAATGATCCCACCGGCGCTCCGCATCACCACAAGGACAGGTCAGATGTCTGGATCCGTATCGGACACCTTCGGACGTTCACCGAGATGACGCCGACCGTGCCGCTCGGTGGCGTCCCGGCCGAGGCGACTCCATGATCCAACCGAGCCCGATCTCCGACCAGGAGCTTGAGCGCAGTGCGCAGCTTCTCAAGGCGGCGCCCCCGCGCGAGGTCATCGCCTGGGCACTGGACCGCTTCGCGCCGGAGCGGCTGGTGGTGGTGACCGGTCTGCAGGCCGACGGTGTGGCCGTCGCTGACATCGCGATGGCGCTCGACCCCGGCGCGCGCGTGCTCACCATCGACACCGGCCGCCTCCCCGATGCGACCCACGAGTACCTCGACACGCTGCGTGCCCATTGGGGACGCGACCTCGAGGTGATCCATCCCGATCCTGCTGACCTCGACCCCTTCTCCGCCGAGCACGGTGCCAACCCGTTCCGTTCATCGGTGGAGTTGCGCCTGCAGTGCTGCCACATCCGCAAGGTGGCGCCACTGGAGCGGGCGCTGCTCGGTGTCGATTGCTGGATGAGCGGGCTGCGCCGAGACCAATCGGCAGGCCGGTCGTACACCGCCGCGATCGAGCGCGACCACCGCCACGGGGGCATCGTCAAGCTCAATCCGCTGGCCGCGTGGTCCGAGGACGAGGTGCACGCGTACCTGCGCCGGCATCGCGTTCCCGAGCACCCGCTGTATGCGCTCGGCTACCGCAGCATCGGCTGCGCGCCGTGCACCCGGCCCGTGGCGGCCGGAGAGCATCCGCGTTCGGGGCGTTGGTGGTGGGAGGACGGCGTTGAGAAGGAGTGCGGCATCCACGCCACGCCTCCGACTGCGGCGGCGCAGGTTCCCGGCTCGCCGAACGGGGTGCATGCAGAGCTTCGGCCCATACCGCTGTTGCGGGAACCCGCGGAGGCGGCCACCTAGTGTGCGAGACCTGCGGGTGCACAGTACCCGTGGAGGACCTCTCAAAGGTTGAGCTCATCAAGGCCAAGAGCAACCGGCTTCGGGGTGACATCGACGCCGAGCTCAACACAGACGAACCGGCCTTTGCTGAGGCGTCGATGCAGCTGCTGAAGTTCCACGGCGTCTACCAGCAGGAGGACCGCGACCGGCGCAAGGAGGCACGCCGCCTCGGGCTCGCCAAGCATCACCAGATGATGATCCGCACCCGGATCCCCGGCGGCGTGGTCTCCGCCGACGCATACCTGGCGCACGACCGCATCGCGGAGCGCTGGGGCAACCACACGATGCGGATCACCACTCGGCAGGACTTTCAGCTGCACGGCATCCTCAAGGGGGACCTGCGCTCGTCCATCCGCGAGATCAACGATGCGCTGCTCACCACCCTTGGCGGTTGCGGCGACGTGGAGCGGAACATCATGTGCTGTCCGGCGCCGATCGCCGACCGGTTGCACTCCGAGATCGACGTCGTGCTCGCCGGCCTGGTTGCCGAGCTCACCCCTCACACCGGGGCGTACCACGAGATCTGGCTCGACGGCGAGCTCGCGGTGGACTCCCGTGGCGAGGAACAGGAGCCTGTCTACGGAGATCGCTACCTTCCGCGCAAGTTCAAGACGGCGATCGCTCTCGATGACGACAACTGCGTCGACGTCTACGCCAACGACCTGGGCCTGGTGGCACACCGCGATGCTGATGACGGTCTTGGCGCCTTCACCGTCCTGGTGGGAGGTGGGCTCGGACGCACCCGGAACAAGCCAGACACCTTCGCGGCCGCGGCCCAGCCGCTGGCCAGCGTCGCCCCGGACCAGGTGGTTGCCGTGAGTCGTGCGGTGATTGAGGTGCAGCGCGACCATGGGAATCGCGCGGACCGCCGCCACGGCCGGCTCAAGTACCTGCTCGCGGCTCGCGGCCTCACCTGGTTTCGCGAGCAAGTGCAGGAGCGCGTGGACTTCGTGCTCGGTGAACCGCTGCCCACAGATTGGCCGCGGGTCGAGGATCACCTCGGTTGGCACGATCAGAAAGACGGGAAACGGTTCTTCGGTCTGTACGTCGAGAACGGCCGGGTGGCCGACACGCCGGGGCTGGCGCTTCGAACCGCGCTGCGCGAGCTCGTCGAGACGCTTCGCCCCGAGCTCCGGCTCACACCTCAGCAGAACGTCGTCATCGCCGGTGTTGCGCCGGCGGATCGGGCACGCCTCGAGGCCATCCTCACCGGCCACGGAGTCGAGCTGCCGGCGAGCATTCCCACCCTGCGGCTCCTGGCCATGGCGTGCCCCGCGATTCCCACGTGCGGTCTCGCCGTCGCCGAGAGCGAGCGGGTGATGCCGGAGCTGATCCGCGAGATCGAGCGTGTGGTTGACGATGCCGGCCTGCACGAATCGCCGATCTCTGTGCGCATGACCGGCTGCCCCAACGGCTGCGCGCGCCCCTACCTGGGCGATGTCGGGTTGGTGGGTACAACGCTCGGCAAGTACGACGTGTTCCTCGGCGGTGACCCAGCCGGGACGCGCCTCAACTGGCTCTATGCGCCGGCGCTGCCGATCGAGTCCATCTGTGACCTGCTTCGGCCACTGCTGCGCGCCTTCGCCTCAGAGCGCGCGATGGGCGAAGCGTTCGGGGATTGGTGCGACCGCCTCGGCGCCGAACAGTTGCGACATCGGTTCGAGGACCCGCAGGCCGAGGTGGTTGGAGCCGCCGCAGTGGCTGGCTCGGCAGGGTGATCACTGTCGAGCGTCCGCTGGCGTATATGGTGGCGCTCGATCTCGCCGGTCGACGATGCGTCGTCGTCGGCAGCGGTGAGATCGCCGCGCGCCGCGTCCAGGCGCTGCTCGACACCGGCGCGCAGGTGACGGTGGTGGCGCAGCGCCTCGGCGCTGAGTTGACATCCCTTGCCGACCGCGGCGACATCGCCTGGGTGCGGCGCGAGTACCGGCGCGGAGATCTCGCCGGGGCCGCTGTGGCGTTCAACACCAGCACCGACCGCGACCTCGAGCAGCGCGTCTGCGGGGATGCGCGCCGCGCGGGGGTCCTGCTCAACACTCACGATCGCCCCGCCGCCTGCGACTTCGCCAGCCCGGCGCTTGTCCGCCGGGGACGATTGCAGATAGCGGTCTCGACGTCGGGCGACAGTCCCCATTTCGCCGCCGCCATGCGGGACAGGCTGGAGTCGCTCATCGGCCCCGAGTGGGGCGCGCAGCTGTCGCTCATCGCCACAGTGCGCCGCCGTCTGCGCCGCGCCCGTGTGCCCCTCGGCCGGCAGCAGATCACATACCGCGAGCTGATGCGCGGCCGGGTTCGCGAGGCACTTCGGCTGCAGCCCGCGGCTGCGGACCTCATGGAGGCCACTGCCACCGAGCCCCACCAATTGCCGGCGTCCAAAGGCGTTGTCCATCTCGTCGGGGCCGGCCCGGGAGACCCGGGACTTCTGACCGTGGCAGCTCGCGACCTGCTCCTGGAAGCCGACATCGTGTTCCACGATGCCCTGGTCTCGCCATCGGTTCTCCAACTGTGCGGCCCGCGCACGAAGCTCGTCGATGTCGGGAAGCGCGGGGGCGGCGCACACACCGCGCAGGACCAGATCATGAGCATGCTCATCGAGGCGGCCCGATCCGGGCAGGCGGTGGTTCGCCTCAAGGGGGGCGATCCCTTTGTCTTCGGCCGCGGCGGCGAGGAGCTGGCGGTGCTGCGGGCGGCGGGCATGACTGTGCACGTCGTCCCCGGCGTCTCATCGGCTCTGGCAGCGCCGGCAGCTGCCGGCATCGCCGTGACCTTCCGGGGCGTCTCGGGCTCGGTGGCGATCGTCAGCGGGCAGGACGCCGACGGCGATGTTCCGCCCGACCTGGCGCGTGTCGCCGCCGTCGTGGACACCCTGGTGGTGCTCATGCCGCTGCGCACCCTCGACGGTGTCACCGCGCGCCTGCAGGAGGCGCTCACCGCCTCCACGCCCGCCGCGGTGATCGCCGGCGCGACCACCGACGAACAGCGCATCGTGCGTGCTCCGCTCGGAGAGATCGAGCGCGCCACCCGCGAGGCGGGGATCACGGCGCCCGCCACCCTGGTTGTCGGCCGCGTCGTCGACCTGCTCCACCACCATCGGCAGGCGAAAGCGGAGGGGAGGGAATTCGAACCCCTCACCACGCTCATGCGCACGCACGACTGGCCACCCCAGCGCGCTCCGAGTTCGATACTTGGCCGAGACGAGGTACCCGAAGCAGTTCCGTGAGAGCGCGGGTCAGCCCTTGGTGCTGGGGGGCTCCACCTCGTCGACCGGCGCCGTCGCCTCCGTGTCCATCGCCCCCGAGGATGGCCCCCGCAGCGACGCGAGCATCGCCAGAGCGATAACGATGAGCAGCACCGGCCCGGCCCAGCGCAGATCGCCGACCAGCGGAAGGTGGTCGAAGAGCACCAACGAGCCGGCTGCCAGGAACACGGCGCCGAAGACAAAGGACAGGAGGTCGGCCGGATGCCGTCGCATCACGGGGTCCTCGCCGGCGCCGCTGGGACCGCCGGGGCCCTGACCACATTGACCTGGCCGAAGCCGACTCTGAGGTTGAGGTGCACTGTCTCCGTCGCACCGCCCGCAGCGACGCTGGCTGCATCGATGTTGAGGCCGTCAACAACGTGGCCGAGAAGATCGATCTCGCCGGCGCCGGCGTGGCCTTGCATGTCGACGGTGACACCTGCAGGCACGATGACGGTGAGCTGACCGAGCGCGACGGTCGCGGTCACCGTCGCGTTGGCGGCGCTGAAGTCGACCTGGGAGAGGTCGAGGGTCAGCTGCCCAGCGGCGAGGTGGTACTCGCCGCGCACGTCCGCAACCACCTGCGGTGATGCGTGGACGTCGCCGGTACCGCCGCTCAGCGGCTCGTTGACGAGCGCAGCCGCTGCAGCGACAGGAAGCAGCAGGAGACCGAGGACGATGAGCATCCGCGAACGGCCGAACCAGGTTCCGGCGACAAGTCCGGCGCCGCCGGTGACGAGCAGGATGCCCAGGGCTGTTCCCAGAGCGAGTGAGATGCCTGCGGCGCTGGCGATCAAGGTGGCCAGCCCGACGGCGAGAAGCGCGACGGCGACGGTGACGATGCCCAGCACGGAGCGCTCGCGCGGCACGTGCGACGGTGCCCATCCAGCCTGAGCGGGTGCGATCTCGGCCCGAGGGAACGACGCCGCCGCGTAGGGGGCCGCCGCTGGCGCCCGGGCGTGGGAATTGCCGGCCGGCTGCGTGCGCTCCTGCACGAGGATGAAGACCCCGACGGCGAGCAGGGCCAGACCCCACAGCAGCCCCTCGTCGGCGACATGGAGGCTACCGGCGGCGATGACGACCGCCAGTACGACCAGGCCGC
>DAINCY010000033.1:20121-22611 GCA_036732145.1 Candidatus Dormiibacterota bacterium
CGATCACAGCGCGCGTGCGGCCGCCGTGCTCGCGAGCCCACGATTCGAAGCCGGTGGGCCGCGCGGCGCCCGCCTCGGGGATGATGAACCACCCGATCAGGTAGAGGAGGAGACCCAGGCCGCCGACAAAGCTGAGCGCCACAAACGCGATCCGGAAAAAGAGTGCGTCGAGGTGGAAATACTCGCCAAGGCCGCCACTCACACCGCCGATGATTCGGTCATTGGTCGATCTGGTCAGCGCGCGGGGCGCGGCAGGGGGCGCCGGCGGCGGTGGTGGTGCGCCACCGAGGGCGTCGCCGGTGTTTGCCGGTTCACCGGCCGGCGATCCGCCGGGTGCTGCGTCATCCATGTCCCACTCTCCTGTGCCGGCGTCGGGGGCCGGTTCCGTCGTTGACACAAGCCTGCACCGAGCCGGGCTGCGGCGCCATCGGGGAACACCCTGGTTGGTCCCTGAGGCGCGGTGGTGCGGGTCAGGGTGGTTCCCGATGGCGGGTCGAGCGCGTTCGTGCGACCCTTCGCTGGTGACAACGGATCGGCGCCGACTATTCGTGCGCAGCGAGCGGCACCGGCTGGCGGCGGGCGTCGCCGGTGGACTGGCCGAGAGGTTGCGGGTCGATCCGATCTTGGTTCGATTGGCGTTCGTCGCCTTGACGGTCTCCAGCGGGCTGGGACTGGCCCTCTACCTGGCAGCCTGGGCCCTCAGTGGACCGCCGGGTTCGGGGGCTGCGCCGGCGCTCGGCCCACCGAGGATGTCCGGCGTGCGTTCGGCGATCGCGATGGGCTGCATCGTGCTCGGCGCCATGCTGGTGCTGCGCGACATCGGGCTGTGGTTCGGTGACACGCTGGTCTGGCCGCTGGTTCTGGCTGGGTGCGGCTCGGCGCTGATCTGGGGACTGAGCGATGCCACCGACCGGGCGAGATGGACAGCGGCCGGCGAGCGCCTCGCCGCCAACCGCGCGTCGATTCTCGGCAATGGCAACGGAGGGCGGCTGGTTGCGGGTGGGTTTCTCGTTCTCGCCGGCATGGGCGTGTTTCTTCTCGCGCACCAGTCGGCCGGCGCCCTCGGGACCGTGCTGCTTGCGATGCTCGTCACCGCAGGCGGATTGGGACTCATCCTCGCCCCGTGGATGCTTCGCCTGGTGCGCGACGCAGCCGCCGAACGTCGCCACCGGATCCGGTTCGAGGAGCGCGCCGAGATTGCGGCTCACCTCCACGATTCGGTGCTCCACACGCTAATGCTTGTGCAGCGTGCCGACGTGCCCGCCGAGGTTGTCAGCCTCGCCCGCCGCCAGGAACGCGAGCTGCGCGCATGGCTCAACGGGCGGCCCCTGGCCGCGGATGCTGCGGATCTGCGGGGCGCCATCGACGCCGTTGCCTCACGGGTGGAGGAGATGCACCAGGTGCCTGTCGACACGGTTGTGGTCGGCGACATCGCCCTCGACGAGGCGGGTCGCGCCATCGCGCTGGCGTGCCAGGAGGCAGCCGTCAATGCCGCGCGACATTCCGGAGCGCCGCGGGTGTCGATCTTCGTGGAGGCGGAGCCGCGTGAGATCACCGCCTACGTGCGCGACAAGGGGCGCGGCTTCGAGCGCAGCGCCGTCCCGCCGGATCGTCGTGGGATCAGCGAATCCATCGTTGGGCGGATGCGACGGTTGAGCGGGAGCGCCACGATCACGTCCGCGCCCGGCGAGGGCACCGAGGTGTTCCTACAGGTCCCCAGGACCAGCTCATGACCACCTCTGTTGAACCGACGCGCGTCTTCTTGGTCGACGACCACCACCTGTTCCGCAGTGGGCTGCGCGCGGAGCTCGGTGACGAGTTCGAGATCGTCGGTGAGGCGAACGACGTCGAGTCTGCGGTGGCAGGCATCGAGACGACGATCCCCGAGGTGGTGGTGCTCGACGTGCACCTGCCCGGCGGCGGCGGTCGCGCCGTGCTCGACGCGATCGTGGGCAAGCGCCCCAACGTTCGGTTTCTCGCGCTGTCGGTCTCCGACGCGCCGGAGGATGTCATCCAGGTGATTCGCGGGGGCGCTCGCGGCTACGTCACCAAGTCGGTGAGCCCTGCCGAGCTCGCGGATGCGATCCGTCGTGTGCGGGACGGCGACGCGGTGTTCTCTTCGAGGCTTGCGGGGTTCGTCCTCGACGCATTCCGCGGTGAGCTCCCCGGCGTGAGCGACCCGGAGCTCGATCAGCTCACCACCCGTGAGCGCGAGGTGCTGCGGCACATCGCTCGTGGCTTCACCTACAAGGAGGTGGCGCTGCGCCTGCACCTGTCGGTGAAGACTGTGGAGACGCACGTCTCATCGGTGCTGCGCAAGCTGCAACTGTCCAGCCGCCATGAGCTGACGCGCTGGGCAGTCGATCGACGGATGGTATGAGTCGAGAGCCGCCCGTTCGGATTCTGTCCGGAGTGGTGGAGCGGGGGGGACTCGAACCCCCGACCTCTGCCGTGCGAGGGCAGCGCTCTCCCAGCTGAGCTACCGCCCCG
>DAINCY010000034.1:0-21529 GCA_036732145.1 Candidatus Dormiibacterota bacterium
TGGTGTGACCGAGGGTGAACTGGTTGTTGTTGAAGGCGGCCAGCTGCATGGTGTCTTTGAACAGGCACGGTCCGGCGGCGAAACCTGGTCCGGGCATGTCGGCGGCGCGTGGATAGTTGGTGATGAGAGCGTGGCGTATGCGCTCGAAGTCCAGCCCGAAATCGTTGGCCATCATGAACAGCTGGTTGGCCGCCGCGAAGCGGATGTAACGCCAGGTGTTTGTGAACAGCTTGGCCAGCTCCGCCTCCTCCGGCTGCAGCTCGATGAGTTCAGGGGCGAGGCCGGCGAACAGTCTCCGCGCCCTCGCCATCCCCTCCGGCGTGCGCGCGGAGATGATCTGAGGCAGCTCGCGCAGCTCGGTCAACGACCTGCCCTGAGCGATGCGCTCGGGACAGAAGCACACCAGGTTGTCGAGCCCCCGACCGGCGAGGTAGCGCTCGACCAGGGCGGTGACACCGGGATAGATCGTGCTGCGAAGCACGATCGTCTGCCCGGGACGGAGGTGATCGGCAAACTGCGCGATGGCCGTGACCACGGCGTTCGGGTTGGGGTTGAGGTGTTCGTCAACGGGAGTGCCGATCACCACCACCACGTACTCGGCACCGGCGATCACGTTCGCGGCGGTCGTCGCCGTCAATCGCGATGCCGCGCGCAGATCTGCCAGGGGAGCCTGGGCACCGTCCTCGTCGAAGGGGAGGCGTCCGTCGTTGACGGTGTCGACCGCCGCCTGATTGGTGTCGAAGAGGGCGACGCGCATGCCGCACTGGCCAAGGGCGATCCCCAGGGGGAGACCCACGTGACCGCAGCCTCCCACCACCACCACGTCGTGTTCGAACCGCGCATCGGCAGCCGCGCTGGCAGCTTCAGTCGGCGCTTGAGCAGGAGTCGAAGCGTTGGTGGACAACGACGACAGCCTCACATGGGAAGGGGAGATGTCCCAACTTGACCGGCGGAATCGTAGCTGGTGGCGGGTTCTCGACGAACGAAGTGACGTGGGTGGACGGGTCAAGTCCTGGTTGTTCCTCGCCCATCCCGGCCCTTCACTGCTGGTCACGGTGGTTGTCGTCGCCGCCGCCGGACTGCTCACTCGACACCTGCCCTCGACGCGCACAGCGGTGGGTCTGACGCTGGTGATGCTGCCTGGCCAGCTGGCCATCGGCGCGCTCAACGACTGGGCCGACGTGCATGCCGATGGCATGGCCAAGCCCTTCAAACCGATCCCTCGCGGGGCTGTGGCGCGCCCTGCTGCGCTGGCGGTGGCAATGGCCGGGTTCGCGGTGTCGCTGGGCGCGGCCTCCTGGCTGGGACGAGACGTGCTCGCCGTGGCGGCGCTCGGGGTGTCGGCGGGAGTGGCTTACGACCTCGGTTTGAAGCGGACGCCCGCCGCCGTGCTGGCGTGGTGTGCCGGGTTCGCCGCCGTGCCACTTCTGGCCATGGTGATGACCGGGCAGCTGCACGGAGCGGCGGAGGGAATGCCACTGGCCGCCCTTCTCGCGCTGGCGCTCCAACTTGCCAACGGGCTCCCCGACAGCGAGGGCGACCGGCTTGTCGGGGCCCACACCCTGGCGTCTGCGCTTGGGTTTGGTGCCTCGCGATCGGTCATGTGCGCAGCCCTGGGTGTGGCGGCGGTGTATGTCGTGGCCGTGCGAGCGCCGCTTGGGCAGAGCAGTCTGGCAGTGGTCGCCGCGGGGCTGATCGCCGCAGGCGGCCTGGTCCCGCTGCTGCCCCGGGGCGCTCCGCGGCTGGCCTTCCCTCTGCTCGCCGTGGTCGCGGCCGTCGCCACAGTCAGCTGGCTGGCGGCCCTGCCCGCGGCGCCGGTGTGATGGCGAAGCGGCTGCGAATCACATCGATGCAGCTGTCCTCGACGAGGTCCATGCCCGCACCGGCAGCGATCGGCCGCCGCTGAGTAGAGTGATCTCATGGTCACCGACGAGAGCGACCCGGCCGGGCTCGCCGACGAACCGGAGGTCTCCGAGGAGCATCCGGAGAGCGAGAACTGGATCTGGGTGGGTCGCCACCGGCCACCGGTGCCGCGTGCGCTCATGGAACTGATGTCGACGGGTTGGGCGCCGGCCGACGAGGTGCCCGCACCACGCCACCCCGCTGCCGACAACTTCGCCGCCCGCCGTCACGCGCTCTCGGAGCGATTCACCGGCAGGAACCTGGTCATCCCCACGGGACCCAAGAAGGTGCGTTCCAACGACACGGACTACCGCTTCCGGCCCGGCACCGACTTCTTCTGGCTCAGTGGGGGGATGGAACCGGACGCGGTTCTCGTCATGGGGGCCGATGGGGACGGGCATTCGGCCACCCTCTACGTCGAGCCGCGCAACGACCGCTCCACCCACGAGTTCTTCACCGACGCGCGATATGGGGAATTCTGGACGGGTCCGCGCATGGGACTGGCCGAGACGTCCGCGCATCTGGGCGTGACCACCGCGCCGCTCTCGGAGCTGCAAGCTGCCCTGGCGCGACTGCCCTCGGACGGCACCGCCGTTGCTCGCGGCATCGATCCGCGCATCGACGCCGCGCTCCCGCCCGGCGAGGCCGACGACGACGAGTTGGTGACCGCGCTCTCGGAGATGCGCCTGGTCAAGGACACCTTCGAGGTGGCGATGCTGCAGCAGGCGATCGACTCCACCATCCGCGGTTTCGAGGACGTTGTCAGAGCCCTCCCTGACGCGATGGAGTCAGGCGAGCGTGTCGTCGAGGGTGTGTTCAACGCGCGGGCCCGTGTTGAAGGCAACGACACCGGGTATGACACCATCGCCGCCTCCGGCGCGCACGCCACCGTGCTTCACTGGGTACGCAACGATGGCGAGGTCAACTACGGCGACCTGTTGCTCCTCGACGCCGGAGTGGAGTGCCGCCAGCTCTACACCGCCGACGTGACCCGCACCATTCCGGTGTCGGGGACCTTCACGGCCGAGCAGCGCGAGATCTACCAGCTGGTGCTTGACGCCCAGCAGGCGGCGCTTGCAGAGGTGCAGCCCGGCGCTCCCTTCATGGCGCCGCACCGCGCCGCCACGCTCGTTCTCGCCGATGGGCTTCAACGCCTGGGCATTCTCACCGTCGATCCGCAGGTGGCCACGCGACGCGATCAGCAGCTGCACCGCCGCTGGACCATGCATGGCACAAGCCACATGCTGGGGCTCGATGTGCACGACTGCGCCAACGCGCGCGACGATCACTACCACGGCGATCTGCAGGCGGGGTACGTCCTCACCGTCGAGCCTGGGCTCTACTTCCAGCCCGACGACCTCACCGTGCCCGAGCGTTATCGCGGCATCGGCGTACGAATCGAAGACGACGTGCTGGTGACCGCCGACGGCTGCCGCGTCCTCTCGGAGGCTCTGCCGCGCGACCCCGACGAGATCGAGGCGTGGATGGCTCGCCTCTCAGCGGGAGACTCAGCTCACTAGTCGACGCGCGAGAAGGCCAGGCAGGCGTTGTGCCCGCCAAAGCCGAACGACGTGCTGATGGCCAGGTCAATGCGTTGCTCGCGTCCCACGTTGGGCACGTAGTCGAGGTCACACTCGGGGTCGGGCTCTTCGAGGTTGATGGTGGGCGGCACGTACTGGTCGCGAATGGCCAGAACGGAGATGACCGCCTCCAACGCGCCGGCGGCGCCGAGCAGGTGGCCGTGCATCGATTTGGTCGACGACATCGGCACCGTCGACGCCACCGGACCGAGCGCGGCCTTGATCGCCTTGGTCTCGGCGGCATCATTGAGCTGGGTGCCGGTGCCGTGGGCGTTGATGTAGCCGACCTGGGCGGGGGTGGCGTGGGCGCGCTCCAGGGCGCGCAGCACGCAGCGACGAGCACCGTCGCCCTGCGGGTCGGGCGCCGTGATGTGCGACGCGTCAGCGGTGGCGCCGTAGCCGCTCAGCTCGGCGTAGATGCGTGCACCACGGCGGCGAGCCGCCTCCAGTTCCTCAAGAATCACAATCGCCGCCCCCTCGCCCATGACGAAGCCATCGCGGCTGCGGTCGAAAGGCCGCGACGCCCGCTCCGGCTCATCGTTGCGCGTCGACAGCGCCTGCATTGCGTTGAATGATCCGACGCCGAGCGCACACACGGAGGCCTCTGTTCCCCCGGCGATGACGGCCGTGGCGTCGCCGCGACGAATCCACTCCGCGGCCTCGCCAATGGCGTGAGCAGCGGACGCGCACGCGCTGACGACCGCGAAGTTCGGTCCCTTGGCGCCGTGTTCGATGGCGATCATGCCCGCGGGCATGTCGGCGATCATCGATGGAATGGTGAAGGGCGAGACCCGCCGCACTCCCTGCTGGTGGAGGTTGAGCGTGGCGCGCTCGAGCACCTCGAGACCGCCGACACCAGAGGCGACGAGCACGCCCACGTCTTCTCCGATGGCGGCGATGTCGAGCCCGGAGTCGCTCACCGCCTCGCGGGCGGCGACGAGCGCGAGCTGAATGCAGCGGCTGCTGCGACGCGCCTCCTTGACGCCGAGAACGGCGGCCGGATCGAATCCCTTGACCTCGGCAGCGATGCGTGTGGGCAGCTGCGAGGCGTCGAACTGCGTGATCGGACCCACCCCGCTTGTGCCGGCGCGACATGCTTCCCATGTGGAGGCAACGTCGTTGCCGAGCGGGCTGATCGCCCCCATTCCGGTGATCACGATCCGCGCGCGTCCATTGCCTGTGCCGCTGCCGTTGTTGGTGGTCATGTCTCTCCCTGTTGCTTCGGCCGCGCGAACAGCGGTGCGCCCTGCGAGTGGTAGCCGCCGTCGACGTGGATCACCTCGCCGCTGATACCACGCGCCATGTCGCTGAGCAGAAAGACAGCGGCGTCAGCAACCGGACCTGCGTCGGTTGCATCCCATCCTAGCGGTGCCTGCCCGGACCACGCGTCCTTGAGCGTGCTGAACCCGGGGATTGACCTGGCGGCGATGGTCTCCAGCGGGCCGGCAGAAACGGTGTTGACCCGCACATGTCGCGGACCGAGGTCGCGCGCGAGGTAGCGGCCGATCGCCTCAAGCGCGGCCTTGGCGGGCCCCATCCAGTCGTAGAGAGGCCACGCCAATGTGGCGTCGAAGGTCAGCGCCACCAGCGCTCCTCCTGTTAATGGCATGAGTGGCACAAACTCAACGGCCAGCGTCTTCAGCGAGAAACTGCTCACCTGCATGGCGGTGGCCACCGACGCCCACGGCGCCTCCAGGAAGTGGCCGCCAAGGCAGTCCTCCGGTGCAAATCCGATGGCGTGCACCACCCCGTCGAGCGAGCCCCAGCGCTCGCGCACAGTGGCGGCGACGCTGTGCACCTGCTCCACGCTGGTGACATCCATGTCGAGGACGTCAGGAACCGGGTCGAGTCGCTTGGCGCTGCGCTGCGTGAGGCTCATGGCCCGGCCAAACGAGGTGAGCACCACCTGTGCACCGTGCGCCTGGCACGCTTCTGCGATGGCGAAAGCGATGCTCTTGGGGGTGAGCACCCCGGTGACCAGGATTCGCCTGCCGGCCAGCACGCCCGCGGGGCGTGGAGCGACGGCGTGGTCGTGGCTGCTCACCATCCTCCTCACAGAGTCCCAGGCGAGCCAGGGGGTTACGCTGCCCCCCGCGTGATGGAGAGCATGCGCTCGTGCCACGCGGGTGCGCCGGCAAGGATGTCCCCGCTGCCAAAGACTGCGACCTCGTCACCGTCCCAGTCGCTGACCACCCCGCCGGCCTCGCGCACCAGCAGACTGCCGGCGGCAATGTCCCAGAGCGCCAGGTTGAGTTCGAAGAATCCGTCCCAGACACCTGCGGCGGCGTAGGCCAGGTCGAGACTGGCAGCGCCGGCGCGGCGCAGATCCTCGAAGCTCTCCATGGCGGCGGTCATGACCGGGAGGTAGCGGGGACGGTTCTGCGCGCGACGGAAGGGGAAGCCCGTGGCCACCACCCCCAGGCCTTGCGACTCGCGAATGTCGAGACGACGACCGGCCGCGTCGAACGCCCCGCCGCCGGCCACCGCCGACCATTCCCCGCCGGTCAGCGGTGCTGTGACCACCCCGACGCAGGGCACGCCGTCCTCGACCAGGGCGATGGAGACTCCGACCTCCGGGAAACCGCGCAGGAAGTTGGTGGTTCCGTCGAGGGGATCGATGACCCACATCCGAGCCGACACCTCCCCGCCGCGCTCCTCGGCCAGCACGTCGATCGAGGGGTCGGCATGCCGCAGCACAGCCACCGCAGCCGCCTCGGCGGCGCGATCGACCGCGGTGACGTAGTCACCGACCCCTTTGAGCTCCGCATCGAGCGGCGCCGCCTCACGGCGCGACGCCCGGATCACGTCGCCGGCAGCTTGAGCCGCCGCCAGCGCCAGCGTCCGGAGTTCGCTTTGGGAGCGCACCGGGGCACGGTACCCCGTCGGCCCCAACCGCCGATCCCGGGCCAGAGTTCTGGCCCGGGCCGACTACCGCGCTCGCGACAGCTGAAGGACCGGGGACGCGGCCGCCGGTAGCGCCAGCAGCGACAGGTCGACCCCGCCGGCGGCGAGCATGCGGTCGATGGCTTCAGCCTTGACAGGGTGGGAGAGGTGGTAGCCCTGGCCGAGGTGGCACCCGAGCTCGCGCAGAGTGACGAGCTGGTCGGTGGTCTCGATCCCCTCCGCGATCATGGTGAGGCGCAGCGCGTTGCCGATGCCCACGATGGCGCGGGCGAAGTCCCCGTCGTCCTGGGGGTTGTTGAGGTCGTCGACGAAGGGTTTGGCGATCTTGAGGATGTCAACCGGCAGACGGCGCAGGTAGCTCAGCGACGAGTACCCGGTGCCGAAGTCGTCGATCGCGATGCGGATGCCGGCCCGCTTGAGCGCGTCGAGCTTGGCGATGCTGGCGTCGGCGTTGACGTCCTCGACCACCATGCTCTCGGTCAGCTCGAGCACCAGCGACTCCGCCGGAAGCCCGGTACGCGCGACCACCTCGAGCACCTCGTCGACGAAGCCGGGCTGCTGCAGCTGCCGCGCCGAGATGTTGACGCTGACCCAGAGCGGCTGCGAGGTGGGAAAGCGCTCCTGCCACTGCCTCGTCGCCACGCACGCCTTGCGCAGCACCCGGGTGCCGAGCGCGAGGATGACGCCGGTCTCCTCTGCGGTGCTGATGAAGTCGTCGGGCGCCACCATGCCCCGGGTGGGGTGGCGCCAGCGCACCAGTGCTTCGGTGGCCACCAGCCGGCCGTCGGCCATGTCGAAGATGGGCTGGTAGTGCACCCCGAACTCGTCCGAGGAGACGGCCCGCTCGAGGTCGGCGCGGAGGCGGTGCCGGGCGACGATGTCCGCCTCCATGCCGGAGATGAACAGCACATGTCGGTTCTTGCCGGCGCTCTTGGCGGCATACATGGCCACATCGGCGTCGCGCATCAGGCGGCTGGCGCTGTCGGTGGCGTCGTCGGAGACCGCGACGCCGATGGAGGCATGCACCGTCACGGACTGGCCGGCGATCTCGAAGGGTTCGACGAGGCCGGCAAAGATCCGTGCGGCGACGGCCTCGGCCTCCGACGGCGTGTCGATGTCCTCGATGAGAACCGCGAACTCGTCGCCGCCGAGACGGGCTGCAGTGTCCGGGCGGCGCAGGGAGGTGCGCAGGCGCCCGGCGACGCCGACCAGCAGCTGGTCGCCCGCGGAGTGCCCGAGAGTGTCGTTGACCCCCTTGAAATCGTCGAGATCGATGAACAGCACGGCCACCGGCTTGCCGGTGCGGATGCGCCGCAGCAGCGCGTGGTCGATGCGGTCGCTGAACAACGAGCGGTTGGCGAGATCGGTGAGCGAGTCGTGGAAGGCCTGGTGGGAGAGCTGTTCCTGAAGTTGCGTGAGGCGCGTGATCGACTGCTCGAGGCGGCCGTTCTCCAGCGTGGAGCTGGTCTGTATGGCGAGCGACTGGAAGAGGTGCAGATCGCGCTGGTCGAAGCTGCGCGAGCTGACGTGGCTGCCCACCATGAGGCTTCCGATCAGGCGCGAGCGGCCGCGCAGCAGCGCCACCATGGCCTGGTCGATGTGGCGGCGCATGAGCACGTCGCGCGAGCTCGGGGAAGCGCTGGTGCGATCGATGATCACGCCGTCGGAGTCGGCCTCGAGGATGTCGTCGAGGTCGTTGAGGTCGATGGGCACCATCACCTCGGTACCGTCGGGATCGCCGGCGCGCACCGTGGTGCGGTACGCCTTCTCGCCGGGCGACGACGGGTAGATGGTGAGCTGGGCGATCTCTGCCTCGAACATCTCGCGGGCGCGGCCGATCAGCCCAACGATCGCCGATTCCAGCTCGTGGGACTGGCTCAAGGCTTGGTCGGCGCCGCGGAGGAAGTCGGCGACCCGGCGCTCGCGGCGATCGATGAGCAGGGCGCGGTAGCCGCCGAGGAGGACGACACCGAAGAGCGCCACCACGAACACCCCCCTCGGGTCTGACCAGATCACGCCGACTGCGATCAGCCCGTAAGCCGACGCCGCGGCCGTGCCCGCCAGCGCCAGCGCGACGTTCTCGCCGGCCAGCTTCCGGGTCATCGCGCCATCACGGAGAGCGACGGCAAAGGACGTGGTCAGGCTGGTGAGGATGAGCACCCCGGCCGCCGCAGAGACGGCGCCGTATGCGTTCCAGCCGAGCGGGCCGGCGTCCACGCCGCCGATGATCGCCCGGAAGGTCAATGCCGCCAGAGCCGAGAAGACCGAGAACTGCGCGATCCCGAAGGTGGTGCCGGCATTGTGCAGTTCCCCGCGGCTGGCCGCCGCGACGACCGCCCCGATGAGAAACCCGGTGATGATCGCCGAGGGCGGCGAGAAGAAGAGGCCGAGCACCAGCGGCGCCGCCGACATGCCCACGGACGGCGTGCTGCGGCGCACCGCCACCGCCACCGGCCAGCGCTCGGCGATGAAGAAGAGCACCGCCAGGCCCCACACCGGCAGGGCGTATCCCTTCGACACCGCCGGCAGGGGAAAGAGCAGCCTGATCCACAGGGCGACGGCCGGCACCATGAGCACCATCGAAAAGAGCCGAAGGCGCACGCTTGGCCCCACCCATCGCCCCTCCGGGAGCAGCGCAGAGGCGGTGGCTGGCTGAACAGACGCTGCAGATGTCACGGGGCTGCACGACTCCCATGTGGGACTGGACTTCGGTCATTGTCCCGAGCGCCTTCGGCGGCCCCGTCACGGCGTGGTTACTGTTTGACGATCCGGGGCGACGTTCGCTCAGACACTGGGGGCACCATGGCCGCGGAGATCCTGGTCGGAACTTGCAACTGGGCTGACCACAAGGAGTTCTACCCACCTGAGCTGGAGCGGGGCCGGCGTCAGCGCGACAAGCTGGACTACTACGCGCGCTTCTTTCCGATGGTCGAGATCGACACCAGCTTTTATGGCATCCCCAAGCCCGAGGTCGTCGACAGCTGGGTTGCACGCACACCGGCTGGATTCCGATTCAACATCAAGGCATTCCGCAGCCTCACCCGGCACCAACGTGAGGCCGGGCAGCCGCGACCACCGACAGCCGACGAGGTGCGCGACTTCCTCTCGGCGCTGGTGCCCCTGCGCGAGAGCGGACGGCTCGGTGCCGTCCATTACCAGTTCCCTCCGTGGTTCACCAACCTTCCCGCTGCCCGAGAGGTGCTCCTGGAGACGCGTGAACGCCATCCCGACGACATCGTGGCCATCGAGTTCCGCCACCGCAGCTGGTTCGACAACGACGCGTGGCCTGCGACCGAAGATCTGCTCCGCGAGCTGGACTGCGTGTACGTCGGGGTCGACGCGCCCCAGCTGGGCAGCGGCACAGCCCCGCCGATCCTGGCGATCACCTCACCGAAGCTGTGCATTGCCCGCTTCCACGGCCGCAATCGACAGACCTGGTACCGCCCGGACGGCCCGACCAGCGATTACCGGTTCAACTATCTGTACTCGCCGACGGAGTTGCAGGAGTGGGTGCCCGCGATCCGCGCGGCTTCCGCCCATGGCACCCCCGTGCACGTCCTGCTCAACAACAACCGCAGCAACTACGCGGTGGTCAACGCATTCGACTTCGGCGCGCTGCTCGACGCGCCCCTGCCCCGTCCTCCTCAGCCGATCATCGATCGCATGGTCGAGCGCGACGGTTCCGTGCCGGCGTGGGTGGAGGACGCGGAGGCGCCTCCGCCGCCCCAGCAGGTCCCGTCCTCGCAGGCCGCCGGGCAGGGCACACTCGATCTGTCGAGCTGAGTCCTCCCGCCCCTTCCGTCGCGGGCCGATATGCGCAACAATTGGGGCTGACCGCTGGTGTCTTCCGCAGCTGCTTGGCTGCATGAGCAGGCAATCGCCGTCGCCTCGCCGCCTCACCAGCTCCATCGCAGGAGGGTTATCGCAATGGCAATGGCGTCCCCCCGACGCAACGACGGCACGCGCCGTCCGGCGCCCAGCGGTCTGGTCCTGCGCAACGAGGCCAACACCCACGAGGTGGAGGTCGACAAGGCGCTCAACCAGTGGGCGGTGACCGTGACGGCTCTGGCCGACAACCGAATGATCTGTCAGGACTTCTTCGCCCGGCGCTGGGAGGCGGTGGCCCGCGCGGAGGACTTCGTGCGCCTTCTCAACCGCACCGAGCCGCCTCCAGGCTGGTGATCTCGGCCGTTCACCTCCGTGGCTAGCGCGGGGACCGACGCCCCCGCTGCCCTGCACAGGCGCATTCGCCACCACTACCTCTACAGCTTCCAGGATCCTCGGCGCGAGCGGCTATTCCTGTCATCTCTGGGCTTCGACGTGGGGGCCATCTCGGCCCGGACCATCACCCACCTCATCCGCCGCGGCGTCGGACCCTTCCACAATCTCCGCGCGCACGGCCGCCATCTTCACCACCTTGTCTTCGGCATCGCCGGCCTCCTCGGCACCGGCTATCTGTGGTTGGTCATCGCCGACACCGCCGAGGAACAGAGGGCCGTTCACCGCGTCACATCGTTCCTGTACGGGGTGGGCTCGGCGCTGACCCTGGACGAGTTCGCCCTCTGGCTCGATCTCGAGGACGTCTACTGGACGGAGCAGGGCAAGGTCAGCGTCCAGGCCCTGATGATCTTCGGGGGCCTGCTCTCGGTGGGCGTGTGGGGAGGCCCCTTCCTCAAAGCGGCGGCCCAGGAGATGGCACCCAGGAAAGCGTGAGAGAGGCGAGCACGATCCACGCCCGCCGATCTGACAAGGGCGGGGCCGGCGCTTAGCGACCGACGCTGAGCACACTCTTAGCACGCGGCCTTTCAGCCGGGTTGTTGGTCCTCGGACGCCGCTGCCTCCTCCTCCGGCGGTGCCTCGACCGCGTCGCGCGGGAACTCCACGGTCAGCACCACGAAGGCACCCTCTCGCCAGACGGTCAGGATCATCGTGTCCCCCGGGCGTCGACCGGCGACCGCGGTACGGAACTGGTCGGCCCCGCCGGTCAGCGTGTACCCACCGATGGCGGTGATCACGTCGCCCCTGCGCACGCCGGCTGTGGCGGCGGGCGAGCTCTCGTGGACGGGACCGACCTCCACTCCGAACGCCGCAGCCAGTCCCCGCTCGCGGGCGATGTCGATGCTGACACTCCGCACCGCGGCCCCGAACGACACACCGGCGCCCTCCTCGTCGGGGCGTGGTAGAAAGCGAGCCAGCTGCACCGGGTCGAAGCCGACAATCAGTCGGTCGTCGATGGTCAGCGCTGGGACCGCCACCCGGCCGAGGCGGCCGAAGAGGATGGCGCTCGCCGACGGATCGGTGGTGACGTCACGTGTGGTGTACTCGAGGCCGCGCTGGTCGAGATAGCGACGGAGGGCCTCGCACTGGGGATCCCCCGCTCGGACGAAGACCGTTATCGCTGCGGGCACGTCGCTGCCTGCCGGTTGGCGGCGAGACGGGGCAGGGCTCCACCCCCGGATTGGCGGCTCACCCGGTTGCGGCCGGTGGCAGCTCGACCCGCGGAGCTGGGGCGGCCGTGCCATCCGAGTCGGTGCCGGGCGAGTGGTCGGCTGCCCCGGCTGCCCCTCCTCCGCGGCGACGGCGGCGACGGCGTGGTCGGAAGCTCTGCGTTTCACCGCCGGGTGAGAAGTGCAGCGAGCCGGGAAGGCCGGCGACCGGGCCGGCGGCAGCGGCGGACACCGAACCATCCGGGGCGGCGCCGCCCGCACCCGCTCCCCGGCCACGGCGGCGGCGGCGGCGGCGGCGATGGGTGGGCTCGCCGTCCGGACCCAGTTGGAGAGCCGTGCCGTCGGCGACGGGCTGCTGCGAGTCGCCGGCCGGGCGCGGCACGCCCGGCGCCTGTGCGGGCCCGCGGCGGCGGCGGCGGCGGCGACGGCGGACAGCGCCCTCCTCACCGTCGGCGGCCGGTGCCGGCTGTCCTTCGACGCCCACATGCGGGGTGACCACGGCGCCGCTGCGCCGGCGGCGCTGCGGCTTGCCCGGGCTGACGATGTCGAGCGCGCTGAGCCAGCCCCCTGTGGAACGGGCGGCCTCGACCAGCTCGCCGTACATCGACTCCTCGCCCGCCCGCAGCGTGGCACTGTCACCGATGCAGGCCACCAGGTGCTTGGCACGCGAGATGGCCACATTGAGACGGTTGGGGACACGCAGGAATCCGATCCGGCCTCGCTCGTTGGAGCGCACCAGCGAGATCACCACCATGTCCTCCTCGCGGCCCTCGAAGGAGTCGACGGTGTCGATCTTCACCGGTCGCTTGAAGCGCCGCCTCCCGAGCGCCTGGCGCAGGCGCTCCACCTGCTCGGCGTACATGGCGATGACCGCCATGCTCATCTCCCGCGGCGCGCGCTCGTCGAGCAGGCGCACGACCTGCGCGGCGACGCGCACCTCGGCCTCGTTGCGCAGCGCACCGCCGGGTCCGCGCCGCTCGCGGCCACCGCGCATGCCCTCGGTGTCGACGAAATGCAGAGCCACCGGAAACGGCGTGCGCGTGATGTAGTCATACGCCTGCACCTCCGGCGCGTCCTCGAGCTGGCCATCGTAGCTGGCCTTGGAGACGTAGGCCGCGATGTCGGGGTGCATGCGGTGCTGGATGGTCAGCAAGCAGCGCGCCGAGGCGGGCAGTCCCCCTTCCCACGCCTGCTCGAAAAGGCTTCGGTTGACAAGGGTTTCCAGCGCCTCATCGCTTTCCACGATGCCGTAGAGCGCGTCGTCCTCCACTGGAGGCAGCTGCTTGTGATCACCGACCAGAGCCAGGGCTGAGCCCAATCGCAGCGCCGGCAGCGCTTCGTCGACTCGCGCCTTGTTGGCCTCGTCGAGAATGACGATGTCGAAGTTCATGTCGGTGATCGCCGAGGTCGCCGCGGTGGCGCAGGTCGCGAAGTAACAGTTGGCCTCGAGCAGGCGGGGATCGTCCTCGTCGTCGCAGCGAAAGCGGTCCACCGCGGGATGCACGCGTTCGGCGCGGGCCACCCGCACCGCGCGCATGCCGGGCGTGTCGGCAAGTCGTTCGAGCGCGTTGTCGACGGCGAGGTTGCTGTGCGACGTCACCAGAATGCGCTCGTCGGGGTTGGCGGCGAGTCGACGCTTGACGGCCTCGACGATGACGGTCGTCTTGCCCGTGCCCGGCGGACCCTGGATGAACACCGCCTCGCCGGCCGCCAGCCGGCTGAGCAGCGCGACGGCGCGGTCCTGGGGCGGGTTGGCCTTCATCCCCTCGGTCAACCAGTGGTGCGCCTCCTCGTCTTCCACGAAGGCAGGCGCCGTCACCGACTGCGGCGAGACCATGAGCTGGGCGAGCAGCCCCACCCCGAAGTCGCGGGTCGCGATGGCTGCAAGCACGCTCCGCTTGGCCTGGTACAGCGCCTTGTTGAAGGACGGGGTGATGGTTCCCTCCGTGCCGGCGTGCTCGAAGGTGCGACAGGTGACCTCGACGGTGTGGCGGTGATGGTCGATGCGCGACACCCGGCCAACAAAGTTGGGCTCGTCCTCGGGTTCGATGAGCACCGCGGCGTCGGCCGTCAGGTTGATCTGCTCGGTCGGCGGCACCAGGAATTCCACCTTGGCCACCTCGGGCTGGCGGCGGTCTGCCTCGGTGAACTCGTGACCGCACGATGGGCAGCGCTCGTGGTCGGCCGGACGCCAGAGCGCCCGGCAGCGCTTGCAGCGCCAGTACTCCTTGGCGGCGATGAAATGGGTGCGCTGGGTGGCTGCGCGCTGGCGTTCGGCCTTCTCCAGGCTGTCGACCAGCTTGAGAGCGGCGTAGAGCTCGGCGGACTTGGCCGCGGCCGCGCTGGCCGACCTCCAGTCGAGCAGGCGGCGGGTGTCGCTGATCATGCCGTTGGCCGCAGTCACGATCGGCGTGCGCGCCGTCACCGTCAAGACCTTGCTGCCGTCGGGGTGATCCATGGCCGGACGCATTGACACCACGCGCAGCGCGAGGTGGTCGGGATCGTGGTCGGGCGACTCCTGGGGCACGCATTCCAGGGTCAGGTCGGGCAGCGCGAGCCGCAACTGGGGCGGCTCCTCGTCGCCAAACGACACAGTGAGGTGACCCACCTCACTGATCCTCTGAGCAAAGAGGTCGCGCGGATCGGTGTCCTTCGCGTCTCCATCCGCGAGCGTGGTGAGGACCACCATGGCGTCACTGCCGTCGGGCACGATGAGATGGAGACGGTCGAGAGCGAGGTCCGGGGATATCAGTCGGACGGTCAAACCTCGGACGCCGGTGGGGTGCAGTCCCCGGCGTCATGCATCCGGTCCGGGATGGATTCGGGCGTCAGCGCAAGCAACAAACACTGCTTTGACGGCGTGGCGGCCACGCTGGCCGCGCAGCGGTTCCCGAAGGCTCCCGCGTGCCCTGACTATAGCGCAGTGAACTGCACGTGCAGCGCGCGTGGCGTGACTAGGGCGCTACGGTGATTGTGCCACGGGGTCGCGACGCTGTTCCGCCGGCGCCCCGTACCAGGCAGCCAGGGTGGCAAAGTGGTCGCGCAGCAGGAGCTGGTGCGCGCCCGGGATGATCATCACCTCCGCGCTCGGCAGCAGGGCCCGCCAGCGCTCCAGGCTGTCCCCCGCGATGGTCGTATCCTCGTCGGAGTAGAGCAGCAGTTGAGGACGGTCGGTCAGCTCTTCATCCAGCCCGCCGAGCGCCTCCGCCGCGGCCGGGTTCCAGATCAGCGCGTGAGACGTCTTCTGGTAACTGTCCAGTGTGTGCCGGAGGTAATCGGCGACCACCGCTCGCGGAAAGGTCGCGGAGCGCACCAGCGGCGACAGCGCCGGAAGCAGTCTTTGGACGGCCCGGTAGATGGCCACGCGCACGCGGCCGTTGGGCATCCTGTGCGGGTGGACCTGCTGTCGCGGAAAGGGGGCGGCGACCACGGCCAGGGACTCGGCTGCCGCCGGGTGGCGGCGCGCAAGCAGCGCGGCGAGGATGCCGCCCATGGAGTGACCGGCCAGGGCCAGCTGTCCCTCGACTTGTAGCCCTGCCAGCAGGGAGTCGATGGTGTCGAGGTGGAAGTCGCCCGTGTACTCAAGGCGAGGCTTGTCGGAGCGGCCGAAACCGGCGAGGTCGGGAGCGATCAGCATCCGTCTATCGGCGAGGAGTGGGGCAAGACCGGCCCAGTAGCGGCCACTCCCGCCCAGGCCGTGCAGCAGCAGGAGCGGCGGACCATCGCCGGCGATCTGCACGGAGAGTCGCCCCCAAGGGAGCCGGATCCGGCGATGACGCCATCTCATCGACATGGCCCGATCGTGCGCCTGCAGGGCCGTGCATCGCTAGGATCAGCACCATGGCCCAAGAAGGTGGCGGTGTCGATCTCAGCGGGCTGCATCGCGAGCTCGACCGCCTCAAGAACCAGCTCTGCCGCTGTCAGCATCAGGGTACGTGTCTGGCGTGCCGGGGCTTCGAGATTCTCCGGGAGCAGTCGCAGACGGTGGTCGCCGCCTCGAGCCAGCCGGTGCTCATGCAGGTCGCCCAGGAGGCGGCGGTCAAGGATCTGATCGGGCAGCTCGGGGGCGTCCAGGAGAAGCTCGCCGGCGACCCGCAGATCCAGGAGTTGCTGATGCGGATGATGGACCGCGTGCAGGAGGACCTCGGCGGACCCGACGAGCTGGCCAAGCTGTTCAGCGGCCTCGGTTTCCCGATGGGGCCGCCCGACGCCGCGGGTGGCGGCGGCGAGATCCCCGGCTTCGGCAACGCTGCGCCGCCCAATCCCGCCAGCGAGTCCTACGACGACCGCCATCACCCGCAGGCGCCCGACGGCCCCACCGATCAGCCACCGCCGCCCCACGAGGGCGACGACCCGTCGCCTTCCGGCACCTGAGGAGGCGCCGGCCGAATGCCCACGCGCCTCCGTCGCTCCATCCTGGCGTGCCCGGGAAGCAATCCCAGGATGATGGAGAAGGCAGCGTCGTCCGCCGCAGACGAGGTATTCCTCGACCTCGAGGATGCCTGCGCACCGCTGGAGAAGCCTGCCGCGCGCGGCAAGATCGTCGAGGCGCTGCGCTCCCACGACTGGCACGGCAAGGTCAGGGTGGTGCGCATCAACCAGGTGACCAGCCAGTTCGCCCTCGACGACGTCCGCGAGATTGTCACCGGAGCCGGCGACGCGCTCGACTGCATCATGGTCCCCAAGGTGCAGAACGCCGGCGACATCGCATTTGTCGACCGCGCTCTGAGCAGCCTCGAGCAGATGCTCGGACTCGAGGCGGGGAGGATCGGCATCGAGGCGCAGGTGGAGGACGCGCTCGGTCTCCTCAACGCCGAGGAGATCGCATGTGCCAGCAAACGGGTCGAGACCATCACGTATGGTCCCGCCGACTTCTCCGCCGGCATGCAGTTCCCCAACCTGACGGTCGCCAATACCTACAACTACCCGGGCGACATCTTCCACTACGTGCTCTTCAAGCTCGCCGTGGCCGCGCGGGCAGCCGGCATCCAGGTCATCGACGGTCCCTATCTGCTCATCCGCGACATCGAGGGTTTCCGCGAGTCGGCAGGTCGCGCCGCCGCGCTCGGCTACGACGGCAAGTGGGTGCTCCATCCCGGCCAGATCAAGCCCTGCAACGAGGTCTTCACCCCCGGTCAGAAGGACTTCGACAGGGCGGTGCAGATCCTCGACACCTATCGCCACGCCACCGATGAGGGTCGGGGAGCGCTGATGCTCGGCGACGAGATGATCGACGAGGCCTCGCGCAAGATGGCCACGCAGTTCGAGATGCGCGGCCGCGCCGCCGGGCTGAGGCCGTCAGAGCGGACGGAACCGGCAGAGACAGCTGCCGGCTAGGTCCGTCACCCGCGCCGCATCGCGCACGGTCAGGGCTCAGAGTGCGTGACCTGCGCGAACTAGCGGTGCGGCTGGCTGCGCACGCCGCGTGCGAAGCGCCTGTGTTCGCGGCGCGCCTCTGCGCGGAGCCGAGCATCGACCTGCAGATCCTGGAAGCGCTGTTCGCGTTCAAGCTTGCGGAGCGACGCCAGCCTCTCGAGGATGTTCGGGTCGTTTTCCGCCGCCTTTCGCACCGCGCAACCGGGCTCGCCGTTGTGAGAGCAATCGCTGAATCTGCAATGGGAAGCCAGCTCCCCGACATCGGCAAACACCGTGTCGATGCCGGCCTGTGCGTCCCACACACCCATCTCGCGCATCCCCGGCGTATCGATCAACAGCCCACCCCCAGGCAGTTCCACCAGCTCACGATGACTGGTGGTGTGGCGCCCCCGTCCGTCGGAGCGGACGGCTGCGGTGGCGAGGCGCTCGCCACCGCACAGTGAGTTGATGAGAGTCGATTTGCCCGCTCCGCTGGGACCGACGATGGCGCCGGTCCGGCCCGCCGGCAGGCGTGATCGGACGGCATCAACCCCGAGGCCCTGGACGTTCACCGCGATGACCTCGGCGCCTCCTGCCACCGCGTTGGCGGAGTCGAGGTCGACTGCCCGGTCGGCGCTGAGATCCGACTTGGTCAGGAGCACCACGGGCCGTGCGCCGCTCGACCAGGCCATGGCCAGGCTGCGCTCCAGCCTGCGCACGCCGACAGCCAGGCCCAGCGGGACGGCGATGAACACGATGTCGACGTTGGCCGCCACGGCCTGAGCGACTGCTGCGCCACCTGTGGCGCGACGCAGCAGAGCACTGCGACGCGGGACGACGGCGTGGACTGTGCTGTCATCGACGGCGACCCAGTCGCCTGTGGTCACGCCGCCCGGCGGGGGGAAGGCGCGCAGGCGACCCGCAAGCACGCTGTCACGCTGGCCGCTGTCGGTGATGACCGTCACCGTCCGCGAGGCGACGAGCACCACGCGAGCCGGCACGGTTGCCTCTGGAGCGACCGCGTCGAAGGCGGTGGCGTAGGACTCATCCCACCCGAGGCGGAACAGAGCCGAAGACGGTGTGTGCACAAGAAACTCCGAGTGAAAGGACACCCGGTCTCGTGTCGGGATCAGCGCGTCGGTCGCGAGGCGAGAGACGTCTCGGTGATGCTAGACGGCGGGACCGGGAACGATGGAGGTTGGGAGCGCCAGAAGCGTCATTGCGGTCGCCATGGGTCTGCCCTCCATTGCGTTGGATCCTGCGCTGTGACTCTAACCCACCCTGGGTTGAGCCATCAGGGTGGGGCGCTCGTGTCGGCGGCTTACACCCTCGCCGCGATCTCAGTCAGCTGGGTGAGACGGACGCTGTTTCCCGAGGGATCTCGGAAACCCGCGTCGATGCCGTAGGGACGGGTCTCCGGCGCCTCGGTGAACTCGACGCCGCGATTCCTGAGCTCCTCGTACGACCTGCGGCAGTCCTCGGTGGTGAGGAAGACGGTGCCGGCGAAGCCCTTTTCCATGAGTGTTCGCAGCTGGGCGGCGGTTTCGCTATCCATCACCGGCGGTCCGGGAATGGCCATCAAGACAATGGAGACGTCGGGCTGGCTCGGAGGGCCCACCGTAAGCCACCTGAAATTGCCCATTTCGGCAATCGTCACGTCGGTGCGGACCTCCATGCCGACCTTGCTGGTCCAGTACGCCAGGGCCTCGTCTTGATCGTGGACCCAAATCTGAGCGTTCGCGATACGGATCATCTGTTGGGGTTCCTCATGGAGTGTCGGATGATTCGGGTGCAATGCTACCGACGCTGGCGGCGGGAGTCTTCTCGAAACGTGCTGCCTTTGGGCGGCCGTAAACCCGCATCACGCATGCGGGCACTCGGGCGAGATCGGCGGCCGGGGGATGGGCCGCGCGGTAGTCGGTGGGCGGCATGCCAAAGGTCCGGGTGAAGCTGGCCGTGAACGACCCCACGCCCTGCGAGCCGACGGCGAAGCAGATGTCCGACACGGACCGATCCGTTGTGCGTAGCAGGCTGGCGGCACGCTCCAGCCGGCGGGTCAGAAGGTAGGTGTGGGGAGGTTCCCCGAAAGCGCGTCGGAACTCGCGGCTGAAGTGCGCCCGCGAGAGACCCGCAGTCCTGGCCAGGTCATCGACGACCAGGGTGTCGAAGTAGCGGGAGTCGGCGAGATCCTTGGCCCGGAGGAGCCGCCGCATTGGCGAGGTGAAGCCCATCCGGGAAAGGGTAACGCCGTCGTCAGGCGAGACAAGCGCCGCTGTGTGTGTCCGGCACTAGGCCGGCCTTTGAATCGATCGGGAGCCGGGCCGTTCCTGCGGGGATGTGCAGGAGACGGAAGCCCGGGGTCATCAGGGGAAGGACACCGGGCCGACGATCTCCATGCCACAGTTTGCGAGTCTGGTGAGAAAGAGCGAGGAGTCTCTGAGGAAATGTCGTGCACGATCGCCGGTGGACAAGTCTCCGTCATGATCAGCCGCGAACATCGCCTCCAGCATCACCCTGCAGGGCAGTATCGCTAGACGTTGATCACCGATGACCGCCGCCGACAACGTTGTGCTCTCTTCCTTCAACGTCACATGAATCGCTCCCAAAGAAGTTCCGAATGCTCCCGCAGGCTTCGATAACCAGGACAGGATCCGAGCTGCTTTTTCGCCGTGGACTCCGCCGCGCGTGGCCGCCCGCAAGAGCTGCACACCCAAGGTCCACTCCGGCGCCACCAAGAAACGTATTCGCAAGCCACTCGATTCAGCCAACAGTGCGGCGTCCGCACTGGGCAGTTCAAAACCGACGCGACGGCCGAACTTGAGCACGTCCACAGTTTCTCCCGGGCCGAATCGTGAAGCCAAAGCGCTTCGCAGGGCGGCGGTTCCCTTTGTGTTCCTGTTTCCAACAAAGAGGATGACCTTGGCGTCGGTAGCCTGAGGCAGGTGTCGACGGCATAGATCAATGAGCGCGGCTGATACCCTTGGCGTGGTGGACAGTCCGGGAACCACAACCAGACCAGCAGCACCTGCGCGTTCCTGCAGGATGTTGTCTGTCTCAACGTCGCGAATCCATTTCGGATCGTCTGACAAGTCGAGCCAGTGCGCTCCCGCTTCAACCACCCGACCAACGATCGTCGGACTCAGCAGCTGAAATGGTCCCGCCGCACACACCACCGCATCAGCGTCGCCGATTGCCTTTGCAATGCTCGCCGGCTGATTGAGATCCACATGCACCCAGGTCGTTCTCTCCGCAGATCTCAGTCGCGTAACCGCTGACCTGAGTCGGTTTGGATTGCGACCTCCGAGCACCACCGACAGTCGGGTCGACCAAAGGAGTTCACGAGCCAGCAGCAACCCAAAAGTGCCGTATCCACCGATGATCAGGACGCGCTTGTTCGAGCCCACATTCCCACCAAGAGCGTCCACAAGACAAACAGCGTCATCACGATCCCCGTGACGACGATTTCCCCGGCGATCCAATCCAGCATGGTGACCATGCTGAGGATCAAACCCGCTCCCCACAGAGGGACGGCCAGGAGCACGAGCCTCCTCGGCAACATGGCGCGCAGCGACCACGTGAGCAACCCGCCACACACTGAGTAGAGGCCATTCCCCAAGTAGCCGGTCAGCAACAGCGTGGCCCGCTCCAGGACCGGAAACAGCTGCGCTGTCGCTGTTGGTTGCAATCCCATGATGAGAGCTTCTGCTGCCAGATCGGATGCCAGTCCCGCAGTGGCACAGAGCAACGCCACCCGGGCCACGAGAGGCGCGTCGCTCTTCGCACACTGCGAGAGGGCCACGAAAAAGGACAGCAGGGTGATCGCCGCAACGTTCCACGAAAGCCACCCCAATCGCCATTCGACCACGTGTGTCTGGATGTACAGCAGGCGATCAGCGTCCGTGGTGCCGGATCCTGGCAAGCCTGGACGCAACACGAGGACCATGACCAACGATGCGACTGCGTTGGCGGCCACGGCGACGAACGCAGGGGTGTCGAGGCGGACTCCCCGCCGGCCCGCAGCATCACTGATCAACTGCTCGCTCTGGTGCCAAGCCCTGGCACCCGGGGTCGTGGGTCGCCGATCGATGCGCCCACGACCCGGAGGACAGCCTCCTCTCACAACGCTCGAGTCTAGTTGGGGATCATCCCATGGGGGTCGAGCACGAACTTCTTGGCGGCGCCCTGGTCGAAGTCTTTGTAGCCTTGTGGTGCATCCTCCAACGAGAGGACAGTGGCGTTGACGGCCTTGGCGATATGCGCCTTGTCGGCGAGGATCAGACTCATCAGTTGACGGTTGTACCGCTTCACCGGACACTGGCCCGTGAACATCGCGTGCGACTT
>DAINCY010000035.1:0-21449 GCA_036732145.1 Candidatus Dormiibacterota bacterium
GGTTTGGCATTGGGGACGAGTTAGGTGGCGCAGGGTGGCTTGTACGTCGACCAGATGGTGGGTTGGAGAAGTTCTACGCCGACTTGCCCCCAGGCGTCCAGTCGTGGACCCATTTCGCGGCTCCAGCCGGTCCAAAGAATGCCGCGCCACCACAGGACACCATCGACGCGGTCCTCCACGAATACCTGACCTACCTCGACGGCTTGATCGATGATGCCGACGCCGAGTTCGGCCACAGGTAGGGTTCGCCCCCCTCTATTCGCTCCAAGGCGGCTAACTGCTCATCGGTAACCTCACCGCCGTGAAGGTAGGCCATGCGTGCGAGCCGATAGTCGGACGGATACTCCTCGCGGAGCAGGCGAACGAGGACCGGGAACGCGAGTTCAAGGTCCGCTAGCCTTCCAAGCGGGTCGAGCATATTACACAAATCCGTCTTATACATTGCGGGGACAGATACCCTAATATGTATGAGTCCACCGGCGTCGGAGACCACTGACACCCCGCTCGGTGGAAGGACGGATGCCGAACTGATCGCGCGCGTTCTGGGCGGGTCCAGGCCTGCGCCTGGGGTGACCGAGTGCGCCGTGCGGGTGGCGCGCCTGCCCCTCTGGGAGCGTCGCATGCTGGGCGCGACCGGGTTGGTACGCGATCACGGTGTGGCTCCCCAGCGAGCGGTGCGCCTTGCCGCCCTCTGGGAACTCGCAGAGCGGTGGCTTGCTGATGACCGCCCCACCGTCAGCTCGCCTCGCGACGCGGTCCTACTGCTCGGCGGACTGCGCGCGGCCGCCCGGGAGGAGGTGTGGGTGCTGCTGCTCGATGCCCGCCACCGGCCCATCTCCGTCGAGACGGTGGTCGTGGGCGGTGTCAACAGCTCGCGTCTCACGCCACGCGACGTGCTCGCGCCGGCGCTGCGTGCCGGGTCGTCCGGCCTGGTGGTGGCCCACAATCACCCGTCCGGCGACCCCTCGCCGTCCCGGGCTGACCGGCTGGTCACGGAGGCGCTCCGCAGCGCCGCCGTCCTGGTCGGCATCCCCATGCTCGATCACATCATCGTCGCCGCCCGCGGTCACCACTCCTTTCGCGAGATCGAAGGATGGGATGTCGCCGCCGCGGCGTGAGCGCTCGCTCCCTCAGGAGAAGGCGTCCTCGCCGGTGATCGCCTTGCCGAGGATGAGGGTGTGGACCTCCTCGGTGCCCTCGTACGTGAGGACCGATTCGAGGTTGTTCATGTGGCGCAGCACCGGGTACTCGAGGGTGATGCCGTTGGCGCCGAGGATGGTGCGTGCCTCGCGGGCCACCTCGATGGCGGCCCGAACGTTGGCGCGCTTGGCCAGCGAGATCTGCACCGGATGCAACCGGCCGGCGTCCTTGAGAGTCCCCAGCCGGTGCGCGATCAGCCGGCCCTGCACCAGCGATGTCGCCATGGTGGCGAGCTTGGCCTGAGTGAGCTGGAACCGTGCGATGGGCCGGTCGAACATCTGCCGCGTCTTGCTGTAGTCGACCGCGGCTTCGAAGCAGGCGCGTGCCGCACCCATGGCGCCCCAGGCGATGCCGTAGCGCGCCTCGTTGAGACACGACAGCGGTCCACCGATCCCGCTCACCCCTGGGAGCATCGCCGACTCGGGAAGCGCCACCGAGTCGAAGTGCAGCTCGCTGGTGACCGAGGCGCGCAGCGAGAGCTTGCGGTGGATGTCGGAGGCGGTGAAACCCGGCGTTCCGCGCTCCACCAGGAACCCCCGCACGCCCTCGTCGGTGTTCGCCCAGACCACTGCAATGTCCGCAATCGAACCGTTGGTGATCCACATCTTGGTGCCGTTCAACACCCAGCCCTCGCGGCTTCGCGTTGCCCTGGTCCGCATGCTTCCGGGATCACTGCCGGCGTCAGGTTCGGTGAGGCCGAAGCATCCGATCCGAACGCCTGCCGCCATTTCTGGCAGAAACTTCTGCTTCTGCTCCTCGCTCCCAAACGCGTGAATCGGGAACATGGCCAGCGACCCCTGCACCGACACGAAGGAGCGCAAACCGCTGTCGCCGGCCTCGAGCTCCTCGCATGCCACGCCGTACGCGACGGCGGTGGTGCCGGCACAGCCGTAACCCGTCAGGTGCATGCCGAGCAGGCCGAGGTTGGCGGCCTCCCCGACCAACTCACGCGGGAAGGTGCCCGCTTCGAAATGGTCCCCGATGACGGGGAGCACCCGCTCGCGCACCATTGATCGCACCGTGTCGCGGATGAGGCGCTCATCGTCGGTGAGCAGCTCATCGACGCAGTACAGGTCACTGGGAGCCGGCAGCGATACCCGCGGCCGGCGCGCCTGGGTGGTGGTCATTGGTCGATTGAAGCATGCGGCCACACGCTGCTGTCGCACGCTGACGTGGACGTCAGGCGACGGCGGGTTGCGCAGACGTCGCGCGGGCGGCCAGCACCTGGTCGCGGAGGACCGACTCGGCGGCAAAGCCCGCGTTGACAGCGACGGCGCGCCCAGATGGGTCGAGCACGATCGTGGTGGGCAGCGTCATCACCCGGTAGGTGCGTGCCGACCGGCGGTCCAGGGCAACGTCGATCTCGCGGATGGCGACGTCTTGGATGAGGCCACGCAGGCGCTGCAGGGCAGGGCGCTGGGCGACGTGGCACACGGTGCAGTTCTCGCCGGTGAAATAGAGGATGTCAGGGACCGCGCCGGCGCCAGGCGGAGCGTCGGTGCCCGCGAGAACTGTGCCGACCAGGCGCCGCTGCCGGGAACGCTGAAACGCCAGCGCGCCCGCTGCCGCGGCCAGGATCAGCAGGGCGGCAAACGGCGCGATGAGCAGCGACGGCATGGTCAGCCGGCGGCAGGACGGCGGCGGACGATCGGGAAGAGACCGACGCGTACCAGCTGCGCGTAGACGATGCAGCCCACGCAGATGTCGAAGGCGAAGTTGAGGACCGCCAGAGCGATGACGATCCAGCCCAGCGTCCAGGCGGCTGTGAGATGCCCGAGGGCCGCCGCGATGCTGGCGGCGACCAGGAACACCCCCCGACCAGCTGAGCAAATCGGTGGGGGGCAGGATCCTCGATCCGAACCCGGGCACGGACAAGATGGCGGGGCTTGAGAAGACCGGCGTAGAGGGCCCGCGGGAGGCTCGTAGCCGGCGACAGCGCGCTGCCGAGCATCATCAGGGCGAGCAGTGGCAGGGCGATGGCCGCAGCCGGGCGCGCCAGGGCGACCAACCAGGCGATGACCAAGCCGCTGATGAGGATCACCTGACCGACCTTCAGAGCGCTGCGGTCGAACGGGACGTTGACCATAGTCGAGAAAGCATACCGAAGTGGTCGGGTTTCACGCGGCCGTCGAGCGGACGGCAGAAGCGGGTACGCTCGCGCCAGTTCACAGCCCCCTGGCGACGAGAGGATTCGGCGTGCCCACGATGCAGGACGACAGCGCCACCCGGCTGCGGGAGGCGTCCGCCCGCGAAGTCGAGAGCGTGCTGTGCTGCCCCGTCTGCGCCGGCCGCGCGGATGCCGAGCCCCTCCATGCGAGCGTGCTCCGCCGCGCCGCGCCGGACCGCTGACGATGGAGGGGTTCGCGATCGGGGAGGTCCGCACCGGGTCCACATACGAGGTGGAGCGCGCCGCCGCACGCGCGCGCCTGGCCTCCATCGCCGAGCATCGCCGCGTTGATCTGGGAGGAGGTCTCGTGCTCGTCTTCGAGACCCGCGAGACCGTCCGGACCGCCCTGGAGGAGCTGTTGCGCGCCGAGCGAGTTGGCGACGAGGAGCGGATCGCGACCGAGTCGGCCGCCTTCGCTGAGCTGATCGGAGGCAGGCACGAGCTGGTGGCGACCCTCTACCTCGACGTGGCCGACCCGGTCGAGCTTGCCGACCGGCTCACTGAGCTGCCCGGCATCGCCAACGCTGTGTCCCTGGGCGTGGCGGGCGACCGCGTGTCTGCCCAGGCGGACCCCGCAGACGACCCTTCGGGTGCGTTCACGCTTCGCTTCGGGCTGAGCAGCGAGCAGTGCGGGGCACTGCTCGACGGCGCGGCGGTCGCCGTCAGCGTCAACCACCCCGGCTGCCTTGGCAGCGCCAGCCTGAGCGCGGAACAGAGACGCGCCATCTCCGCCGATCTGCAGCGCGATGGACGGTGATGACCGATCGCGCCGGCGTTCTTCCCTTCACGTTGCTGGTCGGGCAGGATGCCATGAAGCAGGCTCTGCTCCTCAACGCCGTCAACCCGGCCATCGGTGGGGTTCTCATCCGGGGAGAGAAGGGCACGGCCAAGTCCACCGCGGTGCGGGGCCTGGCCGCGCTCCTGCCCGACGTTGCGGTCGTCGCCGGATGCCGATTCCAATGTGATCCGGACGCTCCTGGCCTGTGGTGCGAGGAGTGCCGGGCCAGAGCGAACGCCGGCGAGGCCATGCACCGCGAGTCGCGGCCCATGCGCGTGGTGGAACTTCCCGTCAACGCCAGCGAGGACCGGGTGGTTGGGAGCATCGACGTTGAGGCGGCGATCAAGCGAGGCGAGCGTCGCTTCGAACCGGGACTGCTGGCAGCCGCCAACCGCAACCTGCTCTACGTCGACGAGGTCAACCTTCTCGACGACCATCTCGTCGATGTTCTCCTCGACGCCGCCGCCATGGGCATCAACACCGTGGAACGCGAGGGGGTGTCGCTCTCCCACCCGGCGCGGCTGATGCTGGTGGGGACCATGAATCCCGAAGAGGGTGAGCTGCGTCCGCAGTTGCTCGATCGCTTCGGGCTCTGCGTCGACGTCAGCGGCCTCCAGGCGCTCGAGGACCGGGTGCGCGTCATGGACCGAGACACCCGCGCCGCCGCTGCCATCTCGAGCGAGGATGAGCGCGACCAGCAACGCCTTCGTGAGGTGATCGCACGTGCCGGCGACCTGCTCCCCCTGGTCCGCATGTCGAGAGCCATGCGCCAATTCATTGCGCTCATCTGTGTGGACGCCGCCGCGGTCGGACATCGCGCCGACATCGTCATCAGCCGCACCGCGCAGACGATGTGCGCCTGGCGTGAGGCGCAGACGCTGGTCGACGCGGGTTCAGATGATCCGTTGACCGGCATGGACGCTCTGGAGGTGAGCGCCGCCGACGTGGTCGCTGCCGCGGAACTGGCGCTGGCGCACCGCCGGCGCGAGCATTCGGCGTCGGACGGCAAGGCCGCCCCGTCCCCGACGGAGGCCGCGCGGGAGCGTATGGAGGAGATGCGCCGCGACGCCGAGGCGTCCGCAGCCCAGTCGGAATCGACCGCGGAAGCCGAGGAATCGGAGACGGCCGAGGAGTCGACGACAACCGCCGACCAGGGCGAGGGCGCCTCCCAGGGAGACCAGGCGCGCGGCGCGGAGTCGACCGCGTCGGGGGCGCCGCAGTTCTCTGGAGACCTCTTCGCGGTGCGCAAGATCAGCTTGCCGCGCGACCGCCGCAGCCGCAAGGCGAGCGGCAAGCGCAGCCAGTCGCGCAGCCCGGACCGCCGGGGCCGGTACGTGCGCGCGGTGCAGAGCGAGCACACCTCCGACGTGGCGTTCGACGCCACAGTTCGCGCCGCCGCTCCCCACCAGCTGCGCCGCCGCGAGGAGGCGGCGGCCGCCGGGGTCGTGGATGCGCCGGCGCTTCACCTTGAGCGGCAGGACCTGCGCCAGAAGGTGCGCCGCCGCCGCACGGGCACGCTGATCGTCTTCGTCGTCGACGCCAGCGCGTCCATGGACGCTGAGCAGCGCATGCAGGCCACCAAGGGAGCGGTGCTGTCCCTGCTGCGCGATGCGTACGTGCGCCGCGACAAGGTGTCACTGGTGGTCTTCTCGGGCAGGACTGCTCGCGTGATCCTGCAACCCACGTCCAGTGTCGACCTTGCCGAAGAACGCCTGCAGCGGCTTGCGGTCGGTGGGACCACGCCGCTGACGCACGGCCTGGTGGCAGGGCTCAAGGTGGTGCGCACCGAGCGGCTCCGCGATGCCTCGGTGTACCCGCTGATCGTGCTGATCAGCGACGGGCGCGGCAACATCTCGCTCTTTGGCGAGGAGCCTCTGCTCGAGGCCCAGCGGTTGGCCGCACAGATCGGTACAGAGCACGTGCGCATGCTGGTGATTGATTCGGCGCGCGACCACATCACTGCGACCCCGCTGCCTCGGGTCGGCGCAGCCGCGCGGCCCTCGCGTTCGCAGCTGTTCAGTGGCGACTACGGGTTCAACGCCTGCCTTGACCTGGCCGATCGATCGGGGGGCGAGTACCTGGGGCTGTACGACCTCAGCCAGGGCGCGATTCTCGCCGGAGTGGAGCGCAGCCTTCGGAGCCGGTGACCGGTCGCGACCGCCAAGTGGCGCCAAACATGGACAATCCGAGAATGCAGGTCGGCCGCTCCGTCTTCCCGTTCACTGCCATCGTCGGCCAGGAGCCGATGCGCCAGGCGCTGGTGCTCAACGCCATCAACCCCGCCATCGGCGGAGTGTTGATCCGCGGCGAGAAGGGCACCGCCAAGTCGACGGCGGTGCGCGCGTTGGCGCGGCTGCTCCCCGAGCAGGACGTTGTCGTCGGTTGCCTGTTCGGCTGTGCCCCCGATCCTGGCGAGCAGCAGTGCGTCGACTGCAGCACCCGCAGTGCCGCCGGCGAGGAGCTGCCCCGCCAGCCGCGACAGATGCGGGTCGTCGAACTGCCCATCAACGCCAGCGAGGACCGGGTGGTCGGGAGCATCGACATCGAGGCGGCCATCAAGACGGGCGAGAAGCGCTTCGAACCCGGGGTGCTCGCCGAGGCCAATCGCAACATCCTCTACGTCGACGAGGTCAACCTTCTCGATGACCACATCGTCGACGTGCTCCTCGATGCCGCCGCCATGGGGCTCAACACGGTGGAGCGCGAGGGGGTGTCGGTGTCTCACCCCGCCCGGTTCATCCTGGTCGGCACCATGAACCCCGAGGAGGGCGACCTCCGTCCCCAACTGCTCGATCGTTTCGGCCTCTGCGTCGACGTGGCCGGCATCCGCGACGTGACCCAGCGCGTCGAGATCGTCGAGCGCCGCGAGGACTTCGAGGAGGATCCTGAGGCCTTCGCCGCCCGCTACGAGGCGCAGGAGACGGCCGAGGCCGAGCGGATCGCGCGAGCCATCCGCACCCTGCCCGACGTGGAGGTCGATCGCGACATCCTGGTGGGTATCGCCGCGCTGGGCATCGAGCTCGAGGTGGACGGCCACCGCGCCGACATCGTCACCCGTAAGAGTGCGCAGGCACTCGCCGCCTACGAGAACCGCGACCGCGCCACCTTCGACGATGTCGAGCGGGTGGCTCCGGCGGTGCTCGCTCACCGCGTCAAGCCGTCCGTGGCCGGCACCAAGCGCAACGTCGACCTCGCCGAGGTGATGCGCCGGGCCGTCGACCGGGAGGAGAAGTAGCCGCCGGCGGCGGAGGCCGCAGCGCCCCGATCTGACGGGTCAGGCCGGTGATGCGGCCCCGCAGAGCATCGGAGCCCGCCAGCCGCCGGTGGGATCGGTGCGGCGGCGCGCGCGGTCGCGAGCAGCGAACGCGCGGACGTGCGCGGATCATGTGGGAGCGAACGCGGCTAGGATGGCCGTCGTTGTCCTCAAAGCCACTCGAGCTGATCCGCAACTTCTGCATCATCGCCCACATCGATCACGGCAAGTCCACGCTCGCCGATCGGCTCCTGGAGCGAACCGGCACGGTCGCCCTGCGCGACATGCAGGATCAGCTGCTCGACACCCTTGACCTCGAGCGCGAACGCGGCATCACCATCAAGGCGCAGGCGGTGCGCCTGGATTACCAGGCGGCCGATGGCCGCACCTACCAGCTCAACCTCATCGACACACCCGGTCACGTCGACTTCGCCTATGAGGTGTCGCGATCACTGGCCGCCTGCGAGGGCGCCGTGCTGGTGGTCGACGCTTCCCAGGGCATCGAGGCGCAGACGCTGGCCAACGTGTATGCGGCGCTGGAGGCCGACCTCGAGATCATCCCCGTCATCAACAAGATCGACCTGCCCGCCGCCGACCCGGAGCTGGTGCGCAAGGAGATCGAGGACGTCATCGGGCTCCCCGGTCACGGCGCCGTGCTGGCCAGCGCGCGCCAGGGAATCGGCATCGACGAGATCCTCGAGGCGGTGGTGGCGCGGGTGCCGCCGCCGTCGGGTGACGTGACCGCTCCCCTTCAGGCACTCATCTTCGACAGCAAGTACGACGTCTACCGCGGCGTCATCGTGTACGTGCGGGTCATGCACGGTGTCATCCGCCAGGGTCAGCGCATCCACATGATGGCCACCGGCAAGGACTTCGTCGTCGACGAGGTCGGTGTCTTCCGGCCCCAGATGATCTCGACGGGCTCGCTCAGCCCCGGCGAGGTGGGGTACGTCGTCGCCTCGGTCAAGGATGTGCGCGACAGCAAGGTGGGTGACACAGTCACCGACGCCAACCACCCCGCGGCCGCAGCCCTCCCCGGCTACCGCACGGTCACGCCGATGGTGTTCGCGGGCATCTTCCCGCTCGATTCCGACAAGGTGCCCGACCTCAAAGAGGCACTCTCCAAGCTCAATCTCAACGACGCCTCATTGGTGTACGAGCCGGAGTCGTCGGTGGCGCTGGGTTTCGGCTTCCGCTGCGGGTTCCTTGGGCTTCTCCACATGGAGATCGTCCAGGAGCGGCTGGAGCGCGAGTTCGACCTCGAGCTGCTCACCACCGCGCCGACCGTCGAGTACCGGGTGCGCATGCGCACCGGTGAGATGGTGGCCGTCGACAACCCGGCGATGCTCCCCGACCCCGCCCAGGTCGACGACATCGAGGAACCGCGAACGCGCGCCACCATCTTCGCGCCCAAGGAGTACGTCGGTCCTCTCATGGAGTTGTGCCAGGACCGCCGCGGTGAGCTGCTCGACATGCAGTACCAGCCAGGCGACCGGGTGGCGATCATCTACGACCTGCCCCTGGGTGAGATCATTCACGACTTCTACGACCAGCTCAAATCCCGCAGCCGGGGCTACGCGTCGCTCGACTACGTGATCACCGGCTTCCGCGCCGAGAAGCTGGTCAAGCTCGACATCCTGGTCGGCGGCCAGCGTGTCGACGCGCTCTCGATGATCGTGCACCGCGACAAGGCCGCGCTGCAGGGACGCAAGCTCGCTGAACGACTGCGCAAGCTCATCCCCAGGCAGCTCTTCGAAGTCCCCATCCAGGCGGCCATCGGCGGCAAGATCATTGCCCGTGAAACCGTCTCTGCGATGCGCAAGGACGTCCTCGCCAAGTGCTACGGCGGAGACATCACCCGCAAGCGCAAGCTCCTCGAGAAGCAGAAGGAGGGCAAGAAGCGGATGAAGCGGGTGGGCAACGTCGAGATTCCCCAGGAGGCCTTCATGGCCGTGCTCAAGCTGGACGAGTGATCGTGGCTGCCAGAAAGCGACGCCGGCCGCCAGCCAAGCGTGTTCCTGCTGTGGTGGAAGCCACTGTCGCGCCCCAACCGGCGGTCGTTTCCCCACGCCGCTCCCGGCCGGTGAGCAGGCCTGACCCGACTGGGGAGCCGCGCTGGAGTGCCGCCGGTCTGCTGGTTCTGCTCGGGCTCACCTTCCTCCTGCAGATACCCACCGGCGCCATCATCCACATCACCTCAAACACCAATCCGCTGATCATCGACGTGTTCTTCTTTCAGCCGCAGTACCTGGTGGTGGGCTGCGTCCTGATGATGCCGCTGGCCCGCAGACTGACCGGTCAGCCGCGCAAACTTCGCCTGCTCGAGTCGCTGTCGCTGGGCATCATGTACGCCCTGCTGTCCCTGATGCTGGGAACCGCTTTCGTCCACCCGGCGACCGGAGCGGTGTCCACAGAGCAGTTCATCAAGCAGCTGAAACTGAGTGATGGCTTGCTCATCGCCGTCGGCGACGTCCTGGCACTCGTCGGCACGGTGACCCTCTACCCGGGATTCAGCCGTCTGCTGGGGGCGCCGGGGCGACGCGCCCGAGCGCGGATGCTCGAGCGCAACGCGACCAGACCGCGGCCGGCGACGCCGTCGGAGCGCGGCTCCAAGCGCAGTACCAAGCCGAGGCGGTGAGCGATCAGCCCTTGACGAGATGCACCGGCGCGCCGGTGAAGCCGAGGTTGGCGGAGATGGTGTCCCCGGCCGGCTGTGAGGTTGTGTAGCTGAGGTACCAGAACCACGTGGCCGAGTTGGCCGGGTCGACGTCGGGGGTGGCGCCGGATGCGTAGGCGGCCGGGACACTGATATCGAAGCGTATCCACAGGCCGTTGTAGATGTTCGCCGGGCTCGCGCTCTGGTTCTGCGTCTGGATGGAAGCAAGCCCGGCGGGGACCCTCTGTGTCCACGTCGCCTGAGCGGCCGAAGTGCCCTCACCCGACTGCCCCGAATACACGCCATCGGTGGTGGTCGCCGTCGTCTGGGAGGTGCCGTTGCTGGTGGGCCGGGTGAGGCTGAGAACGTTCGAGCAGCCGCTGCCATTGCAGGTCACGTCCCCTGGGTCAGAAAACGGGGGCCACGAGTGCGAACTCGACCATGGTCGCACCACGAGACAGCCGTCGACGAGAGCGGGAACGATGATGGCGAAAAGTCATGAGGGCAAGTGTCCTGCCGCAGCCATGCTAGGTTCCGCATACGCCGATCTCTGTCCGGCAACCATCTTGTAACAGCTGCCGCTGAACTTGGAGACGCCCTTCCAGTGACCGCGCCCGGCATCGCGCAGATCGCCGCTCTGTACATCCACATCCCGTACTGCGAGCGCAAGTGTGAGTACTGCGATTTCGTCTCGGTCGCCGGCGCCGGCGGTCAGCACGAGTACGTCGGCGCGCTGGTCAGCGAGCTCAGGGCGCTGGGTGCCGCGCTGGATGGCTGCCGGCTCGACACCATCTTCTGCGGCGGCGGCACTCCCGGTCTGCTCGACCTCCGCCTCATGTCAACGGTGATGGACGAGGTGCGCGCCGGCTTCCGGATCGCTCCCGACGCGGAGATCACCCTCGAGGTCAACCCCTCCAGCTCGTCCGCTGCTCGCGCGCGTGGGTGGCGCGCCGCCGGCTTCAACCGGGTCAGCGTCGGTGTGCAGAGCACCCACGCCGACATCCTCGCCTTCCTCGGTCGCGTCCACGACGCCGACCGTGCGCTCGCGGCAATCGGTGAGGTTCGGGCCGCCGGCTTCACCAACGTCAGCGCGGACCTCATCTACGCTGTCCCCGGGCTCGATGACGCGCGCTGGACGGAATCCCTGCACCGTCTGATCGAGGCCGGCCCCGACCACATGTCGTGCTACGAGCTCACCGTGGAGAGCGGGACGCCCCTGCATCGGTCGGTGGCTGCAGGGCGGGTGCGCGTGGTTGACCCGCTGACCGCCCTTCGCCAGCACGGCATCGCCGTCGACACCCTGGCGGCTTTCGGATACGCGCAATACGAGGTCAGCAACTTCGCTCGCGACGGGCGCCAGTGCCGCCACAACCTCGTGTACTGGCGCAACGGGTACTACGCTGCGGCCGGCGTCGGCGCCCACGGCCACCTCCCCTCGGCCGTCGCAACCGCCTTCGGGCTGAATGCGCCCGCAGGCGCGCTGGCGTTCCGCTACGAGCACGGTCGTGACGTCGGGGGATATGTCGCAGCCAGACGTGAGGCGCCGCTGTCGGTGCGCAACCCTGAATGGGTCGACGCCGGCATGCGCACCGAGGAGTCGATCATGCTCGGGCTGCGGCTGCGAGAGGGCGTCCGGTTGGAGCGCGAGAGCGCGCTCGGCGAGGCTCGCGAGCTCGCCGCCGCGGGCTTTCTCGAGCTCGATGGATCGCGCGTCACGGCCACGTCTCGCGGAGAGGAGGTGCTCAACCAGCTTGCGCTCCGCCTGGCTGCCCCCGGCGCCTGACCGTCGCTGCCGCAGGCGCGGGTGTGGTCACGCTGTAACGCTGCGCACGACGGTACCGGTCCTGGCCAGACGGCCTGGTCACGATGTGCTCTCGGGACTGGAAGTCTGCCGCCGAATTCCTCACGATTGCGGTCCATGAGCCGCCTCCACATCCATCAGCCCCCGCCGCAGCCGGTCATCAGCGAGCTGATGCGCGCCGGCCTCTCACTGTCGACGGCGATGGCGATGGAACCCTGGAAGGCACGCGAGGTGCTCGAGCTCCTCGGCTTCTCTGGCCTGGGAGATCCTCACCTCGAGTCCGTAACGCCTGCCCGTGGTAGCATTTAGCACTCGAATATAAGGAGTGCTAAACCCGCGCAAGCGGCAGGTGGCGAAGGAGAGCGCGTTGGAGACACCCGTCCCCACCCCCCTCGACTCGCGAAAGCAGCAGATCCTCAAGGCGGTGGTGGCGGGCTACACCCGCACCGGAGTGCCGGTCGGGTCCCACGCGCTGGCGATCCACCTGGCCTCCTGGTCGTCGGCGACGATCCGCAATGACCTGGCCAACCTCGTCGACGTTGGCTACCTGCTCCAGCCCCACACCTCTGCGGGGCGGGTGCCCTCCGACCGGGGCTATCGCTACTACGTGGACTTCCTCATGGAGGAGGAAGCGGTCCCGGTCGCGGTGCGCCGGCAGATGGATCCGTTCTTCACACAGCTGACCGGGGGTCTCGAGGAGACCCTCGAGGTGGCGGCGCGGGCGCTGGCGCTGGTCACCGACGCGGTGAGCATGGTCACCGGTCCGCGGGCGCTTGGCGCCACCGTCAAACATCTCGACATCATTTCGCTGGAACCGCGCCACGCTTTGCTGCTCCTCGTGCTCGACGGAAATCTCATCCGCCAGCAGCCCATTCTGCTGAGCCGCGAGGCCGATCAGGTGGAACTGAGCGGCCTCGCCCAGCGCCTCAATGAAACGCTGCGGGGTAGCGACGCGCGCAACCTGGCGTCCCTGTCTGCGCGCGAGTCCGCGGGGTCGCTGTGGAGCGAGGTGGTGCCCGCCATCGCCGGCCTCATGGAGTCCGTCGACGCCGGTCAGGACACCCTGGTGGTCCATGACGGGGTGCGCAACCTGCTCCACCAGCCGGAGTTCGGCGACGTCGGGCGCTTCCAGGAGGTGCTCGACCTGCTCGAGGAGGAGCGCGTCCTCGGCGAGATGCTGGCCGCCCTCGAGACCGACCACGGCACCCAGATTATGATCGGTCGCGAGACCGGCCTCGAACAGCTCCGCCAGTGCAGCCTGGTGATGACCACATACCGCGTCGGGGCCCAGCGCTCGGGGACGCTCGGCGTCCTCGGTCCCACGCGCATGCAGTACTCGCAGGTGGCGCCCAGGGTGCGCTACGTGGCCACGCGTGTTGGCGACTCGCTGAGCAGGACGCTGCGATGAGCAAGCGGGACCCCGGGGCGCGGGCCCGTGACGACGGCGAGGAGAGCCCGGAGACCACGCCGGTCGCCGAGAGCGCGGAGGTGGAGGCGGTCGATGCCCCCGCCGGAGGCGTCCCCGCAACCCTTGCTGAGCCGGAGGAGCGCTACCTGCGCCTGGCGGCCGACTTCGAGAACTTCCGCCGGCGCAAGAACCAGGAGATGGTCGATCGCTCCCGCTACGCCAGTTTGGACGCCGCCACAGCACTCCTGCCCGTGCTGGACAACCTGCGGCGCGCCGTCGCGCACGCCGCCGAGACCGGCACCGACGACCTCTTCGTCAGCGGGCTGGAACTGGTCGTGCGTGAGTTCGAGACGGCCCTCGAGAAGCTCGGGGTCGAGCCCATCGAAGCCGAGGGCCAGCCCTTCGATCCGGCGCTGCACGAGGCCATCGGTGGAGAGGAGAGGGAGGGAGTCGACGTCGACACGGTGATCGACGAGGTGCAGCGCGGGTACCGGCTGCGCGACAGGGTGATCCGGCCCTCGCTGGTGCGCCTCGCCCACCCCGTGGCCACGACCCGGGAGGCGACATAGTGGCGACGGTCAAGCGCGACTACTACGAGGTGCTCGGAGTCGAGCGGGCGGCGTCTGGAGCGGAACTGAAGAAGGCCTATCGCAAGCTGGCCATGGAGTTCCACCCGGACCGCAACCAGGGGGACAAGCAGGCCGAGGAGCGATTCAAAGAGGTCGGCGAGGCGTACTCGGTGCTCAGCGACCCGCAGAAGCGACAGCGCTACGACGCTTTCGGACACGCCGCCAACGGTGCGCCCGACCTCGGCGGATTCTCGTTCGATTCAGCCTTCGACCTCTTCGACATGTTCTTCGGTGGCGGGGGTGGGCGGCGGCGTCAGAGCGGTCCACATCCAGGCGCCGACCTGCGCCTGAGTGTCGATATCAGCTTCGAAGAATCGGTGTTCGGCGCCACACGAACCGTCGAGGTCCCGCGCAAGGGCACATGCGGGGAATGCAGCGGCAGCGGCGCGGCCGCCGGGACGCAGGCGGTGCAGTGCTCCGACTGCGGCGGCACCGGACAGGTCCGCCGCAACGTGCAGAGCATCTTCGGACAGATGGTCAACGTCAGCGCCTGCCCCCGCTGTCGTGGCGAAGGGCGCATCGTCGAGCATCCCTGCCCCACCTGCCGGGGACAGGGGCGAGTCGACGAGCGGCAGAGACTCGACATCACCATCCCCCCCGGTGTGGACGATGACGTCACCCTGCGCTACGCCGGCCAGGGAGAGGCAGGTCCCCGAGGCGGCGGGCGCGGCGACCTCTACGTGGCCTTCCGGATCGCTCCGCATCCTCATCTTGTCCGTCGCGGCTCGGACCTCCTCTATGAGCTGGCGGTCAGTGTGCCCCAGGCGGTGCTGGGGGATCGCATCACCGTCCCGACGGTCAGCGGCGAGCACGAGGTGGACGTTCCACCGGGGACACAGCACGGCAGGGTTGTGAAGATCGCGGGCATGGGCGTCCCTCACGTGCGCAGCGGACGGCGCGGCGACCAGCTGTGCGTCGTCCACGTCGCCGTGCCGACGCACCTCACCGGCGCCGAACGCGAGCTGTACGAACAGCTCGGTCAGCGCGAGGGCAGGCCGGCCGAGGTCAGGAAGGGCTTCTTCGACTCGCTCAAGGATGCATTTCGGGGTTGAACGACGGTGCTGGCCCCCCAGTCGCGAGAGGGCCGGCAGATCCCGGCCGCTGTCATGAGGTGGGCGTCCGGCCACTACCCCGGCGGCCAGGTCATCGGACGGCCGCCGAGCAGGTGGAGGTGCAGGTGGTTCACCGTCTGGCCGCCGTCGTGGCCAACGTTGGTAACGATCCGGAAACCGGCGGCGTCGATGTCTTCGCTGAGTGCCAGCTGCTGAGCGACGTGAAGCAGCTGTGCCCACAACCCGTCCTGGGCGGGCGTCAGCTCGGCGGCGGAGCCGATGTGCTCACGTGGGATCACCAGGATGTGGGTGGGCGCCTGTGGGTTGATGTCGCGGAAGGCAACCACCGTGTCGTCGTCGTACACGCGGGTGGCCGGAACCTCGCCGGCGGCGATGCTGCAGAACAGACACTCAGTCATGGGGCGAGGAGCCTAGCGTGTAGAGCCGGCCCCTCGACCGCGTCCGCGTGCACCGTGGCGACACCTCCCGGTCGCGTGGCCGGAGTTGCGTCGGTCACGACCTCGAGATACGTGGCAGTGAGGCCATGGGCGACGCCGGCCTCGACGCGGTCCCAGACCACCTGATGGCGGCGACCGACGGCGCGCAGTCGCCGGAGCTGCCCGCTCGCCGCGGCCGTGCGCCGCGCCTCGGCGCTGCGACGGCGAGCGCTGGCATCGTCGACGAGGCGACCGAGGTCGGCCGCCCGCGTGTCGGCCCGCGGCGAATAACGGAACACGTGGGCCGCCAGCATGCCGGACTCCTCGATCACCTCAAGTGTGGCCGCATGGTCTGCCTCGGTCTCCGCCGGGAATGCCACCATGACGTCGCTGGTGAACTCGGTGCCGGCGTCGATCTCACGGAGCGCGGCGCAGACCCGCAGGTACTGCGCTCGGCGGTAGCCGCGGTGCATGGCCCGAAGGACGACGTCGCTGCCGCTCTGCAGCGGCATGTGCCAGTGGGAGCAGAGCTGGGGATGAGCGTTGAGCTCGATCAGCTCGGGCGTGATGTCGTTGGTGTTGACGCTGCTGAGGCGGATCCGCGCGTCTGTCCCCACCGCCTCGAGGAGGGTGCGCACCAGGCGGGCCAGCGTCAGTCCCCCGCCGCGGCCGTAGGACCCAAGATCCACGCCGGTGAGGACCAGCTCGGCGTGGCCGGCGTTGAGAGCCGCAGCGACGCGGTCGAGGATGTCGTCCAGCGGCAACGACCGCGAGGCGCCGCGCGCCCGCCACACGGAGCAGTAGGTGCAGCGGTGATTGCAGCCGTCCTGCACCTTGATGAACGCGCGGCTGCGCAGCGGAGCGGCCCCCGTGACGCGCGCGCTTGACCCGCGCGCAGCCGCGATGTGCAGCACATGTTGCGCGATGGTGTGCTTCTCGCCATTGCTGAAGACGGCGTCGACTCCATCCGGGAGGATGCGCCCACCGCCTCCGCGCGAACGGAGGTAGACCTGCGGATTGCCGTCGACGCTGCAGCCGGTGAGAATGATGTGCGCGCCCGGGTCGTCGCGCCGCAGCCGGCGCAGCCGCTGACGGGTGGTGGCGTCGGCGGCCGCCGTCACGGTGCAGGAGTTGAGCACGCGAATGTCGGCGGGTTGGTCGTCGGGCACCACCTCGCAGCCCTCGGCGGACAGACGCCCGGCCAGGTCCGCCATCTCAGCGTAATTCACCTTGCAGCCGAGCGCTGTGACCGCAACACGGAGTGGCATGCCCGCCTTCACGGCAGCGGCGCCGGTGTCAGCGGATCGGTGAGGTCACCAGAGCGCGCCAGCAGGAGCGCGCAGGCCACAGCCCCCGCGTACCGGGTGCGGAGAATCCGCGGACCCATGTGGACTGTGTCAGCACCGGCGCGACGCAGAGTGTCGAGGTCGCGCTCGCCGAATCCGCCCTCGGGTCCGATGCACAGCGCCAGCGGCCGTCCGGCATCGACGTCGACGCCGGCGAGCGCGCGCTGGCCGTCGAAGGTGCACGCCAGCACCCGTGAACCGGCCTCAAGAGCGGCGAGAGCGTCGGGGAGCGCTACTGGTGCGTGCACGCGGGGAATCGTCGCGCGGCCGGCGAGCTGTGCCGACTCGGTGGCGACCGCCTGCCAGCGGTGCGCCCGGTGGGGGAGACGGTCATCAGACGGGCGGCTGACGACGCGTTCGGTGATGACCGGACGCACCTCTGCTGCACCGGCCTCCACCAGAGCGTCGACACAGTCCTCCATGCGTTCGCGGGGCAGCGCCTGGATGACGGTGATCCGCAGCCGCGGCTCGCCGGTGGCGGCACGGCTCCAGGTGATGTCGCCCTCGACTCTGTCCGGGCCGGCACTGCGCAACACCACACCGTGTTCGCGACCCTCGGGGTCCACAACCACGAGGAAGTCGCCGGCCCGCATCCGCAACGAGCGGGCGATATGGCTGGCGAGCGAGCCCTCGAGGACAACTCCGGAGGGCGTGGTGGCGAGGGCGTCGATGAAGAAGCGCTCGGGCATCGGGCTATTCTCCGCCCCGATGACCGACACCCGAGTGCCCGCACCGGACGGTGCGCAGCTGGCAGTCACCGTGGCCGGTGACGGGCCGCCACTGCTGCTCATCCCCGGGCTCGGTGCCACCCGTGTGGTCTTCGATCCGCTGATGCCGCTGCTGACACCGCATTTCCAGGTGGCCGTGTACGACCAGCGAGGCATTGGCGCGTCGCAGCTGACCCCCGGTCCCTACACCACGGGACAGCTCGGCGACGACGCAGCCGCGGTGCTCGACGGGCTTGCCATCGACCGTACCGCAGTCCTGGGAGGGTCGTTCGGCGGCATGGTTGCGCAGCAGTTGGTCGTCCGTCATCCCGGGCGCGTCGCGGCTCTGTTGCTCGCCGCCACCGGTCCGGGCGCGGCACATCTGGCCCGCGACCCCGACCCCGCCGCTCAGGCGGCCCTGCTCGGTAAGGGTGCCCGAACCCCGGAGGACGCGTACCGGGTGGCGTGCACAGTGTTGTATTCCCGCAGTTTTCAGGCGAAGCACGCCGAGTTCATCGAGCAGCAGATTCGTGATCGCTCCCGCCATCCCATCGACGCGCGAGCCTTCCAGGCACAGCTTGCAGCCTCCCGCGGTCACCAAGTCTGGGACGAGTTGCCGTCGATCGTGGCGCCAACCCTGGTCCTCCACGGCAGCGACGACGCGGTCATGCCCCTGGCCAACGCCCGGCTGCTCAGCGAGCGCATCCCGGGGGCAGTGCTCGACGTCTTCGACGGCGCCGGCCACCTCTTCTTCCATGAACAGCCGGAGCGCACGGCAGACGCGGTGACCGCGTTTGCCGCCGCTCAACGCTGAGCTGAGCGACCTAGCCGGAATCTCGCATGTCGTCTGCGCTCGGCTCCTCGGCCCTGGCGAGCCCGTCGACGCCGCCCTGAGCTTCGACGTCAGCAGCGCCGTCAGCAGCGCCGTCAGTCTCCTCGCCATCGTCGCTGTCACTGTCGTCATGGGGCAGCCCGGGGGAGGCATCCTCGCGCTCGGCGATGGTGACGACGCCTCCTCCATGGTCGTCGTCCTCGCCGCCGTTGGCGCGGCGGCGGTTGGCCTCCTGCACCGCGGCGATCTGGGCCGGTGCGGTGGCGGTGGCGGTGGTCTCGCGGATCACGGTGACCTTGATCATCCCGGGGTACTGCATCTCATTTTCGATCTCGCGCGCGATCTCCACGCTCAGCTCGGGAACCTGGGCGTCCTTCACCTGCTTGGCGCGCACGAAGATGCGCACCTCACGTCCCGCCTGTAGCGGGAAAGCGCGTTCCACGCCGGCGTGTCGGGTGGCAATGGTCTGCAGCTGTTCGAGCCGCGCCAGGTAGGTGGCCAGCGTGTCACGACGGGCTCCGGGTCGCGAGGCGCTGATCGCGTCCGCGCAGATGGTGAGCATGGCCAGGTCGGTGGATGGCTCCTCATCGAAGTGATGCGCCTTGACGGCGTGAATGATTCCGGCATCGGCGCCCAGGACGCGGAGCAGCTCACCGCCGATGATGGCGTGCGAGCCCTCCACGTCGTGGTCGACGGCCTTGCCGACGTCGTGCAGCATCCCGGCGTCGCGAGCGACGGTCTGCGACATGCCCAGCTCGGCGGCGAGCACACCACAGATGTGACCGGTCTCCTGGCAGTGCAGCAGTGCGTTCTGCCCATATGAGAAACGGTAATGGAGGGTTCCGATGAGTTCGGCCAGCTCGGGACGGCCGTCCATCTGCATCTCCCAGAGCGCCTGCTCTCCAAGTTGACGCACGTTGGCGAGAAGCGAGCCGCGAGTGCGCGCCAGCAGCGGAGGCACGTCCGCGGCCTGGAGCTTGCGGTCGAGCACCTCGAGCGCCGCCTGCCGCGCCACCTCACGACCGATCGGATCCATGCCACGCAGGGTTGCCTGGGCGCGGTCCTCGTCGACGCCGAGCTCCATTCCGGTGTCCTCGGCGATGACCGACAGGGCACTCAGCAGCCGCTCTCGTGCGTGCTCGTCGAGGTCCTCCAGCGAGAGCGGCGCCGACCGGGCGACTCCGTCGTCGTGCCCGCTGAGCTGCCGCTCCGTGGCCCCGACGATGAGCGTGCGCGCGGCCGGCTCAGCGTCGCCGACGCGCTCGGCCAGCGCCGCCTCGACCCGCGCCACGTGCTCCCCAGCCAGCTCGTTCTCGACGCGCTCGAGGACCAGCCGCTCGGCGGTGCCGCGGTCGAGAGCAGCGACGCGTTCAAATGCGGCGCTCACCTCCGAGCGCGCGGCCGCCGCCGCCGCGATCCGCTCGTCGATCTCCTCGCGACGCTTCTTGTGGAGGTGGCGGCGATCGTCGAAGACAGCCCGCCGGTCGCGGTAGGTCCGCTCTCGCTCGTCGAGCATCGCCTCGCTGGCCTCGACGGCCTGGTTGCGCAGCAGCACCTCTTCGCGCACAGCCTCGCGTGCCGCCAGGGCCTGGTTGCGAGCTTCGGCGATGGCGCGGTCGCCCTCCATCTGCGCGCGGGGAGCGGCGGCCGGGTCGCGTAGCGTCGCGGACGCGCTGCGGGGGTGCGCAGGGCGCCGAGCCATGGACAGCCCAACAACCCCGACGGCGGCGGCGAGGACGATGGCAGCGACCAGGAGGACGATCACCCGCCGAGTGTACGGGGCACGCAGCTCGCCGCCTCCTGGGGCCGGAGTCAGCCGCCGGGCGGCGGGTCGAAGGGGTCGGCGACCTCGTTGACAAGCTCGCGCGAGAAGAGGTGAGCGGCCGGAGGAAGGGTGCGTCGTCGATCCCAGACGAGCGCCATGGTCCGTGCGATCGGAGGATCGCGGAGTGGGATCACCGTCACCCGCGCCGACGGGGACGGCAGCGGCATCGGCATCAGGGTGATGCCGAGACCCGCCTCGACCAGCCCCTGGACGATGCTGAAGTCGTCGCCCTCGTATGCCACGGTGGTGGTGAGGCCCTGCGAGGCGAAGGCGTCGTCGATGACCTTGCGTAGCCCGCTTCGTGATCGGGGCAGGATGAGCGGCTCGTCGGGCAGATCCGCCAGGGCGGCGGAGGTACGGCCGGCCAGCCGGTGCGTCACCGGAACCACCACCGCCACGCGCTCCCGAAACAGGGGCACTGTCTCGAGGTCGGCGGCGTTGACGGGTGGTGGGCCGAGGATGCCGAGATCAAAGTCACCGGCGAGCACGCCGCTGGCCACCTCGGCCGTCGTGCCCTCCTCCAGGATGAATCGCACCCCGGGGTGCGCCTTGAGGAAACGAGCGAGACGTTCGGGCAGCCAGCGGGCGCCCACTGTGTGGAGGAAGCCGATGCGCACCACTCCGGACTCGGCGGAGACCGCTCCCTCCGCATCGGCGACCGCCTCACGGAGGTCACTGAGCAGGCGTTCAGCGCGACCGACGAACCGTTTCCCGGCCTGCGTCAGGCGGATGGAGCGGCCGATTCGTTCGAAGAGGGGGACGCCGACCTCCTGCTCGAGCCGGGCGATCTTGCGGCTGACTGTTGACGGATCTGCCTGCAGGGCCTCGGACGCCCGCCCCAGATGTTCGACCCGGGCAACCTCGAGGAAGGTGCGCAGGGAGTCGGCATTGATGCGATCCATGCATCAATCTGATCCGAAAAGTGCTCTTGATGTCAACGCTGGAGGGGAATAGGCTTGGGTTCAGTGGTGACCCAAGTGTCAACGGAACCGTTGTCAACACCTGCGGCGCCGGCCCGAGGAGAGTGAAGTGTTGATCGAGAACGCGACCCAGGAGGTGCATGACGCGCGCCAGCGTCATCACCGGGAAATGGTCGAACGGACCCGCCTGCGACGGCTCGTCGAGCGCGTCGACGAGGTCATCAGCGCGTGCGAGGAGATCCACCTCCAGGGCATCAAAGAGACCCCGGTGGACCTCAAGACGCGCGCCGAAGACGTCTTCAGCTTCGCGCGCAGCGCCGTGTCCAAGACCGGCGACCGCAACGCGCTGGCCGAGGTCGAGGAGGCGATCAACCGCCGTCAGATCAAGATCACCGAGATCATGGACATCCTCTGGACCATCCAGGAGATCGTCTTCGA
>DAINCY010000036.1:0-19796 GCA_036732145.1 Candidatus Dormiibacterota bacterium
TCATCGTCTTCCAGGCGGCGGGCGCCTACACTGCCGCGGTCCTGTCGCTGCCGCCGGATACCGCCAACGGTGGCTTCCAGAACTACGTGCTCGGCTCCCAACTGCCATTCCCCCTGCCGTGGATCGGCGGCGCCATCGTCGGCGGCCTGCTGGCCATCCCGGTGGGGCTGGTCGTGCTGCGCCGACTGCGCGCCGATTACCAGGCGATCGCAATGCTGGTTCTGTCGGTGATCGCCAACCTGGTCATCACCAACGCGCGCCCATTTCTCAATGGCGCCGCCGGAGTGTCGCTGGTGCCGCAGCCGCTGTCGGACAGATTCAACGCCTTTTCCCCCGCCTACCTCTGGGCCTACGTCGCGGCGACGGGCCTCTGCTGCCTGGCGGTGTTCTGGGTGGCGCAGCGAATCGTCAAGTCGCCGTACGGCCGGACGCTTCGGGCGATGCGCGAGCATGAGCTGGCTGCCGCCGCTCTCGGCAAGAACCCGGTGGTCCTGAAGATGACGATCTTCATCGTCGGTGGGGTCATGGCCGGGTTGAGCGGCGCCCTGCTGGTGGGGTTCATCACCACCTGGGCTCCCTCGACGTGGCTCTACCCAGAGACGCTGATCCTCTTCGCGGCGATCATCGTCGGCGGGCGGGGCAACAACGTCGGCGCGCTGCTCGGCGCTGTGCTGGTGCCGGTCGGCTTCGAGGAGGCCACCAGGTACATCCCGCAGATCGGGCCGCCCGGCCTGGTTCCGGCCTTCCAGTGGGTGGCGATCGGGCTGCTCATCATTGGCTTCCTATGGTTCCGGCCGAAGGGCGTCCTGCCCGAGCGGCCAGGCCGTATTCCCGCCGCTACCATCCCGGGCGTTCGCCTCGCCGAGGAAGCCGGTGCCCGCTAGCTCGCCCGGTCTGGTGACGGACGGCGGCGCCGCGGCGGCTCCCATTGCCGGAGATGGCCAGCAGCCGACGATGACGGTGCGCAACGTGCACCGTCACTTCGAGGGCATGCGCGCAGTTGACGGAGTGTCGATTGACGTGCTCCCGGGGCGCATCACGGGACTGATCGGGCCCAACGGCGCGGGGAAGTCGACGCTGCTCGCGGTCCTCGCCGGGACCCTTCCGGAATCCGAGGGGACCGTCATTTTCGAAGGCACCGACATCACCGGCTGGCCGGCATACCGCCGCGCCCGACATGGACTGGTGCGCACCTTCCAGCTGCCGTCCGAGTTCGGTCAGCTCACCGTGCTCGAGAACCTGCTGGTGGCAGCTCCGCACCACCGTGGTGCGTCGCTGCGCGGCGCGCTGCTCGGGAAGCGCTATTGGAGCGCCGACGAGCAGCGGCTGGTCGCGCAGGCCCGCGAGCTCCTCGCGCGATTCTCGATGACCGCAAAGGAATCCGACTATGCGGGATCCCTCAGCGGCGGCCAGAAGCGAATCGTCGAGATCATGCGAGCGCTGATGTTGCAGCCGCGGCTGCTCCTGCTCGACGAGCCGATGTCGGGCGTTCACCCGTCGATCATCGGCGAGATCGCAGCCTACCTCGAGGCGCTTCGCAACGAGGGCTTGACCATCCTCATCGTGGAGCACGAGCTGCACATGATCGAGCGGCTCTGCAACCCCGTGATTGTGATGGCGCAGGGCAAAGTCATCGGACAGGGGTCGATGACCGACCTGCGGCAGCAGCGAGAGATCGTGGATGCCTACCTTGTCGGATAGCCCTGCTGCGACCGGGGGCCGCCCGGCCCCACTGCTCTCGGCGGAGAAAATCACCTCCGGGTACGGCGGCGTCCCCGTGGTCCGCGACGTGTCCATCGCCATCGGTCCTGCCGAGATCGTCGCCATCATCGGTCCCAACGGAGCCGGCAAGAGCACGCTCCTCAAGTCGCTGGTTGGCATCCTGCGGGTGAGTGAAGGCCGGGTCATGCTGGACGGCGACGACGTCACCAATCACCCGCCGGAAGACCTGGCCCGCCGGGGCGTTGGCTATGTGCCCCAGGTGCAGGACATCTTCGAACCGCTGACCGTCTATGAAAACCTGGAGATGGGCGGCTATCTCCTGCGCCCGGCGCAGATCCGCAGCCGCGCCGACGAGGTCGTCGACGTCTTCCCCGCGCTCGCACCCATGCTGAAACGTCGTGCGGACAAGCTCAGCGGCGGGGAGCGCAAGATGCTGGCGATCGCACGCGTGCTGATGCTCGACCCGAGGGTTCTGATCCTCGATGAGCCCACTGCCAACCTGGCACCGCAGCTTGCGGACACTCTCTTGCGCGAGCACGTCAGTGGGCTGGGCAAGCTCGGCAAGGCGGTCCTTCTGGTCGAACAGCGAGCGCGGGCAGCCCTGGATATTGCAGCCTGGACCAGCGTTTTGGTCTCGGGTGCCACACGGTTGGAAGGCCGACCGGGCGATCTCCTCGAGCGCCAGGATTTCGAGGAACTGTTTTTGGGAGCCGCCACCAGCATGACGCCGGTGACAGGTTCCGAGGTGGAGAGCCGATGAAATTGTTGATGTTCCAGCATGGCAGCGAGCGGCGGTTGGGCGTGGTGCGTACCAACACAGCTGACGAGGTGATCGACGTCGCCGAACTCTCGGGTGGATCGGGAACACTGCCGACAGACGTTCTCGCCGTGGTTGACTCCGGGCAAGAGGGCCTCGACCGGCTTGCCGAGTTGGTTGCCTCGGCGAGGGCATCGAGCGGCTCATGGGTGCGCAAGCTCGGCGACCTCGCCGTGCTGGCGCCACTCGACCCACCACGGGGCAATGTGCTGGCGATCGGGAGGAACTACCAGAAGCACGCCGAGGAGGGAGCCCGCGCGCTCGGCACCGAGGTCGGACCACCAACCATCTTCACCAAGGCAGTCACCACCATCGTGGGGCCTTACGCCGACGTTCCCATCGACTCTTCGGTGAGCGACAAGATCGACTGGGAGGTTGAGCTTGGCGTGGTCATCGGTCGGCGCGGCGCCAACATCAAGCGGCAGGACGCCCTCGACCATGTGTTTGGTTACACGGTGGTCAACGACGTCACAGCCCGCGACATTCAGCACGGCTGGGGAGGTCAGTGGTTCAAGGGGAAGAGTCTCGACGGGTCCTGCCCGACGGGCCCGTGGGTGCTGACTGCGGACGAGATTCCCGACGTTCGTTCGCTGCAACTGCACCTCCGCGTCAACGGTGTGCTCAAGCAGGACGCCAACACGCGGGACATGATCTACCCAGTCGACGCCATCATCGAATGGCTCTCCATTGGCATGACGCTCCTCCCCGGGATGCTGATCGCCAGCGGCACTCCCGAAGGCGTTGGGTTCGCCCGCACGCCTCCGGAGTTCCTGCAGCCGGGCGACATTCTCGAAACCGAGATCGAGGGTGTCGGCACCCTGCGCAATCGTCTCGTGGCGGCCGGCGTGCTCGCGGGGTCTTGACTGACGCGATCGTCGCTGCACGCATGCTGCTCTGAGCTGCTGCTGAAGGGCCGCAGCCTCACCCTGTCAGGGACGCGGCCAGGCCAGCGGCGAGGTCGAGCATGGCCTCGTCGCCGCCCGCCCAGGCGAGCAGCGATACCGCCACCGGCGCACCGCCCCCGAGCCCGACCGGCAGCGACACCTGCGGCAGGCCTCCCAGGCCGGCGATGCAGGTGAACGCCATGGTGCGGCCGCGGAACTGATTCAGGTCGCCGGCCGATGTGTCCAGCCGTGGTGCCGGAGACGGCACGGTGGGCATGATCACCACGGTGCCGGGCGTGATCACATCGTCGAGCCGGGCCCGGATTCTGACTCGTCGCTCGCGGGCACGGTCGGCATCGCCGGCGGTGACCGTGGATGCGTACCGCATTCGCTCCTCGATGCCTGGGCCGAGCCTGGGCCGGTGCGCGGTGATCCAGTCCCCGAACGTTTGCCAGGTCTCGTAACCCTGGATGACACGAAAACACTCGATCCAATCCGTGATCGCGCCCTGCGACAGGTCGACCTCCTCCGGTGGGGGAACGTGGTCGCGTGCTCGCGCAACAAATCGCTCAACCGGTGCCTGCACGTCCGGGTCAGCCGCGGCCACCAGATCGGTGGCGATCACGACGCGATCGATGCCGGCCACAACAGACCTGCCCCCGAGCAAGACCCCGCCCACCCTCCGGAGCACACCAGCACTCGGGGCGAACCAGCCGACCGAGTCGAACGACGGCGCCATGGGGAGCACACCACCGATGTCCACGCGGCCATGCGAGGTGCGAATCCCGAAGACGCCACAGAGCGCGGCGGGCACGCGCACCGAGCCACCGGTGTCAGTGCCGAGCGCGAAGTCGCATGCGCCGGCCGCCGTCGCGCTCGCCGAGCCGCTTGACGAGCCGCCGGGGAGGCGGTCAGGCGCGCGCGGATTGAGGGGGGTGCCGTAGTGCGCGTTGGCGCCGGTGACGCTGTAGAGAAACTCGTCGCACACCGTCTTGCCGACGATCGTCGCGCCGGCGTCCAGAACCTGCCGCACCGCCGTCGCCGTCGCGGTTGCCGGGTTGCCGGCGGCGAGCCACTCCGGACTGCCGGCGCCGGTGCGCTCGCCGGCGATGTCGAACGCATCCTTGACAACCGCGGCAAAGCCTGACAGCGGTCCGTCCAGGGCTCCGCGGACCGGACTTTGCAGGTTGTGCCTGACGAATGCGCCACCCTTCGCGCCGGACGCGCTGACCGGTGGCGGACCGCTCATTGAGTGTGCTGCTCCCTGGCTTCTTGGATGAGTCGGTGGCGAAGGCTACACATCAGGACGCCCGAGGTAGCAGCGAGAAGCACCCTATGGTCGGCCTCACTCCTCTACACGACGACGTCGGCGTTTCGCGGAGCTGTGCAAGAATCGTTGCCGGTGTCTGCGGAGCCGTCGACCACATTCGTTCTCGGTGCCGCCCGATCCGGCACAACCCTTCTCTACAAGGCGCTCTGCCTGCACCCGGACGCGGCCTACTTCAACAACTATCTCCGCAGGCTGCCGGGCCACCCGTCGGCAAGCATCGTCAACAGGCTCGCGCGGCGCACGCCAGGGGTGCGGCGACGGCTGTGGTTCGCGGGCGGCACCGACGCCTACGTGTACTCGAACCGGCGGAGCGTCATGACCCGGCTGTATCCCACGCCCGTCGAGGGCGAGCCGGCATTCGCCCGGTGCGGCATCGGTGAGCTCGAGGTCGAGCAGCAGGTCGCCCCGGATCGGGTGCGGGAGCTGCGCCGCGCGGCCGCCGGTGTGCAGCGATGGGGCGGCGGCAACTGCTTCGTCAGCAAGCGGATCGCCAATCTCCGCCACATCCGCCTGCTCGCGGACGTGTTCCCGTCAGCGCGATTCGTCGACATCACCCGCGACGGGCGGCCCGTCGCCGTCTCGCTCTCGAAGGTCGATTGGTGGGAGGGCCGCGTCGTGTGGTGGTACGGCGGGACCCCCCAGGCCTGGCGCGAGCAGGGGCGTGACGCGTGGGAGCTGTGCTCGCGCAACTGGGTGGAGGAGGTGCGCGCGATCGACTCGGGCCTCGCCCAGCTCGATCCCGGCCGGGTGCTGCGGGTGACCTATGAGGAGCTGGTCGCTGACCCCGTGCACCTCAGCCGGCGCGTGGCCACGTTCGCAGGCCTCTCCGACCATCGTGGCTGGCGAGCCGAGATCGGCAGGCTTCGAGTCAGCAACCGCAACGAGAGCTGGCGCGAGCGGCTCCCACCCGGGGCGATTGAGCGGATCGAGGCGGTCCAGGCAGAGGAGTTGCGCAGGCGGGGCTACCTCTGAGGGCAGTGCGATGCGTTCCGGAGACCCAGAACGGAAGGGTCAGACCAACCACGACCGCGCCCCATGCACCGCCAGCCGCGGCGTCTCTGGAGCGCCTGCTCAGACATCGTATCGATCGTGATGGCGTACCCAGGCCTGAGTGAATTCCAGATGGTCCTCATCGCGCGCCTTCGGCACCAGGTCGAGGTAGTGATAGGCGGGCGCCCGCGAGAGTCGCCCCTTTGATGGACGCCCGCAGATAATCGGGAGTAGCATCTGGAGGCGAGGCGGCGCCAACGGGCGCCGGCGCGACGGCGACTGGCCGCCACATCGGCCATCAGAAAGCGCGCGTTACAGCCAGGGGAAACCCAGGGTGGACAGCGGCAGCGGAATCACCGGGGGGACAAACCAGCTTCTCGATGCCCTCCCGGCCGCTCAGAGCCAGCGCCTGATGCGCTCGCTCACCCCGGTCTTCCTCGGCCTCAAGACGGTGCTTTTCGAGCCCGGCCGGACCACCGACTCTGTCGACTTCCCACTCAACTGCGTGGTCTCGCTGGTCACGCCGCTCCACGACGGCGCCATCGTGGAGGTGGCCACGGTGGGCAACGAGGGTATCGTCGGGGTGCCCCTGGTGCTGGGGGGCTCGCTCGCGGTCCGGGCCATCTCCTCGGTGGCCGGATGGGCCGAGCGCATGGACGCGTCCGCGTTCCTCTACGAAGTCGCCAACAACGCCGCTCTGCGCGAACTGGTGGACGATTACCTTCAGGCCCTCTTCGGCCAGATCTCCCAGGCGGCGGCCTGCAACCGGCTCCACTCCACCGAGGAGCGCCTGAGCCGGTGGCTGCTTATGAGTCACGACCGCGTCGGCACCGACGAGTTCGCCATCACCCACGAGTTCCTTGGCCAGATGCTCGGCTCCCGCCGGGCAACGGTGACCCTGGCCGCCGGGGTCCTTCAGGCGGCGGGTCTCATCAGGTACCACCGCGGCCAGGTCACCATCGTCGATCGCGCCGGCCTCGAATCGGTCGCATGCGAGTGCTACGGAGTGATCAAGAGCGAGTTGGACGGGGTCCTCGACAGAGCGGATGACCGACAACACCCAGCCTCCGGCCGCGAGCTCACCGGCCGAGGACACAGCCGGCTCGGCGCAGAGGTTGAGGCTGACCTCGGCCCGACGATCGAAAGCTAGCTCTGCACGAGCAACGAGCGCATCCGCGATGCTCTCGATCCGGTGCCGCGGCGCGTCGGGCGCCACGCCGACCAGTTGCTCAGAGGTGGGCCGCGGACTGCCGCTTGGCCGGACGCTCACCCACCGCTGCTGCTCGCCGGCAGGGTGAGGTCGTAGACGACCTGGCTGCCGACGGTGACCATCTTGAAATGGGCGGCAACCCAGGTCGTGATCTGCTGCCCGGTGCCGCTGCTCCTGCCGCCGCCGGTCATACCGCCGCTAGCGAAGTAGCGAACCAAGCCTTGGGCGACGTCCTGCTGGAATTGCGCGAGCGTCGGTGCCGGGTCGTTGCCGGTGAAACCACCGATTGCCATCACCGCTTTGCCGCTGGTCAACTCCAGGCCGGCCGCGGATTGCGCGCCGACCGTCGCCACGGCCCACCTCGTGGTGGTGGCTTGCAGGAGCGTCGTGAGGGCGGTGCTCGTCTGCGTCGTCACGCCGCCGCCGTTGGGTGCGCTCGAGAACTTGCGGCCCGGCAACGTGGACGCCTGTGGACCACCGCCCCCCGTTGGGGGCTGTCCGCCGGTCGCGAGGCCACTTGGTGGTGTACCACTCTGCACTCGTGCCCCGCCCATGAACGGTGTGGTCGTCGCCGGTCCAGCGGACGGCAAACTTCCGGTGTGTGGGGTCGCGGCGGTCTCGATGGCGTACGCGGTCGGGCCTGCCAAGCACGCCACACACGCGGCCACAACGCCCGCCAGCGCGACACGCCGCCATCGATGGGCCGGCGCGAGCAGGCCGAGGTCCGCCAGGACGGTGGCGATGACGACCATCCACTGCAGCGCGGGATACCAGCCGGAGGCGCGGTTCAGTAGCCCCACACTGGTCGCGCCTGATGCCGTCACCATCGCCGCCAGCGAAAGGCGCGCGAACCATGTCGTGCGGGCGGACCAGAGTAGTCGTGCCGCCACAGCGACCAGCGCAACCACACCGGGCGCCAGCGCCACGGTGTAGTACGAGTGGATGGTGCCGCTCGCCAGCGACAACACCGCGCCGGTGACGAGTGACCAGCCGCCCCAGAGGAGCAGCGCAGCGCGGGTGCGATCCTGCCGAGGAGCACGCCGCGTGCACCAGAGTCCGCTCAGCAGACCGATCAACGCCGCGGGAATGAGCCAGGCGATCTGGGTGCCCATCTCTGAGTTGAACAGACGCAGGATTCCGGGGGTGCCGCTGAAGCTGGCGCCAGTGCCCCCCGCCGAACTGCCCGTCAGCCGGCTCAGCCCGTTGTACCCGAACACCAACTGCAACACACTGTTGTCGGTGGAGCCCCCGATGAAGGGTCGGTCCGCCGCAGGGATCAGAGTGACCGCAGCGACCCACCAGCCGGCTGAGACCACCGTGGCGAGAGCTCCAAGCACCAGTTGTACCAACCGCCGGCGGACGGAACCAGGCGCACAGACCAGGTAGACGAGCGCGAACACAGGAAGCACGATGACCGCCTGCAGCATCTTGGTCAGGAAGCCGAACCCAATGAAAGTGCCGCACATCAAGAGCCAGCGTGTGCTGCCACTCTCGGTGGCGCGCACCACTGCGTACGCGGCCGCCACCAGTAGCAGCACAAGCAGCGCGTCTGGATTGTTGAACCGAAACATCAGCGCCGCCGCCGGCGTCAATGCAAGCGCGACGGCGGCCAGCAGCCCTGCGGCAGGGCCCGACCAGCGCCGCACCGCCGCGAACAGCAGTGCCACAGCCCCGACACCTTCAAGTGCCTGGGGAACCAGCATGCTCCAACTGGAGAACCCGAACAGCCTCGACGAGATCTCCATGACCCACAGGGAGGCTGGAGGTTTGTCAACGGTGATGAAGTTCGACGCGTCGAACGACCCGAAGAAGAATGCCTTCCAGCTCTTGGTGCCGGCGAGGACGGCGGCCGAGTAGAAGCCGTTGGCGGTACCCGACGCACCAAGTCCCCACAGGTAGAGGACGGCGACCCCGACCAGGACAGCCAGAAGTGAGGGTCGGACCCAGGCGGGGTGGTCGATCGGGCCGCGAACGAGGCGCATCCCCCGGCTGGGATATCGGGTGGTCGTAGCGGCTCGTGCAACGTCCCGGTGGCGGAGTGGCGTGGTGATCATTGGTGTCTCCGGCTGCTGTGGCGATCGGCCAAGGGGGGCCGGGTGATGCCCACCATGACGGTGGTTCCTTGGCGCGCTCGGTGGCAGCGCTGGGTGTCTGCTGTGTCTTTGGTGGGATGCCGAGAGGGGCATCGCCCAAGGCAGATCACGCCGACAGAGCGAGGAGCGGGTCGTCCGCAGCGACCGTGCTCCCGCCGGATGGGTCGTCGGCAGGGATCGCAAAGCGCTGCAGAAGCAGGTAGCGGACAACGGTCGCCATCGCCGTCGCCGTGAGAGTCGCTGCAACCTCGGCAGCGATGACCGGTCGATGGTTCGCGGCGTGCAGTGCACCGAGCGCGGCGGTTGTCATGAGAAGTGCGATCAGGAGCGACGCCGCTCCGGTAACGTGTGCTGCAAGCCGCCTGTCCGTGCCGGTCACCCTGAAGGTGAAACGGCGGTTCGTCTCCGTGTTGAACGCCGTGCTCAACACCAGCGCAATGGCGTTGGCAACCAGCGCTGTGGTAACCCGCGCAAGGCCGACGAACATCGCCGCGTACATGACGGTCGAGGCGGCGCCGACAACGGCAAATCGCGCCAGCCGTGAGCCGGCACCGGCCACACCTCCGGTGCGGAGCCGGACGACCCCACAGAGATCAAGCCAGGCGGTGCGCAGAATCGCAACGCGACTGTCCGGGTCGTCCGTCCATGACACCGGAAGCTCCACGACCTTGAAACCGCCGCGCTCTGCGCGGACCAGCAGTTCAGTGTCAAAGAACCAGGCGTTGTCCTCGACGAGCGGGACGAGAACCCGCGCAACCTCGCTGCGCATCGCCTTGAAGCCACATTGCGCGTCGTGGAAGCCCACCCGCAAGACCGTTTGCAGGAGACGGTTGTAGCAGCGCGAGATGATCTCACGGCGCGGTCCCCGCCTGACCCGGGCTCCCTTGGCCAGACGGCTCCCGATGGCCACGTCAGCGCCGCCCTGTGCGACGAGGGCCACCAGGGCCGGCAGCGCCGACAGGTCGGTCGAGAGGTCGACATCCATGTACGCGACCACGTCGGCGGTGCTGCGAAGCCAAGCCGCCCGCAGTGCGCGCCCGCGGCCGCGCTCGCTGAGGTGGAGAACCGACACGTCGTCACAGGCCGCACTGAGCCGCGCCGCGATCTTCAACGTCTCGTCGGTGCTGCCGTTGTCGACGATGATGATGTGACCACGGAACGTCGTCTCGGCCTCGAGGTGCTCGCGCAGCCGTTGCACCGACCGCCTGATGGTGGACGCCTCGTTGAGGACTGGGATGACAATGTCCACGGTCGGAACGCCCGCATTGAGGCGGCGCGGCGCGCGCGCCCGGGGCGATGGGAGCGGGAGAACGGATGCGGTGCGCATGACCGTAGGCTCGCGCCGCCACCTGCGCCTTCTCGGTGATTCCTCTCAGAGCTTGCTGTGCACCGCTGCAAGCCGCATCGCCTCACCGACCGTCACCCCTGGGGGTGCGGTGCTGCTCGAGCCCTGCCGTGATTCGGCCGCACAGCAAACGACGGGCCGGAATGATTCCGACCCGTCGTCTCCACCGACTGGTGGCAGACGCTACGGTACGGTGGGGCGCTGGCCCGCGTTCTCCTGGGCCTCGCGCGCGGCGCTCTCACCAGCCTCGTGCGTGGCGTCCTCGTTGGGGTGGAACGCGCCGCTCTGTCCTGTGGGAAGGGGTCCCGCTGTCTCCTGTGCCTCGCGCGTGGCGCTCTCACCGGCCTCGTGCGTTGCATTCTCGTTGGAGTGGAACGTGCCGCTCTGCGGAGTGCTCGTCGGCGGAGAGGGTGTGGCGGTGGCCGAGGCAACTGCGGGTGTTGCTGAGGCGGCGGCAGACGAGACCGCCGTGCCAACAGGTGATGGGACGGCGGTGCTCGCCGCGTGGGTGACCACATAGCCGCCAGCAACGCCGCCCAGCACGAGCCCCGCCGCGGTTGCACCGAGCGCGCCTCGGCGACCAAGGCGTCGGGAAGGCTTGCGTGGCGAGGCGTTTGGCGAGTTGTCGTCCTTGTTCAGGACTGTCCTCCGGATGTGAATGATGGGTCGAAAAGGACCAGGCGTTGATGGCTGCTGGGTCATATGACGATTGTCGGGTGCCGGTGGATCGTCCTGTTCCATCCAGTTGTGATATCCCAGTTGTGATATCGCCCCTTTCACAAGCGGAGTGAACGGGGACCGGGCTGTGAGTGTCGCCTGATATCAGGATGTGGCCCCTACCTCAACGCCACCTTCAGCGAGGCTGGCAATATGCTCAGAATCCGGAAGGCTGCCCGAGAAACCTGGCCCGACACGAGAGTGACGCGCTCGTGCCCGGGAGCCATCACCGGCGCGCTATGGTGCTCCTGATGAGGGCGCCTGCAGTCCCCAGCTTGCGCACACGCGTCCTCTCTCTGCTCGGCAACTGGAATCGTGCCGACGTTGGCGTCCTCGCCCTCGGCTTGCTCGGGGCGGGCAACCTCTGGGCGCGGCGCGGCGCGGGCAACGCCTTCCACGACGCCTGGCCGGCCGCGTTCCTCGGCGGGTTCACCATGGTCGCCGCGGCCGGACTGCTCTGTCTCTTCGCCGTCCGACGGTCCTCAGGCATGCCGAGCCGCGTCGCCTGCGCCGCTTCAATCGCGGTGCAGCTGTTCCCGGTACCGGCGTACGTGATGCCTCTCCCATGGAGGTGCGTCACCGCCGTCCTGCTCGGGGCTGTGCCATGGATCCGGCGTTCTCGAATGGCCTGGGTGCCGGTCGGTCTGGCGGCATGCATCGTCGCCAGCGCCACCATCTCCTCCTGGAGCTGGGGGTCCGCGATCATCGATGTGTTCCACGAGGTGCAGGGCTCAACGCTCGCACTCATCCAGGGACACAACCCCTACACACCGGTGTACTCCATCTACTTGGACAGTCCGCTGCACCATGTGGCCTACGGGTCTGCGTCGTTCAACTACGGTCCAGCGGTCGTGCTGTTGAGCGTCCCGGCCAGACTCCTTGGGGACGTGCGGCTCACCCTGGTCGTGCTGAACATCGCCATCCTGGTGGCAGCCCTGATCTGGCTGCGGCGGGCGCGGCCGGGTCAAGACTTCGGCCCCACCGTCGCTGCTCTGTGGGTGGCGTCCCCCTTCATCCCGCTGATGATCCTCAATGCCTGGACCGACGTTTTCTGCTTTGCCGGACTGGCCTGGTGGCTGGTGTTGCGCGACAAGCACCGCAACTGGTCGATTGCGTTTCTCGCTGTTGCGCTCGCCAGCAAACCGACCACGCTGCCGCTGATGGTCCCGATGCTCTTTTGGGTTCGCTCGACCTGGCGTGAACTGTTGTGGGCCACCTTTGGTGCGCTGCTGATCGTGGCGCCGTTCGCGTTGTGGACCGGCGTCCCTCAGTTCGTGTACGACACCATTACGATTTTCGGCGACCTGCCCGCGCGCCGCGATTCGGTCAGCCTGGACGGCGTGTCAACGGTCCTGGGTCATGGAATCCTGTCGTCTTCGTGGCTCTTGCTGGGAGCGCTGGCCAGCGTCGCAGTCTTCACACTGCGGCGACCGCGCGACTACGGCGATCTCCTCGTCGCCGGGGCCGGTACGTTGATCGTCGTCTGTTTCTTTGCCAAGCAAGCCTTTCTCAACTACGACTACAACGCGGCCATGGCGCTCCTCTTCGTCATCGGCGCCGGCTCGCTGCGACCATCAACCGCGCTGAGCAATCCGCTGGGCGGACTGCGGCAGGCGGTGCGCCGCCGTCCAGGTGCTCAGCGCCTCGGCGCGCCCGCGACCGACCCGGAACGCAGCCCGATCTAGCCTCGAATTTTCGGTGACGGTTCGCCCCGGGACAGGGCCGCGTGATCGGTCAGCGCCCGATGAGGCTGAACAGGGTCACCGCGAACATCGTCGCCGAAAGGCAGGCGATGAGGGTTATGCCGAGCCAGTTGGACAGCCTCAGGACCAAGCGGTGCCGCCGGATGATGTGGCGGCGTCCGCTGAGCGACACCGTCCGTACCCGTGGAAAGCCCACGGTGGCTGCAATGGCGGATCGGTCCACGTCAGAAGCGGTCAGTTCCACGTTCGGCCCCCGGTGTTGTGCGGTGTAGCCGAATCAGTCAGAAGCGCAAGCGCGACGGCAATGAGCGCGCGCTTGGGCATGGTGAATGCCGCTACAGCGCGGATGTTGCCGCGATTCAGCTAGCTTGCTCGCTTTGCGCGAAAACGGCAGTCCGCTTGCGTACACACCGGCTTCGCGCGCCGGTGCCGGCTCCCGCACCTTGGTTCGAGCATCATTAGAATTTGTGTCCTCGCGGAAATCAATGTACTCGCTTTCACAGATCGGGGGTGACGGTGTCCAATGTGAACGACTCGAGTCGCGTCCGACTCTTGCAGAACCACGATCTCGATCGCTGGCGCACCCTCTGGCAGGGCTATATGTCCTTCTATCGCGCCGACGTGTCCGACGATCTGAGCGACCTGACGTTCAAGCGACTGCGCGACGGCGAACAGGGGATGGTGGGCCTGGTCGCCGTCGACGCAGACGACCATCCGCTCGGCCTCGCGCACCTGGTCTTCCACCCATCAACCTGGAGTGAGTCAGGCTACGGCTACCTCGAGGACCTCTACGTCGACCCGCTGCATCGCGGTGGCCAGGTGGCTCGGACTCTTGTCAGAGCCGTCTACGCAGAGGCGCATGAACGGGGCGTTCAGCGGGTCTACTGGCATACGCAGCAGTTCAACGGCGCCGCGAGATCCCTGTACGACACTGTCGGCGAGCTGACCTCATTCGTGGTCTACGAACACCTCACCGGCTGAGCACCGCCACGAGCGGCACGGATCTGGCGTGGCGCCTGGGCCGCCCACGCGCCGCTTCCCATGCCTAATGGCAGCTTGACATCCTACTAGTAGTAGGAACATGATCCTGCCGGCATGATCGCTGAGCCCGTCGCCCGCCTCGACCGTCGACACCGTCGGCGGCAGGAGACTGTCGAACAGGTGCTGGATGTCGCCGTTGCGGTGATGGCGGAGCAAGGGGTGGTCGGCCTGTCCCTGGGCGAGGTGGCCAGAAGGATGGGGATCCGGCCTCCGTCGCTGTATGTGTATTTCGAGTCGAAGAACGCGCTCTACGACGCGATCTTCGCGCGTGGCTCACGCGAGCTCATGGCCACCATGGAGCCGCTGAATGCTCGGGTCAGCGAGGCGACCGATCTGACGGCGTACTTTCTGGAGCAGGCGCAGGCCTTGGTCCGATGGTCGGTCGAGCATCCCGCGTACTCGCAGTTGATGTTCTGGCGGCCGGTCCCCAACTATGAGCCGTCGGCCGCCGCCTATGAGCCGGCTGTTGAGCTGCTCGCCGGAGCGCGGACGCTGTTCGCCGTCCTGCGCGAACGGGGGCTGTTCCGGGCCGACACCGACGTCGACGACGCCTTGCGAGCATGGACGATGCTGACCGCCGGGGTCATGACTCAACAGCTGGCGAACGCACCCCACGAGTCATTCGATGAGGGCTCGTTCACGACGCAGCTGCCAGAGCTGGTGGCCATGTTTCTGGCCCATTACGGCTCCCCAACAACGATCACGAAAATGCGGAGGACCAGCCATGGAAACGCGAGTCGACCAGATCGCTGACCGGACATACCGGATCTCGACCTCGAGCACTGCAGACCAGACGGGCACGAGGATGAGGCCCTCGCCCACGACCACACCGCGCAAGCCGGCGCTCGACCGGAGCGTGGCGATGCGTCTGGCGGCGACCGAGTACGACCGCTTCGGCGCTCAGCTGAGAGCTCTCTCGGCGGCGGACTGGGCAAGAGCAACGGACTGTCCGGACTGGGACGTCCGCGCGCTGGCGTCCCACGTCTTGGCGATGGCGGAGATGTCGGCGTCGATGCGCGAGCAGATGCGCCAGATGCGCGCAGCTCGTCGCCACGGCGGCACCTTCATCGACGCCCTGACCGGCTTGCAGGTCAGCGAGCACATGGATATGAGCCCCGCTCAGATCGCCGCTACATTCATGGAGGTCGCACCCCATGCAGCGCGGGGGCGGCGGCGTGCGCCGGGCTTGATTCGCCGCCGCACGATGCCGATGGAACAACCCGTCGGCGACCGGATGGAGCGCTGGACGATCGGCTACCTGGTCGACGTGGTCCTCACACGCGATACCTGGGTGCATCGAGTCGACATCGCCCGGGCGACCGGTCGGGATCTCGAGCTCACCCAGGACCACGACGGAGTGCTCGTGGCCGACGTTGCTTCGGAGTGGGCGGCTCGGCACGGCCAACCATGCACGCTCACGCTCACGGGACCGGCCGGCGGATCTTGGTCGTGGGGTTCAGACGGCCCGGCGTTGCAGGTCGACGCCGTGGAGTTCTGTCGCATCCTGTCGGGCCGCGGGCGCGGCGATGGTTTGCTCGGGGTTGCTGTGCCGTTCTGACTCGTCCACCTAACCTCATTGGATCGGCTCACGGACACCAAACTCCTCAGACGTAGCTTTTACGGCCAGAAAGTGTTATACCGCTGTAGGGTGGAAAACCTCCACCCTTATGTAGGAGGCCAAGACGCCATGGGTCTGGGAGTCGGAATCCTTTTGATCGCGGTCGGCGCGATTCTTGCCTTTGCGGTGACAGTCGACACGTCAGGCACGGGGGTCAATCTGCACACGATCGGGCTCATCCTGCTCGCCGTCGGCGTCCTGGGTACGGCCCTGTCGATGTTCTTCTGGTCCTCGTGGGGGGGCTTCAGCCGTCGCCGGACGACGGTTGCTCCGGGCGAGACCACGACGACGACCATCGATCAGCGGTAGCCACAATGGGTATTCGCGGGAAGCGGGTGATGGCGGGAGGGTCCGCGGTTGCGAGGCGGATCGCTACGTTGACTGAATATGGATGGCGCCTGCCGAATCCCTTCGGGTGTCGTCTAACCCTGCGCTCCCTCCGGGAACAGAGTTGCCGGCCTAGGTGCGGCCGCTCTCGAGAAAGAGTGCTCGGCGCATCGCGAGCCTCCTCACGCGGGTGAAACCACCCCAAGGCCAAATTGGACAGGCATCCCCGGCTGCGCTTTCGTGGTCGGCCGGTGTCTGCCCGCTGCCGCGCAGAGCGGAGTGACGCTTTCGATCAGTCCCGCGCTATCACCACGCGGAGCGGCCGATCGGTATCCACATGCACCTCCTCGCCGCGGATGTGGACCTGCACGCGCACCCCTCGATACGCCAGATGGACGGTGACCTCCTGCCACGCGGCCGGCAGCCGCGGCCGGATACAAAGGCCCTCGCCATCCGGCTGAATGCCGGCGAAACCTTCGACCATGGCCAGCCACACGCCCCCCATGCTGGCGACATGCAGCCCGTGCGACGTCGTCGCCGAAAGGCCGTCGACATCCATGCCGGCCGCCAGTTGGAGGAGGTCAAGCGCCTCCTCGTGGCGCGAGGAGCGCGCCAGTAGTGAGGCGTGAACCGCGGGTGACAGCGAACTGCCATGCGCGGTGATCGGCAGGTAGCGGTCGAGGTTCGGACCAAGCGAGCCTTGCGCAACCTCATCGGGAACCATGAGGTGCAGCATCAGCACGTCCGCCTGTTTCACCACCTGGAGGGACTGGATGCGGTCAAAGCCGATGAGCGAATCGGCGGCCAGCGGGCCCGGCCCATAGGTTTCGCGCAGCGGGAACGGCGTGAGGTCCGAAAATCCCGCGAACTCCTCGTATACCAGCGTCTCCGGGTTGAGGCCATCGACCAGCTGGTCGGCTAGCTTGCCCCACGTGCGCACCTCGCGCTCCGCGCAGTGCGCTCCTACGCGGGTCATTGCCGCGCGCAGGTTCCACCGCGCCATGACGTTGGTAAAAGCGTTGTCGTCGACGTCGTCGTGATACTCGTCGGGTCCGATGACGTGCCGGATGTGCGCCGAGCCGTCGCCATCAAGTTCGATGCGAGACGCCCAATACCGCGCGGTCTCAACGAGTAGTCGCGTCAGACCGTCGCGGCGGAAGGACTCGTCCGCGGTCCAGTCGTCGTAGCGGCACGCAGCCCAGGCGACGTCGGCCACGATGTGGTCCTCCATCTTGCCGTTGCGCACGACGACCTTCTCGCCCCACGGTCCCACCACCATCTCGGGGGTGACCTCGCGACCTGTGCTCGCCGATTCCCAGGGAAACTTGGCACCCTCCCGCCCCAGCTCGCGGGCCCGCTCCACCGCGGCGCCGATGCGTCGCACGCGGTATTCGAGCATCGCCCTGGCGGCGGCCGGGCATGTGGCAGCCAGGAACGGGACCACGAAGACGTCCGAGTCCCAGAACACGTGCCCGTTGTATCCATCTCCGCTGAGCCCGCGGGCCCCGAGCGCCGCCTCTCCCCTCGTTGCCACGGCACCCATGAGCTGAAACAGCGAGAAGCGCACGTTGCGCTGCAGTTCATCGTCACCATCGATGACGATGTCGGCGTCACGCCATCGCCGCGCCCAGGCCTCACGATGAGCGCGATGCAGCGCGTTGACGCCATGGTTTCGTGCTGTTTCCCCCGGGGACCGCGCCGCGAGCGCATCGCCGGCGGCGAACACCGCGATGCGCTCGAGCACGGCGTCCGCGTCGCCGTCGCGGCGGTGCACGTCGGTCACCTCCACGGCCACACCGCCGTGCAGCGACGTGCTGACCAGGGTGTGGCCCGTCTCGTCCTCGGCGGGGACGAGAAGCGCGGCGTCGCCGGCAACCCACAGCACTGCGGTTCCGGGGTCGTTCAGCGCACTGAACGCGACCGCCGACAAGCGGCCCCCCTCCTGCTGCACGTCCTGGGCAAGAACCCCAGTGCGAAGGTCGAGCACCCGCGACAGTTGCGCAGCCGCCGCCAGCGGCGCCCCAAGCTGGTTCCAGCCCGGAAGGGGGCGGAGGTGCTCGGCAGGGCCGTCGCCCTCGTACAACCCCGCGGCGAGTGTCTCGGCGGCCACCGCCGGATGAGAGAGGAGCGGTACGCCGATGCTGCCGATGGAACCATCGGCAAGGGTGAGAACGGAAGCCCGCAGGCGCTCGCGTTCTTGATCGAAGCCATCGAAGGTGACGCACCAACCGGCGGTCGGCCGCGGCTGTGGCGGCCCTCCCAGGCGACGCCGCTGGAGTTGATCCTCCAATACCTCGATGGCGCGGGCCGGGCCACCGGGCAACAACAGCACCCCCGGAGGCGTTCCGAATGGTTTCGCACCGACGGTCACGGGCAGCGCGCCCTTCGCCTCAGGGACGAGGATCAGCGAGTCGCTGCCCGGGACACCACCGAGCTGGCCGAACTCGTCCCCTGCCATCAGCACATCCGCCGCGGTGATGCCGTGATCCCAGAGGTCTGCGAACGTCCAGCGTGCGGCATCGGCCTTGTCGGTGAGTCCGATCTCCACGTACTTGCCGTCGCTGCTGATCCGCGCGCTGGGCAGGCCTGAGTCCGTCGCTGCCGCCTCCGCGATGGCTACCACCTCGGCCAAAGACCCGATCCCGGTCGCGCGCAGACGATCCTCGACGGCGGCGAGCAGGTCGGCAATCCTCGCCTTCGGTGGGTCGGCCCACTCCGGCAGCGGAATGATGTCCACCTTGCGGCGGTTGAGGCGCTGCGCCACGATCGTGGCCTCGAGGCCGCGACTGCGCAGCCGCTCCACGGTCAAGGCCGCTGCGCGATCCAGTTGGTCGTTCTCCTTCGGGGTTGCCTCGCGACGGTGAAGCAGGATCGGACCCTGCCGGCCACACTCGAATACCTCAGATCCGCGGTTGACGCAGAGGAGCAGCCGGCCTGGCCCCGCTGGACGGGCTCCGAGCTGTCCGTCGACGTTCTCGACGTGCGTGCCAGTAATCAGCACGACGTCGAAGCCCGCCGCACACAGGCCTTCAATGAGGTCGCGCAGGCGGCTCGCGTCGGAGCCGCGGTTCGGCACCAGGGTGCCGTCCCAGTCGGCAACGCACGCCTCAAACCGTCGGTCGAGGGCTGCGTCCGTGGCTGATGTCAGAAGGCGGATCCCTTCACGTCTCTCCTCGATGGCCGCAGGACCCGGGTCTGACCGATTGCGTGATGAGCGTAGCGCACTCGAGGAACGATGTGACAGCCGCGTGTCCCTCATGGCGTGAGTGTCCTGGTTGATCGTCAAGTAGTGCATCGCGGCCGAACAGCTGCCTAAGACGGGACCCGTCAAGAAGTTCAAGGGCGAGCTGCTCCGCCGCGCCAGTTGGCGATCCGCTGAGCCGCGGACGCGATGTCACGGTTCGCAACGTCCATCTCCAGTGCCGCCGCGACAAGTTCGGCGCCGTCGCGCTCGATCGCCCCTTCGGCACCGCGTCGGCCGGCGTCGACCAGCAACTTGAGGGCGTCCTGAAGCCCACAGTCGGCTCCGCGGAGGTAGCCCGGGCTGAGTGCCGCTACCAACTGGTCCAAGAATGAGGTTGTTCGCTCACGGACCTGCGTCATGGCGCCGGCCACGGAGGCGCAGTCCGCGACGGTGAGAGAGCGCGCGCCTGTGCCAGCCGCGACACCCATCGCCATCATCGCCTTGCCTAGGGGTGCGCTGTGGGTGCCGACGGCGTCTAGGTAAGGGCGGTGCTCACGGGGGTCCACCTCGTCGTTCGTGACCGTCGCCGTCCACAGTCCGGTCCTTCTGACCTCGTCAGCCGAGGCCAACCAATGTGGAGGTGTTGGGCACCCGCAGGATGGCCAACGCCTCACGTTTTGCGAAGGCTTCCGGACGAGTGCGCACCGGTCGGGACCGACGCGGACCGAGCCACTGTGGGAACTCGCACCTGCCGTTCCGGGCAGCTGGAGCCCAAGGTGGTGTGCGGTTGCACCACATAGTGCCCACCGCGGCAG
>DAINCY010000037.1:0-3293 GCA_036732145.1 Candidatus Dormiibacterota bacterium
TGTGATCGGAAGGAACCTAACTCTGGAATGGCTTAGTCATGGCTGTCGGGCATGACCCCGGAGCACAGCAAGTCGATGGAGCCGAGTAGCCCGCTGTGACGACACAGATCCTCAGGGGCGCTAGCCACACACCGCGTAGACGAGGCAAAAATAGAACGCTTGCTCGGTTGCGGCTCGCGCGCCACGCCCTCCGCCTGGCCCGTCGCTCGTCGGCCGTTTTACCGCCTGCGAGCCGAACGAGTAGGCCGATGAGAACTGCGTAGTTTGGCGTTTACCTCTTGACCGAGATCACATGGGCTATCGAGCGGGTCGAGAGCGTCGGCCCGTGTTGCGAGCAACCGAACCTGGGCGCGGAAGGTCTCGCGTGTCTCGAGGTCGAGCGGGGCGAGCACGTCGGCCTCCACCGCTCGGAGGCGGTCGTTGAGGGTCGCGAGGAGCTCGGTGCCGATTTGCGTGGCGACGACTCGCCGAGCTCGCCGGTCGGCCGGATCGGCTCGGCGCTCGATCAGGCTTGCCGCTTGGAGGTCATCGAGGAGGTAGGTCATGACCGTTCGGTCGACCCCGAGGTGTTGGGCCAGGGCGAGCTGGCTACCAACAGCGCCCCGAGCGGCTGCAAAAAGAACCTGGTAGCCCCGTGGGCCGCCCGGGAGGTCGGCCACCGCGGCGTGTGCGGCCGTGGCATACGCCCGAAGGACTACGCCTAGGCCCCAGCCGAGGTCGTCCGCCAACGCGGCGCCGCAGCTGGGGGCGTCCCCAACTTCGTCGCGGTGACCAGGGATCTCGTCCACCACTCCATCATAGCGGGTGATGCGCTGTCGTGCAGATCCTCTGTTGCGCTGATGATCTGCATGACATATAGTTGAGGCGTGAATCGACAACAGGGCACGAGGGAGCGGCAGACATGACCGCGCGCAGCCAGGCAGGGAGACCAACGGTGGTGGTGGTCGGTGGCGGCTACGGCGGTATCGCCGTGGCCAAAGCACTGGACGAGACGAGCGACGTCGTGCTCGTCGAGCCGAAGGACGCCTTCATGCACAATATCGCCGCTCTTCGGGCGCTCGTGGATCCCTCCTGGCTCCCGAGAATCTTCCTGCCCTACGATCGGCTGCTCACCAACGGCCGGGTGGTCCGGGACCGTGCCGTCGTGGTCGATCCGCACCGGGTGGTCACGGCGTCGGGCCAGGAGATCTTCGCCGACTACGTCGTCCTGGCCACGGGCTCGCGCTATCCCTTCCCCGCCAAGACGGATCTCGTCGATACCCACCACGCCCAGGAGCAGGTCCGCCAAACGCATCGGGCATTGGCGCAGGCGGATCGGGTCCTGCTGGCGGGAGCGGGCCCGGTCGGCATCGAGTTGGCCGGAGAAATCCGTCATGTGTGGCCGGAGAAGTCGATCGTCCTGCTCGACGTCGCCGACGAGATTCTCGGTGGTCCCTACATGCAAGAGCTGAAGGCCGAACTCCGACGCCAACTGATCGAGGCCCGCGTCGAGTTGATCCTGGGCAGCCCGTTGCGTCAGGCACTGCCGACGCAGCCCGGGGAGATGGGAACCTTCACTGTCACCACCGAAGCCGGAACCGAAATCACTGCCGACATCTGGTTCCGCTGCCACGGCGTCGTGCCCAACGGCGACTACCTCGGTGACGCACTTGCCCCCGCGCGCCGGGCGGACGGGTTCATTGAGGTTGGGGCAACCCTCCAGGTGGCGGGGCAGACTTCCGTCTTCGCCGTCGGTGACATCTCCACCGCCGACAGCAAGATGGCTGCTTTCGCCGGGCGCCAGGCCACCATCGTGGCGGACAACATCAACGCCCTCGCCCAGGGACGATCCGACCTCACTCACTACAAGTCTTGGGGCATTGGCATCGCCGTCCCGATAGGACCCAACGGTGGGGCGGGTCAGTTCCCCGGTGAGGACGACATCGCCGGTCCGGAGATCGTCGCCGAGAGGAAGGGCAGAGAGATGGGCGTCGCACGACTGAGGGAGCGCTTCGGATTGGCGACACCAGCGGTCCCCTGACCGCCGCTCATGCCCTCGTAGCTACGCCGACCCATCAGCATCACGCCAGCCCCACCGGTCCCGACCGGTCCGATCCACTTCGCCCTTAGCGCACGGCCTTTTTCACAAGCACCGTGATCTTTGCCTCTTCGGCGGCAGTCAACTTCATGAGCGCGTACGAGTTCGGCCACATGGCGCCGTCGTCGAGTTTCGCCTTGTCGCTGAAGCCGAGCGTCTGGTATCTGGCTTTGAACTTCCCTGCGTTTTGGAAGAAGCAGATGATGTTGCCGTCCTTGGCGTACGCGGGCATCCCGTACCAGGTTTTCGGCGCCAGCGCCGGCGCTGCGGCTTTGATAAGAGCGTGGACCTTCTTGGCTATGGCGCGATCTGGTTCCTGCATCTTTGCAATCGCCGCAAGCAGTTCAGTTTCCCCGTCCGCCTTGGCCGCCTCCGCCTTGAGCTCCCGGGCGCGCTCCCGCATCGCTGCCTTTTCTTCGTCGGTGAATCCTTTCGATGTCTTGCCGTTCGCGCTGGTGCGCTTCGCAGATTTTTGCGTGCTCTTGGTTGCAGCTTTCGTCGGGGCCATGGTTCGCGCTCCTGTCCGAGAATTGATGAGGACGACGCTTGATTCTACGGAGCCCCTGGAAGGGTTTGGCGGCCCGCTCGTTTCCAGCGCCGAAAGTACGCACCGTTCAATGGTTGATCGCAATGATCGATGCGGCACGTTAGTCGGCCGGCGATGTCACCCGCGACAATGCTTGTCCGTCCATAGCGGACAAGGAAGGAAACAGGCTGCCGGAGATGGGGGTGCCGTCGACGAGCAGGTGCTTCTCGACGAGGTGCCATCCGCGCGGCCGCACCAGCAGCGTCGCGACGGTGTCATTGAGCCGGTACTCGCGGCCGTCGGGGTTGCTGAATGTCAGCGTGCGCCGCACCGCCTCACGAAGGTTCGCCTGCCCCTCGACGATGTTTTCCAGGTGGGGGCGTTGGAGTCCTCGAAGTCGGCCATGTAGCCGGTCGCACCGGAGTTGAGCGCGTTGATGAGCATCTTGGCGTCGGTGGGCCCGGTGATCTCGACGCGGCGGTCGCGCAGGTCGTGGGGCGCGGGCGCCACGCTCCACTCGCCGGAACGCACGTCCGCTGTCTCCGCCAGGAAGTCGAGGCCTGCTCCCGCGTCGATGCGCGCTTGCACGTCGGCGCGTCGGCGGAGCAGTTCCTCGCGAACGGGGTTGAAGCGGCGGTGCAGCGCTTCGACGAACTCCACCGCGCTGCCGGTGAGGACGGTGTCGGCGCC
>DAINCY010000037.1:3303-19409 GCA_036732145.1 Candidatus Dormiibacterota bacterium
TCACCGGCAGCGTGAAGCGCAGCGCGCTGGCGCCACCCGCGACCAGGACCACCAATCGGAGAAGGAGCTCATCCAGGCCGAGACGGTGTCGGCGCCCGTCGTCTTCGTGCCGGCGAGCTGCCTGGTCAGATGCGCAGCCTCGCTCCGCCGGCGTTGACCGTCACCACGTGGCGCTCAGTGAAGTTCTCCACCGACCAGCGGCCGAACCGCCCCCAGCCGCTGTCCTTGACGCCGCCGATCGGCATCACCGGCTCGGCGTACATGGTGGGGCCGTTGACGTTGACGACGCCGGCCTCCACCCTCCTGCCGAGGTCGAGGCCGCGCCCGAGGTCGCCGCACATGATCGACGCGGTGAGCCCGTACGACGTGCCGTTGGCGACGCGCATCGCGCTCTCCACGTCGGCGGCGCGCTCCACGATCACGACTGGAGCGAAGGTCTCCTCGCAATGTAGCGGCGAGGCCGGCTCGACGCCGGTGAGAATGGTCGCCTCCATGCACGGGCCGTGGAACTCGCCACCGGCGACGACCCTCGCTCCCTGCGCGCGCGACAGCTCGAGGCTCGCCTTGGCCTTCTCGACGGCCTCGACATTGATGAGTGGGCCCAGCGTCGACGCGGGGTCGCGAGGGTCACCGACGGTCAGCGTGCGCGCCTTGGCGGCGAAGCGCTCGAGGAAGTCGTCGTAGAGCGGCGCCTCGACGATCACCTTGCGCGCGTTCATGCAGATCTGGCCCTGGTGGAAGAAGGCGGCGAATGCGGCGGTCTCGACGGCGTTGTCGACGTTGGCGTCGGCGAGCACGATCATCGGGTTGAACCCGCCGAGCTCGAGCACGATCCTCTTGAGGTGGTGGGCGGCGCGTTCGGCGAGGTGACGGCCGACGGCGGTCGAGCCGGTGAAGTTGATGGCGCGCACCTCGGGCCGCTGGAAGAACTCGTCGGCGAGCGGCGCGGCGCGACCTGCCGGGTGCGTCAGCACGCTGCAGACGCCTGCGGGAAAGCCGGCCTCCTCGAGGATCTCAGCGATCACCAGGCCCGCGGCGACCGGCGCTTCCTCGGACGGCTTGAGCACCACCGTGTTGCCACACGCCAGCGGCGGCGCCACCGTGCGCCACGCCAGGTTGAAGGCCCCGTTCCACGGGGTGAAGCCGGCGATCACTCCCAACGGCTGCTTGAAGGCGTAGCACGTGGTGTCGGGCGCCTCGAGGGCGATGATCTCGCCGCCGAGGTCGTACGGCCAGTGCGCCGCCTGGCGCAGGAAGCCGGCGGACCATTGCACCTGGAACGCAGCGAACTTGTGCACCGCGCCGGTCTCGGCGGCGAGCAGCTCGATCAGCTGGGGGGCACGGCGCTCGACGATGTCGGCGGCGCTGAGGAAGAGCCGCTGGCGCTCACGCGGCCCGGTCGCCGACCACGACGGAAAGGCGGCGACGGCGGCGTCGACGGCCTGGCGGGCATCCTCGCGCGTGGACGCGGGGACGTGGGCAAAAACTCGGCCCGTGTAGGGCTCGAGGTCGTCGAACCAACCGTCGCCGGAGGCCCCTGTCCACTTTCCCGCGACGTACTGCTGACGGCGAGGGACGTCGATGACTCGCGTCATCGGCCCACCGTAGCACAGGCAGGCGTGTGGTAGAGTGGCTTACGCACTACGGACGTAGTGACTGCAGGAACACACCGGCTTGGGACGTCGGTCCTGACATGGGTGAAGAGGCATGGCCAACCGTCTCGAGGCGATCGCGAATCGCCTGACCGAGCTGGGTTTTTCCCAGTATGAGGCCCGCACGTACCTTGGACTGCTCACCACGGAGTCGGCCACGGGCTACTCCGTGGCGAACGCCACCGGCGTGCCGCAGCCAAAGGTGTACGAGACGCTTCGCCGGCTGGTGGAGCGCGGTGCCGCGGTGCGCACCGGCGACAACCCCGGGCGGTACAGCGCGGTGGCGCCCGACATGCTGCTGGGCGGGCTGGAGAACGATTTCGCGGGACGCGTCGAGGCGGTTCGGCGGGACCTCGAGACCCTGCCCAGCCGCACCGGTGTGCCGGAGCTGGTGTCGGTCCACCGCATCGAGTCGTTCCCCGCCGCGGTCGAGCGCGCCTCCGAGGCGATCGCCGGGGCGCGCACGCGGGTGTACCTCAGCGGCCGCCGCGATGAGCTCACCAACCTCGGTGACGCGGTGGCCCAGGCGACAGGCGGCGGCGCCGAGTTCGTGCTGGTGCACTTCGGCAAGCTGCCCTTCGCGACACCGCCGGGCACCGTCGTACGTCACGCCAGTACCGACGGTGTGCTGTACCGCCAGCGGCGGGCGCGGCACCTCGCGGTGGTCGTCGACTCGCGCTGGTGTATGTGGGGTGTCGCAAAGGACGGCAAGAGCTGGGAGATTCTCGTCAGCGAGGCCCCGCTGCTCGCCGGCCTGGTCAAGACGTACATCCGGCACGACCTGTTCGTGCAGCGCATCTTCGCGGACTTCCCCGCCGAGCTCGAGGAGCGCTACGGCTCGGGCCTGCTCGAGCTGGCCAACCTCTCCGCGACCGTGGGCCAGGTGGCCGACGACTCAGTGGAAGGCGCCGGTTGACGGTCCCGTCCCGCGCCGGCCAGCACGCGGGCCCACACCGCGCCGACTGATGCGCAGGATCGACCTACACTGCTACCCGGGCACCCGCGAGTGGATCGCCTCGCAGGGCCCATTCGCCGAGGCGCTCGGCACGTACTGGAAGCACGACTGGGTCGAGAAGGAGGAGGCTCAGGTGGTCGCCGAGTTCCGCGCGGCGGGCGTGGAGGCGGTGCTGGTGGCCTTCGACATCGAGTCCGTCGTCGGGGCGCCGCCGTGCACCAGCGAGTACGTCGCGCAGATGCGCGACCGCAACCCCGACACCATCCTGCAGGCGTGGGGCGCAGTCGACCCGCACAAGGGTGAGGCCGCCGTCGACGAGGCGGTGCGCGCGGTGCGCGAGCACCACGTGCTCGGCTTCCACTTCCACCCCATCATGGGCCACTACTCCGTCGACGACCCCGCGCTGCGCCCGCTCTTCGACACCATCACAGAGCTCGGCGTGCCGGTGATGATCGACGTCGGCACCACCGGCATGGGCGCCGGGCTGCCCGGCGGCCTCGGCTCGCGCATCCGCGACGCCCACCCCATGTGCGTCGACGAGCTGGCCGCCACATTCCCCCAGCTCACCATCATCGCCGCCCACCCGGGCTGGCCCTGGGTCGACGAGATGACGGCAGTGGCGCTGCACAAGGGCAACGTGTTCTGGGAGCTCTCCGGCTGGGCCCCGAAGTACTTCCCCGACAGCCTCAAGCGCGACGTCCGCGGTCGCCTGCGCGACAAGGTGATGTTCGGCAGCGACTACCCAAGCATGCCGTACGAGCGGATCTTCCGTGAGTGGGACGAGCTCGGCTACGGGGACGAGGTGCTGGAGGGCGTCTTCCACGCCAACGCGGAGCGCGTCCTCGGCCTCGAGCTCGCCGCTGCGCGCGCCGAGCGCGCCGGGTGAGCGTCGCTGCGACCCGGCCGGTGGCGCTGGTCACCGGCGCGGCGCGCGGCATCGGGCGCAGCACCGCATTGGCCTGCGCCCAGCATGGGTACGACATCGTCCTCAACTTCAGCCGCAGCCGGGAGGCGACCCAGGCAGTCGCCGATGAGGTGGCCGCGACCGGGGCTCGAGGCGCGCTGTTCCAGGCCGACGTCGCGGACGAGGCTGCGGTCACCGCGATGCTCGCCATGGTGCGCGGCGACTTCGGCCGGCTGGACGCTCTCGTCAACAACGCCGGCACCACCATCCCCACTCCGCCGTCCGACCTCGACGGACTGAGCATGGACGACTGGGACCGCGTCTTCGCGGTCAATGTGCGCGGCACCTTCCAGGTGACCCGCGCGGCAGTGCCGCTGCTGCGCCAGTCGTCCCAGGCGGCGATCGTCAACGTCGCCAGCATCGTCGGCCTGCGCCCGGGGCCGCAGCCGTTCCCGTACGCAGCCAGCAAGGCGGCCGTGGTCAACCTCACCAAGACGCTGGCCGGCGCGCTGGGCCCGGCGATCCGCGTCAACGCCGTCGCGCCGGGATGGATGGTGGGCGACTGGATGGAGCACGCGCTCGGCGACAACTACGAGCGGCTGATGGAGCGGCGCGCGCGCCTGACCCCGCTGGGACGGTGCGTCACGCCGGACGAGGTGGCGATCACCATCGTCAACCTGCTGACCAGCAACCCCTTCGTCACCGGTGAGGTCGTCGTCATCGACGGCGGCTACGCCGCCAGCACGTAGGCGCGTGCGGGACGAAGAACCCCTGGATGGGGTCGTGCCCTACCCGCCGGAGCTCGCGGAGCGCTACCGTGCCCGTGGCTACTGGAAGGACCGCACCATGGACCATGTGTTCAGCGAGCTGTTCGCCACGCACGCCGACCGGGTCGCGTTGCTCCACGCAGACGAGGCGATCACATACGCGCAATTGGCAGAGCGGCGCGCCACGCTGGCCGCCAGGCTGCACGACCTCGGGTTGCGCCGCCGTGACCGGGTGATCATGCACCTGCCCAACGCACCGGAGTTTCTCTACCTCTACTTCGCGCTCCAGATGCTCGGCGTGATCCCGGTGCTGGCGTTGGCGCCGCACCGGCGCATGGAGATCGACCACTTCGCGCGACTCACCGAGGCGGTGGCGTATTTCGGCACAGATCAGGCGCTGGGAACGACGGTGCAGGACGCCAACCCAGCGCTGCGCCACGTGGTACTGATGGACGAGCTGCGTTCTGGGGCGCAGGCCGCGGCGCCGCCGGCCGTCGAGGTCAACCCGACCGACCCCTGCTGCCTGCTGCTGTCGGGCGGCACCACCGGCATCCCTAAGCTGATCCCGCGGACGCACAACGACTACGTGTACAACTCGCAGGCCGCCGCCGGGGTGGGCTACATCGATGCCGACAGTTGCCAGCTGTCGGTGGCGCCGCTGGCCCACAACATGCCGCTGGCGTGCCCGGGGGTGCAGGGCTTCCTCATGCAAGGCGCGCGTGTGGTGCTCAGCGGGAGCACGCGTGCCGCCGAGGTGCTGGCGCTGGCGGAGCGCCACCGGGTGACCCACATCGCCGCAGTGCCGGCTCTGTACATCCGTTGGCTCTCCGACGCCGACGCGGGTGACCACGACCTGACATCGGTGCAACTGCTGCAGTCCGGCGGCCAGCGCCTCCAGCCCGAGGTGCGCCGGCGCATGGCCGCGTTCTTTCCGAACGCCTTCGTGCAGGAGAACTTCGGGATGAGCGAGGGCACGCTCTTCTTCGTCGGCAAGGATCTCCCCGAGGAGGCGCGCATGGAGACGGTGGGCACGCCTGTCTGCCCCGACGACGAGGTGCGCCTGTGCGACGAGAGCGGCGTCGATGTGCCCGACGGTGAGATCGGCGAGCTGACGGTGCGCGGTCCGTACACGTTACGCGGCTACTACCGCGCGCCGGACTACAACGCCCGCCAGTTCACCCCGGACGGCTTCTACCGTTCGGGCGATCTGATGCGGCGCCACCCCTCGGGCGCGTACCTCGTCGAGGGGCGCATCAAGGACCTGGTCAACCGCGGCGGCGAGAAGGTCAGCGCCGAGGAGGTGGAGAACTTCATCCTCATGCACCCGGCGGTGCGCAACGCGGCGTGTGTGCCGTACCCGGACGCCGTCCTCGGTGAGCGGATGTGCGCGTGTGTCATCCTGCAGCGGGACCAGCGCCTGACCCTCGAAGAGTTGACCACGTTCCTCCTCGACCTCGGCATCGCGAAGTTCAAGCTGCCTGAGCGGCTCGAGGTGCTCGACGACTTCCCGCTCTCACCGTTCGGCAAGGTGTCGAAGAAGGCGCTCGCCGACAGGCTGCTCACCGGAGGCGCAGTGTGATCATCGACGCGTACTCGCACGTCTTCCCCATGCCGCTCATCAACGCCCTCGCCGAGGTGAGCCCGAGCGCCGAGCTGAAGGCGCTGCGCTCGCAGAGCTCGTACCTGTACGACGAGGACCGGCGCATCGCCTTCATGGACGAGCACGGCTTCGACGTGCAGGTGCTGGTGCTGGCGCGGCCCCCGGTGTGGCTCGGCATGGAGCGTACCGACCTGCATCGCATGGTGCGCGTCGCCAACGACAGCATCGCCGCCTTCGCACGCCGCCACCCCTCGCGGTTCATCGGCGTGGGCGTCATCCCGGTCGTCGACGAGGTGATGATGGAAGAGTACGAGCGCGTCCACGACGAGCTCGGGCTGGTCGGCGTGCTCATCTTCACCAACATCGAGGGCAAGCCGCTGGACGACGAGTCGATGTGGCCGCTGTACGAGCGTGCGGCCCAGCGCAACTCGCCGATCTGGATCCACCCGCAGCACGCCAACCTCTACCCATGGATCGGCAAGGACGTGCTCGATCGCACCCTAGCGTGGCCCTTCGACACCTCGCTGGCGATGGCGCGGCTGGTGTACGGCGGCGTGTTCGAGCGCTTCCCGGACATCACCTTCGTCACCCACCACATGGGCGGGATGATCCCGTACTTCGCGCACCGCATCGACGCCTTCTCGCGCAGCACAGCCGTGGAGTACGCCAAGCTCGGCATCGGCGAGAGCAGCGGGCCGCGGCTGAGCGTGCCCGCCATCGAGCACTTCCGCCTCTTCCACAACGACACGGTGAGCAACGGCTCGGTCGAGTCGCTGACCATGGCGATCAACTTCTTCGGGGCCGACCGCATCATGTTCGGCACCGACTTCCCGTTCGGTCCACCGGACGGGTCATGGGCGGTCGACGAGGTGCGCGCGGTGCACCAGGCGGAGATGAGCGACGCCGACCGCGAGAAGATCTTCGAGGGAAACGCGCGCCGGCGACTGCGTCTGTCGCTGTGACTCAGCCGACCAACGGCCCCTCGGCGGCCTCGTCGACAGGGGTGTACTCGTCAGCCTCCTCCTCTTCGGGGCCTGGTGGCGCGGTGGCGCCGAGGAAGATCCCGCGCATGTCCGGCTTGGCCAGCACCTCCTTGGCATCCGCCGACATGACCACCTCGCCGCGCACGAGCATGTACGCCCAGTCGGAGATCTCGAGCGCGGCAACCGCCTTCTGCTCGACGAGCAGCACGCCCTTGCCGAGGTTGCCCAGCGCGCGGATCTGGTCCTCGAGGACGGCGCGCGAAAGCTCCGGCGACAGGCTGGCGGTGGGCTCGTCGAGCAGGAGGACCGAGGGATCGAGCATGAGGACCCGGGCGAGGGCCGTCATCTTGCGCTCTCCCCCGCTGAGCGTCTCGACGTAGCGATTGAGCCGCGGTTTGAGCTGGGGGAACACCTGGAGCGCGCGCTCCATGCGCTCGGCCCGCTGCGCTCGGTTGAAGAGATAGCCGCCCATGTCGAGGTTCTCGCGGACGCGCAGGCCGTCGAAGACGTCGTCGGCCTGGGGCACGTAGCCGACGCCCAGCCGCGCCAGCCTCTCGAGGCGCATCCCGGTGACGTCCCGGCCTGCCAGCTCCACCCGCCCCGCGGTCATGAGCGCGATGCCGAGGATGGCCTTGAGGAGGGTGCTCTTGCCGGCCCCATTGGGGCCGACCACGGCGACGACGCGCCCCCGCCGCACGTCCATGTCGACGTCGCGGATGATCGGGGGCCCGCCACCGTAGCCGGCGGTGACGCCGCGGATCGACAGCGCCGGCGCCTCCGCGTCCACGCGGTCAGCCGATGACATACGCGTCCTGCACCTCCCGGTTCACGCGAAGCTCGGACATGCGTCCCTGCGACAGCACGCGCCCCTGCGCCATGACAACCACCTTGCCGCAGATCCTGTCAACGGTGTCGAGCTCGTGCTCGACCAGGAGCAGCGAGAGGCCCTCGGCGGCGAGCCCGGCGAGCACGTCCTCGAGCTGGCGCGAGAGGCTCGGGCTGAGCCCCGCCATCGGCTCGTCGAGGAGCAGCAGCTTGGGACGCATCATCAGCGCCCGCATGATCTCGACGGCCCGCTTCTGGCCGCCGCTGAGGTTTCGTGCGGGCTCATCGGCCTTCGCTCCCATGGCGAAGGTGTTGAGCATGGCGCGAGCCTGCTCGACGAGCTCGCGCTCCTGGTTGCGCCAGGCTCGGGCGGCCGCCGAGCACGCCTGCGGCGGTCTCGCCACTCTGGCCGGGCGCGGCGACCAGCAGGTTCTCGATGGTGGTGAGGTTGCCGAAGACGCGCGCCATCTGGAAGGTGCGCACCACTCCGCGCCGAGCGCGTGCGTACATCGGCATCGCGGTGATGTCGGACCCGTCGAAGCGGATCCTCCCGCTGCTCGGCGCGACGTAGCCGCCGATGACGGCGAGTGCGGTGGACTTGCCGGCGCCGTTGGGACCGATGAGGCCGGTGATGCTGCCTCGCGTCACGCTGAACGAGACTTCATCGACCGCGCGCACGCCGCCGTAGTGCTTCACGAGGTTGTCGACCTCGAGGATGGGCGCAGCGTCGCCAGTCATGGTCGTCAACTCGGCGCGGGCGGCCGCGACCGGCGCAGGTACTTCGGCCGGCGCTCGGGCAGCACGCCCTGGGGCCGGAACCAGATGAAGGCGATGGTGGCAGAGCCGAGGATGATCCAGCCGCAGTCCTCCTTGAGGCCGGGGGCGCCGGCGATCTGCGGCAGGAACTGCACGCCCTGGAGCAGCAGCACCGCGATGATCAGCGTGCCGAGGCTGGCGCCACGGTCGCTGCCCATGCCTCCCACGATGATGCAGCTGAGGAAGGCGAGCGTCTCGATGTACACCCACGCGGACGGCGACCAGCCGCCGATGAACCCGGCGAGCAGCGCGCCGCTCAGCCCCGCGAAGCCGCCGCCCACCGCCTGGACCAGCAGGCGGAGGCCGACCACGTTCTTCCCCGCCGCGGAGGCCGCGGTGTCGTCGTCGCGCATCGCGCGCAGGGTGCGGCCAAGCGGGCCGGTGGTGAAGCGGCGCAGCACGATGAAGCCGATGACGCAGCAGACCGCGACCAGCGCCACGTACATCCAGCGCGCCACCTCGGGGTCCTGGTCTGCGAACGGGTTGGGGATGAGCGCCAGCCCCGCGCTGCCATTGAAGATCCCCACGTCCGCGCTGATGACTGTGGCAAGCATCAGCGACACCACCAGCATCGCCACGGCCTGGTAGTCCTGACGCAGGCGCTTGAGACCCGTCAGTCCGATGACGGCGCCGACCAGGGCGCCGGCGGCGACCGCGACGAGCAGCGCCAGCGGCCACGGCAGCGTGAATCCACCGATGTACTGCTGGAAGCCGCCGAGGTTCGACGACGGACCAAGTGTGCAGATGGCGTAGGTGTAGGCGCCGACCGCGACGATCACGATGTACGCGAGGTTGGCCACGCCCGACACACCGAACTCGAGGTTGAGCCCCCACACGGCAAGCAGGTCGGTGCCGAAGTACACCAGCATGACGACGAGGTAGTACTCCCAGGCCATGCGCTACCCCTCCATCAACCGTCGCGTCGACCACGCGGCGCCGAAGAGCCCGCGCGGCCGCACCAGCAGGAACGCGATGAGGATCACGAAGGCGACGACGTCCTTGTAGTTGGGGTTGCTGACGGCTGCGGCGACCTCGCTCGACACGCCGACGATGAGCCCGCCAAGCATCGCCCCGTACGGCTGGCCGATGCCGCCGAGCACGGCTGCGGCGATCATGGGGATGAGGAACAGCGACCCGAGCGAGAAGTCGAAGCTCACCGTGGTGATCGCCAGCGCGACCCCCGCGGCGCCGCACAGCACCCCAGAGATGAGCCAGGCGACGTCGCTGACCCTGTCGGTGGAGATGCCACAGCTGCGCGCGAGGGTTCGGTTGGACGAGGTGGCGCGCATCGCCTTGCCGAGCGTGGTGCGGGTCAGCAGCAGATGCAGGCTCAGCATCGCCGCGGTGGTGAGACCGATGATCGCGACCTGCCCCGCCGACAGCGTGAAGCCGAGCAGGTGCAGGGTCGACCCGCTCTGTTCGCCGTAGCTGTGCGAGTCGGGCCCGGCGATGGCGACGATGACGTACTGCAGGATGATGCCCGCCGAGACGGTGACGATCACCATCGCGATGGCCCGGGTCCCGCGCCGCACCAGGGGCGCGAGGAGGACGCGATGGTACAGCACCGACGCCACCCCGACAGCCAGCGCGCCGAGGACCAGCGCCAGCCACGCGTTGACACCATGGCTGATGAGCACGAACCCCACATAGGCGGCGAGCGTCATCAGCGACCCGTACGTGATGTTGAGGATGTTGCTGATGCCGAACTGGACGGAGAAGCCCACGGCGCCGAGGGCGATCACCGCCCCGGTCGCGATCCCGAAGCCGATCGCCTCGATGATCAGGCTCACCGTGCCGTCCCCCTACGCGCGGCGAGGGAGCCGCGGCCGGGACGACCCGGGACGCGACTCCCCGTGGGCTGACGAGTGAGGCCCTGCCTCAGCGGTCACAGGAGACCGAGGACCTTCGTTCCTGAGATGGTGCCGACGCGACTGGCGCTGCCGTCCGCGGCGAAGACGTTGGCGGCGAACTCACCGGCGGCGTTGTGGTACTTGTTGAACACCACCGCGCCGATGACGCCAACGTACTGGATCTGGTGACCGGCGGCCAGCGCCCTGGCGCCGTCCGCGAAGTTGCTCACCACCGTCGCACCCGACTTCGGCGCGACCACCTGGCTGACAAACTGGTTGTAGGCGGAGCCGACCGTCGTCTTGGCCATGATCATGGCGAGCGCCATGATGTTGATGCCGTCGTACGCAGAGGCGGGCGGCCCCACGGCGCTGAGCACGTCGGCGATCGCCGACGTCTTGGAATCGGCCTTCAGCGCCGCCTTGTAGGTGGCGAAGGCCGGCGTCGTCTGGCTGAACGACGAGCCAACCAGGTAGACGCTGCTGGTGACGTAGCTGGTGCCGACGACCTTCGTCAGCGCCCCGAAGAAGTCAGGGGTGAGCGAGTCGGTCGCTGTCACCATCGCCGGCAGAGAGCCGTTGTTCAGCTGCTTGTACTCGGACATGAACGTCGCCGTGGTCTGCGGGTCGGCAGACCAGATCAGCGCGTCGGGGTGGCTCGCGATGACGCGCGCGACCTCGCTCGAGTACGAGGTGGCGTCAGCCGGGATGGTCAGCTGCAGGCCGAGCGTGCCGCCCAGCTTGGGCATCGCCGACTGTAGTCCGGGAAGATTGCCCTCCGACCCGATCCCGTTCTGGAAGACGACGGCGACGTTCTTGTAGCCCTTCTGCACCGCCCACACTGCGAACGCGGCGCCGTTGGCGTCGTCGGAGGGGGTCAGCCGCCAGTAGTAGGGGTAGTTGTTGGTGGTGAACGCCGTCAGCCCGTTCGTCGTGACGATGGGGATCTTGGCCGTGTTGACCAGCGGCACCGTCGTCGCCGCGGTGTTGCTCTCGAGGCCGACCGCGATGTCGAGGTTGGTGGTGGTCGCGATGGCACGGGTGACGTTGGGCACTGCGTCGGCCGCGTCACCGGTGTCGTCGATCGCCGAGCAGGTCAACTGCTTGCCGAGCACTCCGCCCGCCTTGTTGATCAGGTCGGTGGCGGCGTAGCAGGGGGCCGAGAGGAGCTTGCCGAACTGCGCGGCGGGCCCCGTGAAGGGCGCGATGACACCCACGGTGACGTTCCCCGACTGCGTCGGCACCGAGCTGCCGGGGGAGCCGGCCGAGCCGCTGCCGCACGAGCTCAGAAGGATCAGCGCCGCGGTGGCGGGGATAGCGAGAAGGCCACTTCGCCCAGAGCCCATCGGAAACCTCCTGTGAAGGCCGCAGCGTCCAGCGTCGTCAGCGGAAAGGTATGCTCCCTACCGTGGTGAGGACTACCATATCGGGCGCCGCGCAGGAGTGCAAGGGGGTGCGGTTGATGCACAGTCGACGAAGGGCCCGAGCCGCATGGAGGTCGCCGGGATGATGGACGACGACCCGGAGATCCGGTTCCTCCCCGGCATCCCACCCGAAGAGGCCGGCTGCCCGCCGCTGAACCCGCGCACCGAGCGGGACGGCGGCATGCTCATCGAGTACGACACCACGGTGCGGATGCGCGACGGCGTCGAGATCTACGTGGACGTCTTCCGGCCTGACGGCGGCGAGCCGGTGGCTCCGATCGTTGCCTGGGGGCCGTACGGCAAGCACGGCGCGGTGAAGTACGACATCTTCCCGCGCCACGGCGTCGACCCCGCCTGGATCTCCCGCCACGCCGGATTCGAGGCGCCCGACCCCGCCTACTGGACGCGGCACGGGTACGCGGTGATCGACGTCGACCCGCGCGGGCTCTGGAACTCGCAGGGCGATGCCACCTTCTACTCCGCGCAAGAGGCGTGCGACATGTGCGACCTCATCGAGTGGGCCGGCACCCAGCCGTGGAGCAACGGCAGGGTGGGCATGTCGGGTGTGTCCTACCTGGCGATCTCGCAGTGGCGGGCTGCGGCGATGCGGCCGCAGCACCTCGCGGCTATCAACCCGTGGGAGGGCGTCAGTGACCGCTACCGTGAGATGGCTTACCACGGCGGCATCCCGGAGGACTTCTTCGGTCCGATGTGGCGAAACCGGCGGGTGGCGTGGTCGCGCGGGCAGGTCGAGGACACGGTGGCGATGTACGCCGCCCACCCGCTCTTCGACGAGTACTGGGAGAGCAAGCTGCCCGACCTCGACGCCATCGAGGTGCCCGCCTTCGTGGTCGCCAGCTGGTCGGACCAGGGTCTGCACACGCGCGGCACGCTGGAGGGCTTCGCACGCATCGCGTCGAAGGACAAGTGGCTGCTTGTGCACGCGCGCAAGAAGTGGCAGTTCTGGCACCGCCCCGACAACGTCGAGCTGCTGCGCCAGTTCTTCGACCGCTTCCTGCTCGGCGTGCCGGGCACGATGGACTCGTGGCCGCGGGTGCGCATGGAGGTGCGCGAGCGTTTCTACGTCGGCGAGCAGCGCACCGCCGACGCCTGGCCGCTTCCCCAGGTGGAGCAGCAGGCGCTGCACCTCGACGCCACCTCCGGGACGCTGACAGCCAGCGCGCCGCCGGAGGAGGCCGAACTCCGCTACGACGTGAGCACCGGTGGGGCCAGCTTTGCGCACCGGTTCGACGAGACCACCGACCTGATCGGTCCGATGGCGCTACGGCTCTGGGTGGAGGCCGAGGGCTCCGACGACATGGACCTGTTCGTCGCCATCCAGAAGCTCGACGAGAACGGCGAGATCGTGCCCTTCTCGTTCCTCAACGCGCAGGAGGACGGCCCGGTGGCGCTCGGATGGCTGCGCGTGTCGCACCGCGAGCTTGACCCCGCGCGTTCGACGCCGCTGCGCCCGTGGCATCGCCACACCAGCGAGCAACGGCTCGAGCCCGGCCAGGTGGTGCCCGTCGACATCGAGATCTGGCCGTCGGGCACGCGGTTTCGCGCCGGCGAGCAGCTGCGCCTGGTCATCCAGGGCCGCGACGTGTACGAGTACCCGCCGGGTATCGTGAAGATGGCACACTCGAAGACACGCAACGCGGGGACGCACGTCATCCACGCCGGCGGCCGATACGACTCGCGCCTGCTCATCCCCGTGGTGTCCGCGTAGCCTGCGCATGGTGGAACCGCGCACCAACGTCCTCATTCTCCTGGCCTTCCCGCAGGCAATCCGCGAGCAGTACCGCGAGCGGCTGCGCGCGGCCTTTCCCGGCATCACCATCGAGCTGGTGGAGCACCACGACAAGGTGGGCCCGTACATCGGCGACGCCGACGTGCTGATCACCTTCGGCGCGCACATGGCCGACCACGTGCTCGCCGAGGGCGTGAGACTTCGCTGGGTGCAGGCGCTGGGGACGGGCGTCGACGGTATCGTCGACAGCCCCTCGCTGCGCGATGGCGTCATCGTGACCAATCTGCGCGGCCTCCACGGACCGGCGGTGTCGGAATGCGTCCTGGCAGGGATGCTCATGCTGGCGCGTGGCCTGCGCCGTTCCTGGCAAAACCAGGCCCGAGCCACGTGGCAGCGCTTCCCGGTCTCGCTGCTCAAGGGCAAGACGGTGGCCATCTTCGGCGTCGGCGCCATCGCCGAGGTGCTCGCCCCCAAGTGCGCCGCGCTGGGCATGCACGTGGTGGGCATCTCCTCCGCGCAGCGCGACGTTGCCGGCTTCGAGCGGATGTGGCCGCGCGAGCAACTGGTCGAGGCGGTTGCGGACGTCGACCACCTGGTGGTGCTCACTCCCCTGACCGCGGAGACCCACGGCATCGTCAACGCCGCCGTGCTCGACGCGATGAAGACGACCAGCTTCCTCATCAACGTCGCGCGCGGCGCGGTGGTGGACGAGGCCGCGCTGATCAGCGCGCTCCGCGAGGGCAGCATCGCCGGGGCAGCACTCGACGTCTTCTCTGAGGAACCGCTGCCGAGCGGCCATCCCTTCTGGACCATGGAGAACGTGCTGATGACGCCGCACACCGCGGGCTTCCACGTTGGCTATGCGGACGACGCCTTGCCGATCGTCGAGGAGAACCTGCGCCGCTTCCTCGCCGGCGACCTCGCCGGCCTGGTCAACGTGGTGCGCACGTGACCCTGGTCCCCAGGTCGGGCGCCGACGAGCGCCTCAACCACCCGATCTCCACCGCCGAGCTCGAGCGTCGCTGGACGGCGATCCGCGCCGCGATGGCGCGCGATGGCGTCGACGTGCTGATCGCGCAGGCCAGCAACGACTTCATGGGCGGCTACGTCAAGTACCTCACCGACCTTCCGGCGACCAACGGCTATGTCACCACGGTCATCTTCCCCATCGACCAGCCGATGACGCTCATCGGCCAGGGTCCGTTCGGCATGGACCTGCCACTCCCGCAGGCCGGCGACGGCGTGCGGCGCGGGATCGGCCGCGTGCTCACCACCCCGAGCTACACCGCCGTGCACTACACAGCCGCACACGATGGTGAGCTGGCCGCGGAGGCGCTGGGACGCTTCGCCAGCGGCACTGTCGGCATGCTCGGCACCGCGGCCATCTCTTACGCGCTGATCGACACCCTGCAGCACGGGCGGCTGAGTCGCGCGCGTTTCGTCGACGCATCCGACCTCGTCGACGCCATCAAGGCGGTGAAGAGCGAGGAGGAGATCGCGCTGGTGCGCATGTGCGCCGCCGCACAGGATGAGGCGATGCGCGCAGCGTTCGAGGCGCTGCGGCCGGGGATGCGCGAGCTCGAGGTGGCCGCGGTCGCCGAGCATGTGGGGCACTCGCTGGGCAGCGAACAGGGGCTGTTCCTCTCGTTCTCCGGTCCGGCCGGCACGCCGGGACAGATCGTCAACCGGCACCTGCAGCACCGCGCCCTGCAGCCCGGCGACCAGTTCAGCCTGCTCATCGAGAACAACGGCCCGGGCGGCTACTACTGCGAGCTCGGACGCAGCGCGGTACTCGGCCGGGCCACGTCACAGATGAAGGAGCAGCAGCGTGTGCTTCTCGAGGTTCAGCAGTTCTGCGTCGACCAGCTGCGCCCCGGCGCCGACTGCGCCAAGATTTTCGAGGATTACAACGCGCAGATGCTCTCACGCGGCCTGCCCGAGGAGAAGCGCGTGCACTTCCACGGCCAGGGGTACGACATGGTCGAGCGACCACTGGTGCGGTTCGATGAGCCCATGCCGGTGGCGGCCAACATGTACTTCTCGCTGCATCCGGCGTTCAACACCGAGCACGGCTACAGCTGGACGAGTGATGACTACCTGCTCACGCCTGAGGGCACCGTCGAACGGCTTCACTCTCTGCCGCAGGAACTCTTCGAAGTAGGGTGACCGACCACGACGGATGCTGTTTTAGTCGCGTTCAGCACGGTCCGACTTTCAGCGCAGCGATCCCCGCCGTAGCGTTCTGGCCGTTGGCCGCCGCCGTGTCCGCGGCCTTCGCAGTCGTCGGCGCGGATGCTTGGCGACAGCAAGACGCCTGTCCGGGGTGCCCACCCCGGCAACTGCCCGTGGACGGCATGGTGTGTTGACGCCGTCGCAGACGGGATACCGGAGCGCTCAGACGGTTGCCCAGGATCACCGACCAGGATCCGTCCCAGCGCGCGGTCGGACAGGCAGATGCCTCCGACCAACAATGAGAGACGCGGGAGGGACCGACATGGCACTCGCCATGTACTTCACACCAAGCTCGTTCACGAAGGCACGGTACGACGACACAGTCAGCCGTCTTGAGGCGGCTGGTGCCGG
>DAINCY010000038.1:0-18908 GCA_036732145.1 Candidatus Dormiibacterota bacterium
CTAGCTTGAGCTGATCGTTGTTCCGAACAGATCCGGCCGTGGCGGGGCACGTACCCCACTGCATTCGGGGCGCGCTTCGTGAGACTCAGATCGCGACGCCTCATGATCAGATGGATCGTTGTGAGCGCTTCAAGCGTCACCAGACGGTTTCGGAATTGCGATGGTCGCGAAGCACGAACGGGAATCCCGACACGGTCGAACTCGCCACTGTGAGTCGGAGGCGAGTTGCACTGCCTTTCACAGCTCTATGGGTGGGCTGCAGTCGCCGATCTCCGCACCACCTTCGGCCCGCCGTGCTTGTCGCGGAGCCGCTGGCAGAGAACAGGGCCTGGATGCCGAGGGGCGGCCGCGTCACTCACCGGCCGACCGCCAAAGAGCCCACGTGGCGCTCCCGTAACAGCCATTACGACACCGACCAGGCGGCCGCCGAGGCACCAGCCAGCCCAGGACGGCACCGGCGCCGACCCCAAGCACGGACCACGCCTGCCTGACCGCGCGGCCCGCCTCGATCGAGCCGCCCCACCAATCCCAGCGCGGTTCTGTCACCAAAAGGAAGGCGGGGGGCTGAGAACTGTAGACGGAGGTGAACAGGGGGTTGCCCGCGCGCAGGGACCGCATCGACAGCCAGTACACGCCTTCGTCCACGTCGAGCGGTCCAGTGGTCAGATGAGGGATTCGAGTGGCGCACGGCGCGATGAGGACCGTGACAATTGCAGTGATCGGCAGCGCACAGCCACGAATCGATGCGAGGCGCTTCATCCCGGGCGGAGTCTAGTTGTCAGAATGAACGCCGCTCTGGGCGCGGTTTCAGGTCGGCTGTCAGCGATGAGGAGGGACGGATGGCTTCGGAGGAGATTGGCCCCCGCGCTCTTGTCGTCGTTCCGACCTACAACGAGCAGGAGAACCTCCCCACGCTGGCGACAGAGATCCTCGCCCAGGGAAGGGCGTTCCATCTGCTGATCGTGGACGACGGGTCGCCGGATGGCACGGGTGAGATCGCCGATCAGCTCGCGGCCGACGAGCCCCGCATCACCGTTCTGCATCGCGCCCGCAAATCTGGCCTCGGTCCGGCGTATGTCGCTGGGCTGACGCTGGGATTGGCCGGTGGGTTCGATTACCTGCTGACCATGGACGGAGACCATTCGCACGATCCCGCTGACCTGCCTCGGCTTCTTGCCGCGACCCACGAGCGTGGCGCCGACGTCGCCATCGGCTCGCGGTGGACCAATGGGGGCGGCACCAAGGGGTGGCCGCTCTTCAGACGGGTGCTCAGCCGGGCCGGGTCGCTCTACGCGCGGCTCATCCTCGGGCTCTCTCTGCGCGACGTCACCGGGGGCTACAGGTGTCTGCGGCGATCGGCCCTGGAAGCTCTCGACGTGACGTCAATCCGCTCCTCCGGGTACTCGTTTCTCATTGAGCTCAACTACCGCGCGGCGCTGCAGGGTCTCACGATTGTGGAGATTCCGATCGTGTTCACCGAGAGGGTGCTGGGGACGAGCAAGATGACGAGCCGCATCATCCTGGAGGCGGTGCTCCGCGTGCCCCTGCTCAGAGTGACCTCTCGACGGGCCCTGTCTCGAGCGGCAGTCCTGCGCTGACACTGTCGCTGGACGGATCCCTCGGCTGAAATTCGGGGAGGAGGCGGCGCAGTTCCGCGGAGCGCGTTACAGTCCTTCCGACCGGGTCCGCCCTCGCGGCCGCGAACCGAGGTGCCGGGATGGATGACAAGCTGACGCAGACCTGCGAACTGTTGCACGAGGCGTCGGAGACGCATCACCGAGTGTTCCGCATCGTGGACGGCGACGACGCCGACTGGGCGTCCTGGTACGCCGACTGGCTGATTGACCTTTCCGAGCTGCCGGAGCTCCTCGGAGTGACTCCGGTGCGCAGTGAGCTCGTGTACATGCTCGTCAAGCTGGACAAGGAGTACACAAGCGCAGCCCAGAGCGGCGCGTGGGAAGACTACTACGCGCGACAGCTCCTCGAGCACTTCACCCCCGGGTAGCGGCGGGCCCTGCACGAGTCATTGACGCGCTTCCTCAGGCAAGTTGATTCCACGTCGAGCCGCTCCACGACCACAGGTCGATGGGCTGCGGCGCACCCTGCGAGGCCTGTACGAGGGAACCCAAGATGAGGACATGCCCGCCGTTGGTATCGGTGACCTCCGCCTCTGGGGACACTGGGAGCCCCGTGCCTGCCAGCGGAATCCAGTCCTGTCCACTCCATGACCACATCTGCCGCCCCGCGCCCACAGCTGGATCACCCCAGAGGATCAGCCGGTCGCTCGCGGGATCCAGCACTAGGCCCACAAAGGCCGGGGGGTTGGTGCGCGTGCTGACTTCGCGCCATGCGGTGCCGTCCCACTCCCAGGTGGAAGCCCTGCCCTGGCCAGGGGCGCTGGCAGCGAGAAGTGCCCGCGTCAGGGGATCGACTGCCATGCCGCCAACAAAAGTACCGGCCGGTAGGTCGCCGCGGGGCTGGCGCACCCAGTGGTTTCCATTCCAGAGCCACGTCTCCCCGCCTGAGCTCCCGCCGCCATTGACGAGGACCATCTCGTTGAGGATGTCGTCCCAAGCCATCCGGGAGCCCTCTCCCGCCGGCGGACTTCCCTTACCACTGTCGAGCTCTGTCCAGGTCCTGCCGTCCCATGCCCAGGTGTCGTCGACAACATCTCCCGGGCCGAGCCGTCCGCCGTACAGCATGACCACGCGCGTGAGCGGGTCATACGCGGCTGCGGCCCCAAATCGGCCCGGCGGGTTGACCGGCGGATGGGCGAGCGCCCACCTGTGGCCATCCCAAAGCCACGTTGTGTCGTAGCTGTCGACCCCCCCGAACAGCACCAATTGATGTGCCGACGGATCTTCGACCGCGCTGAATCCGAAACCCGAGAGCGGCTGATTCGGAGCTGGACTTTCGACCGGCGCTGACGGCCTCGGCGGGGCGGCGGACTTCTCGCCCGAGCCCGCGGTGATCGCGACCACCACGACCGCAACTGCAGCCACCCCCACCATGACAGCACCCGCGAGACTCCAGTGATCACCGCGGTACGGCATGCGGCAGTATCTACCAATGACCCCAGCGTGTCCCGACGCGAGGGTGATCGAGGACGCACAATACCTTCGAGGTGTTTGGTGGGTACACGGACGAGCGAGCTGGGGGGCTTCGCCGCGCTCGGCGTGATCGAATGCGCGGCTTGTGGCACAGCGTCCGGAACATTGCCGGCGTGGTGCGCAAGACGATCGCCCGGCTCGGTCTGAGCTCGCGTGGAGACGGTCCCGATCGCGATCCAGGTGCAGAAGGAGCGGGAAGGCCGGCGCCCGTGGCACCGGGCCCGCCCTCTCTGTCGGCTGCAGCCGCCGTTGCGTTGCCGCCGGATCCGGATGAGCCCATCGACGTGCGGTTCGAACGGAGGCGACCCGGTTCGCATTAGGCGTTTGGCATAGGCCATTCGCCGTCGAGAACGTCCGCGTTCAGCCGGCGGGTCGCACGGCCAGCCCCTCGACGATCTGGAACAGTGGCGCCCGCGAGAACACCCTGGATTCCACCACCAGCTTCACCGACCGGTCGCCACCGCCGACAACCACGCGTTGCCGCGAGAGCACAGCTGCGTCGACCCGCACCGGGTTCAATGGCTGAGGCAGACCGAATGGGGTCACAGCGCCGATCTCCATGCCCGTCAACTCCGCCGTCTGTTCGGGCGGCGCGAAGCTCGCGCGGCGCACACCCATCAGCTCGCAGCAGCGTCGGTTGACGTCCAGGCGTGTCGTCGCCAGCACCAGCGTCGCCAGGTGCTGCCCGGCGGGCCGGCGGGAAGCGACGACGATGCAGTTGGCGGAATCCTCTGGGTCGAAACCGTAGGCGTCGCAGAATGCGGCGGTGTCGGCCAGCGACGGATCGCAGGCCACTGTCTCGTACTCGATGCCCAGCGTCTCCAGCGCCTCCCTCACTGCCCTATGCGCGATCGCGGGGCTCATTGTTGGCGGACCATCTGGCTGTCGACGATGTCGATCTCCTTCGCTCGGCGCATGGCACCGGATCTGAGAGTCGCACTGGTGGTGGCCGTCGCCGCGATACAGTGCTCGGCCACAGTCCCACGTTGGAGGCAGAGATGAGCACAGCCGGAGCTCAGGAGCGGGATTACGAGCACGCCGATATGCACCGGCCATGGGGTGGTGATGCGTTCGGGCGGGCGGCCGAGAGGTTCGCGCGCTTCTTCGGTACCCCGAAGTTCCTCATCGGGACAGACCCTCGTGGTGGTCGCGTGGATAGCCGTCAACGTCATCGCCGTCAGCTCGCGCTGGGCGTGTATCCGGTCATCCTTCTCAACCTGGTTTTCTCGACACAGGCGGCGTACGCGGCGCCCCTCATCCTACTGGCGGCGACCCGACAGGCCGATCGCGACAAGCACAGCGAGGATATGCGCCAGGCCCAGGACGCGGTCGCCACGCGGCACCGCGAGGAGCTCGCGCGCCAGGGAGAGCGCCTTCTTGAGCAGAACACGGAGATGACCCGCCAGATCGGCGAGAACACTGACCTGACCCGGAAGGTGGCCGACCTCACCCAGGAGGTGCACATGCGGCTGGTGGGCGGGAGCGCGCCTGCGAAGTAGGGCCCGGCCGTCTCCGCCGAGCGGCGAGGTCATGAACACTCGTTGGGGACCATGCCCGGTTACGCCGCCCCGTTACCCACCTCCGAGGTGCAGAAGCTGCAGCGTCGGGCCGCCTTTGGAATCGTGCTCAGGCACTCAGGACAGTCGCGCTCGGTCACGTCAACGGGCGTCTTGCGCCGCTCGGCCAGCCTGTTCATCGGAACCACGACAACGAAATAGACGACGGCGGCGACGGCCAAGAACGCGATCACCGCATTGATGACATCGCCGTACAAGAAGCGACTGTCGTTGATGGTGAATGTGAGTGCGCTGAAGTCGGGTTTGCCGGCGATGGCTGCGATGAGCGGCGTCAGCAGGTCCTTGACCACCGCGGCGATGACAGCCGTGAAGGCCACGCCAATCACCACGGCTATGGCCAGGTCGACCACGTTGCCGCGCAGGATGAAGCTGCGAAATCCCTTGGTCATGGTCACCCTCTCAAATTCGTTCGGCCGCTGCCGCAGGCGGACACGTGTATATACATGATCTGTTCAGGCGCCGCGGATCCAGCGCACGGAGCAGGGCCGCCCCAAGGCACAGACTACGGGTGACCAGGCGGTACGGGCGTCGTCGGTGCGCCACAGGCGCCCCGCGCATGAGCTGGCTTACTTCACCATCGACAGCAATCTGATCGCCGCGGCGGTGCTGGCGGCGGGAGGGCTGAAATGGGGCAGGCGCCCGTCTCGAACCTTCGACATCGTACGAGGCAGCGCGGTTGTGTATTTGAGCATCACCGGCATCGTCTTCACGCTGCTGCTTGCCAACACCGATGTTGACACGGCGATCCCCTGGGTCAACACGGTGGTGCACGAGCTCATGCCCATGGTGATGGTCGCGGATTGGTTGCTCGCTCCGCCGTTGGTGCGTCTGAGCATGCGCCAGGGCATGCTCTGGCTCGGCTTCCCATTCGTCTGGATCATCTACACGCTCATTCGCGGCGCCATCACCGGTCTGTACCCCTATCCATTCCTAAATCCGGCGAACGGCGGGTACGCGAGCGTCGCCGTTTATTGCGTCGGCGTCCTGGTCGCAATGGCCGTCGTCTGTGCCCTGAGCGTGGTCATCGGGAACGCCGCTCGAAGCGACAGACGGCCGGCAGAGACGGCCGGATAGTACAGGGCGCGAGGCGGACCCCGGCACGTATGTGGCGGGGGGACAACGGCCTCCGCCATCCCGATGGTTACCCGAAGCTACCCCGCAGGACGCTCGGACGGTGGATTCGGAGCAACTCGCGCGCCGCTTCCGCAACGCCCTCGGCGTCCAGCGAGAACTTGTGCAGCAGCAAGGACTGCGCGCCGTGCTCGATGAACCGATCCGGCAATCCCAATCGCTGCAGAGGCACAGCAACTCCTGCTTCCGCCAACGCCTCGAGCACGGCGTCACCAAAGCCGCCGATGGTGGTGCCGTCCTCGATGGTCAGAACCGCACGATGCCGCTCCGCCAGTGTGGGGATGTCGGGGTCGATCGGCTTGATGAAGCGCGCGTCGACCACCGTGCAGCTCACACCCTCACTCTGCAGCGCCTCAGCCGCATCGGTCGCCACGCTCACCATCTTGCCGACCGCGAGCAGAGCGACATCCGTGCCCTCGCGCACCACCGACATCCTGCCGATCTCCAGCGGACGCAGTGGCGCTGACCCGGCGTGGGGCGCGCTCCCCCGGGGGTACCGGATGGCGAACGGCCCGTCGTGGGCGAGGGCGGTGGCGAAGAGCCGGCGCAGCTCGTCGGGTGAGCTTGGCGCGCTCACGGTCATTCCCGGGATGAGTCGCAGATAGGCAAGGTCCAGCATGCCGTGGTGCGAAGCACCGTCATCGCCGGTGATGCCGGCACGGTCGAGGACGAAGGTCACCGGCAGCTTGTGCAGAGCGACGTCACAGGTGACCTGGTCGAAGGCGCGTTGCAGGAAGGTCGAGTAGATGCAGACGATCGGACGCATTCCCTGCATGGCCAGTCCGGCCGCGAACGTGACCGCGTGCTGCTCGGCGATGCCGACGTCGAAGAACCGCTCCGGGAAGCGCGCCGCAAACGGCATCAGCCCGGTCGACGAGGCCATCGCCGCGGTGATCGCAACGATGCGATCGTCGGCCTCCGCCGCCTCGAGCAGGGCCTCGCCGAACACGTCCGTCCATGCCGCCGGCTTGCTGGAGAAGGTGCCGCTGTTGGGGTCGAAGCTCGAGACGCCGTGGAACTTGTCGATGTGGTCACCAACCGCGGGAGCGTAGCCGTGGCCCTTGTCGGTGACCACGTGGATCACCACCGGCCCGCGGAAGGCGGAGGCGTCGCGCATCGCCTTCTCGAGTGCACGGATGTCGTGGCCGTCGATTGGTCCGCCGTACTTGAGTCCGAGCGTCTCGAAGATGGAGATGGGGCTCACCAGCTGCTTCAGCGAGTCCTTCATGCGCTTGGCGGCGCCGTACGCCGACTCGCCGACGACCGGTAGCTGTCGCAGCGTCTGCCCCGCCGCTCCCTTGGCGCGCTCGTACTTCGGCGAGAGACGCAGCTGGCCAAGATTCTCGGCGATGCCGCCGACCGTCGGCGCGTAGGAACGGCCGTTGTCGTTGAGGATGATGATCATCTCGGGCTGGCGCTGGCCGATGTTGTTGAGAGCCTCGTAGGCCATGCCGCCGGTGAGCGCGCCGTCACCGATCACACAGATCACCTTGCCTCCGTGGCCCTGCAGCTCGCGGGCGGTGGCCAGAGCCAGCGCGTAGCTGAGCCCCGTCGACGCGTGCGAGTTCTCCACCATGTCGTGCTCGGATTCGGCGCGCGACGGGTAGCCGCTCATCCCCCCGTGCTGACGGAGGGTGTCGAAACGCTCCGCGCGCCCGGTGAGCATCTTGTGGACGTAGGCCTGATGGCCGGTGTCGAAGACGATATGGTCGCGCGGCGAGTCGAACACCCGGTGCATCGCCACGGTCAATTCGACGACGCCCAGGTTGGGACCGAGGTGACCACCGGTGCGGGCGACGGCGCTGATCAGACGTTCGCGGATCTCCTCGCAGAGCCGGTCAAGATCAGAGCTGCCCAGCCCCCTCAGGTCCTGCGGTCCGGAGATCTCCTCAAGGAGCATCGAGCCAGTCTAGCAACGCTTGCTCGCCCTCTCATGGGTCGCTGCGCGGCGTCGATGGCAAGGGCGCATCATTCCCCCGATGGAAGTGGATCCCCGCCAAGCACTCCTGGCCTGCGCGGGAGATCCCCGTGGCGACATCGCCGAGGGGGCGCTCTGGCTGGCGGCCGAGGACTGTGCGGAGGTCGATGTCGACGGCGCGCTGCGCGTCATCGACACGCTTGCCGCAGATCTCGGCCGGTGGCTGGGGGAAGCCCGCGGCTCGGACGCCGTCACCATCACCCACGCGTTCCTCCGCGACCGCGTCGGCCTGCGCCGGTCTGGCGGCGGCGACCCGCGGGCTCACTACCTGCACCTTGTCCTGCAGCGCGGGGCGGGGATCCCCATCAGCTGTGCCGTCCTGTGGATGGCGGTGGGTCGCCGCGCCGGGCTGACCGTCGAGGGCATCGGCCTGCCCGGCCATTTCGGGGTGCGCGTCGATGGTGTGCTCGCCGAGCCGTCGGACGGCGAGGTCCTCGACGAGGAAGCGGCACAGCGACTTGTGGCCGCGGCCACGGGCGGCGACCCCGGCACCCTGCTGCAGCCGGCGTGGCTGATGCCGGCCACGGCGCGCCTCATGCTGGCGAGGATGTCGCGCAACCTGCGTGGCTGCTACTCGTCGCTGGAGCGCTGGGACATGGCGGTGCGCGCCGCCGATCGCTGCGTCGCCCTCTTCCCTGATGAGCCAACCGAGCGCCGCGACCGCGGTCTGCTGCTCTGGAGGACCGGCCACAACAGCACAGCACTCGCAGACCTTCGCCACTACCTCGACAACACCTCGCCCGACGCGTCCGATCGGGAGGCCGTCGAGGAGGTGGCGTGCCGGCTGCGCGCAGCCCTCAACTGAGGCCCGAGTCGCTCAGACGGCGCCGATCAGCAACGCCACCGACCAGACCACGCCGATCAGCAGCAGCACGGCGAACGGCACCACGGCGAAGACGATGAACGAGAAGATCAGGCGTTCATCGCTGACCGAGTCAGGTTCGCGGCGGCGACGGCGCGCGTCGTGCAGGTACCAGAGGATGCCGCCGGCGATGAAGCCGAGGAGCAGCGAGAAGATGCCCGCGAACGCCGAGCCGGGCGCGATGATCGCCGGGGCAAGGGTGAATCGCCAGGCCACGCCGAAGCTCAGCGCCAGCAGCCCACAGGAGATGAAGCGGAGCAGCAGCCCTGTGACCGCGCGTCGTGCGCCAGCGGGTGGAGTGGCCGCGACGATCAGCTCGGGCACCCGCGCACCTGCCGCGCGCGCCGCCGGATGCGATCCGGTGCCGCCGCCGCGGCTTCGAGTTGGGGTGCCCATGGGCCGCCGAGTATAGGCAGCCGGATCACGACGGCCGTCGCGCCCGGCGGCAACACTAGACTCACGCTGTGAGCAATCCGATGGGCACCACGGCAGCGCTGCCGGCCTTCGACCTGGAACTCGGTGGAGGCGGACGGCTGCGCCGTGACGACCTCCTCGGCCGGCGCTCGGTCCTGTACTTCTACCCCAAGGACGACACTCCGGGCTGCACCAAGGAGGGCAGGGAGTTCACTGCGCTGCTGGGCGATTTTCGCGCTGCGGGTGTGGATGTCTACGGCGTTTCGCCGGACTCCGCCAAGAGCCACGACCGCTTTGCCGCCAAGTGCGACCTGGGAATCCCGCTGCTCAGCGATCCCGACCACGTCCTCATCGGGGCCCTCGGCCTGTGGGTCGAGAAGTCCATGTACGGGCGCACGTATCAGGGGGTGCAGCGCAGCACATTCCTGATCGGGGCGGGGGCTGAGGTGGAGCGCGAATGGCGCGCTGTCAAGGCCGGCGGGCACGCTGCGGCCGTTCTCGAGGCGGCTCGTTCTGCCGGCTAGAAGGACCGCCTCACGCGCACCGGCGGGCCTGCTCGATGAGCTGCTCGGGAGGCGGATCGTCTTCGTGGCCGGCAAGGGAGGCACCGGCAAGACCACCGTCGCCGCCGCGCTCTGCCTGCTCGCCGCCAAGCGCGGCAAGGAGGTCCTCGGCGTCGAGGTCGACGCCAAGGGCGACCTCTCCGCGGCGCTTGGCTCGACAGGGGCGAGCTTCAAGGCCGAGGTGGTGCAGCCCGGTGTCAGCGTGATCGGGCTGCATGCCGAGGAGTCGTTGCAGGAATACCTGCGCATCTACTTCAAGGTGCCGCGGCTGGCGCGGATGACCCCGCTGGCGCGCGTCTTCGACTTCATCGCCACCGCCGTCCCCGGACCCAGGGACATGCTCGTGACCGGCAAGATCGCCTTCGAGGAGCGACGTCGCGACGAGAGCAAGCGTCCGGTGTGGGACCTGATCGTCGTCGACTGCAGCGCCAGCGGGCACATCCTCGCGCAACTCCGGGCGGCGCGCTCGATGCTGGAGCTCGTTCGCGGCGGTCTGATCCGCAGCCAGATCGAGTGGATCGACGGCGTGATCTCCGACAGTCGCCGCACCTCGGCTGTCCTCACCGCGCTCCCCGAGGAGATGCCGGTGGTGGAGACGGTCGAGTTGAAACGGGAAATCGCCAAGCAACGCACCCTGCACGTGGCCCTGTGCGTGCTCAACCGGATGCCGCCCGAACCGCTGCCCGCGGCCGCTCGCCGGGTGCTCGCCGACCTCGCCACCGCCGACGCTGAGGTGCGAGCCCGCGTGCCGGCCGTGGCCCACATCGGAGCTGATCTCGAACTGGGTGAGAGGCTGTACCGGTCGGCCCAGACACAGGCACGCCGCCTGCGCGCAGAGATCGGCGTGCCCGTCGTCAACGTGCCACTCACGGCGGTGCGCACCGGCCTGGCGACCACGCGCGCCGTCGCTGCCGCGCTCCGCGACGGCAGCGAGGCGAGCGCATGAGCACCACTCGCCCAACGGTCCGCGACACTGCCACGCCGGACCAGAGCCTGGTGAGCGAGCTGGAAAGCCTCGAGGTGATCATCTGTTGCGGCAGCGGTGGGGTCGGCAAGACCACAGTCAGTGCTGCGCTCGGTCTGGCCATGGCCCAGCGCAGCGACCGCCGTGTGCTCGTCCTCACCGTCGACCCGGCGCGGCGCCTGGCCACCGCTCTTGGGCTGCGCGAGATCGGCACCGAGCCGATCAAGGTGTCCCGGGCCAGACTGCGGCGTGCCGGGATCGAGATCGAGGGCGATCTTGTTGCTGCCATGCTTGACATGAAGTCGACATTCGACCGCATGGTGGTGCAAATGGCGCCCACGCGGCGTGAGGCGCGCCGCATCCTCGACAACCGTTTTTACAAGGGCATCAGTGACTCCTTCATCGGCTCGCATGAGTACATGGCCATGGAGGCGCTGTACGAACTGCATCAGGCAGGCGAGTACGACACGCTGATCATCGATACGCCACCCTCGCGCAATGCGCTCGATTTCCTGGAGGCACCCAACCACGTCACCGACTTCGTCGGAGCCAAGATGCTCAGCTGGCTCTCCCGCCCGACGCTGTTCGGAATGCGCGGTATCAACCTGGCCGCGGCGCCATTCCTGCGCATGGCCGACCGCCTGGTCGGCGCTGACGTGCTCAGCGAGGTGGCGGAGTTTTTCGGCGACGTGCAGAAGATCTATGGAGGCGTGCAGCAGCGGGCTCACGACGTGTACCGACTGCTGCGCAGCCCCCAGGTCGGCTTTGTCGTGGTGACCACACTGGAGCCGGCGGCGTTCGGCGAGGCCGACTACTTCGCGTCGCGGCTGCGTGAGTACCGCATGCCCCTGCGCGGTGTGGTGCTGAACCGCACCCTCCCGGACTCGCTCCGCGACCGCACCGCCCTGGCCACGGCCCAGGCGCTCACCGACGACGACCGGTTGCCGGCCTGGTTGAGCCGGCGGCTGGGGCACCGCATGTCACGCGAGTCGCTCCATGTCATCGGCGACCGCTGGCTGCAGTTCCACGCCATGGCGGAGCGCGATGCACGTCAGCTCAGCCGCCTCGAACGACTCGGTGACGCGCCTGTGGTGCGGATTCCGCTCTTCAGCGAGGACGCGTCTGAGCTCCAAAGCCTGGCGAGGATCGCCGCCCTGCTCTGACCTCCCGGGGTGTCAGAGGCGGCGCGCCGCGGCCACCGCGCGTCCGGTCGTCTCGATGGTGGCAGTCGCGGTGGCCATGGTCAGCACCGAGGGTGCCTCACCGTCACAGACACCCTCGAGCGCTGTCACCAGGGTGGGATCCGACGTGCTGATGACCACCTGGTTGGTGGCCGACAGATTCCAGAGGAATCGCAGCGCGGTGGCGCGTCGCTGCGGGTCGGCGCTGAGCAGCGGCTCATCGAGGAGCAGGGGCACCTCCTCACCAGCCCCGCTGAGGACCTCCGCGAGCGCCAGGCGGAGGAGCAGCGAGACCTGGTCGCGCGTGCCGTGGGAGACGAGATCGAGGGGAACCAGATCAGGGCGGTCCCGGCCGAGCAGCGACACCTCGAAGTGGGCGGTGTCGACATTCACGGCCGCGTATCTTCCCTCGGTCAGGAGGGCAAGTCGTTCGGCGACCGAGGTCGCCAGTCGCGGGGCCAGGTCGCGGTGGATGCGTCGGGTTGCGGTCTCGATGAGGTCGGCGGCGCGGCGCAGCGCGCCCAGCTGTTGCAGGCCGCGGTCGCGAGCCGCCAGGCACGCGGCGCGCTCATCCTCGAGATCGGCCAGCGCGGGCGCGCCGCCCCGCATCTCCGCGAGGCGGGCCCGGAGTGCGGCCGCCGACGTCGATGCCGCCACCGCCCCCTGGCGAGCGTGCTCCGCCTCGGTCTCAAGGTCCTGGAGGCGGGAGTGGTCGAGGGGTTCGGAGGCCGCGACGTCGGCCGGGTCGCCGCCACGTGCCACCAGCCTCGCCTCCAGCTCGGCGGCCAGGCGTTTCAGGGAGTGCACGTCCGCTCCCAGGGCGCTGCGCCGCCGCAGCTCCCCGAGCCGGCGTGCCGCCGCGTCGTGGCGCCGGCGCCCGGTGCAGCCTACGCGGAACGCCGCCACCGCCTCGGCAGCCGGCAGCGAGGACGCCACGCCGGCGCGCTCGAGGACGCGGCCAAGCCGACCCCCGGCGGCATCGGCGGCACGCGTGCGATCGGCCGCCTCGCTGGCGAGGTCGTCGAGGCCGGTCTCTCGCTGCTCGAGGATGGCGTCCTCGGTGCTCAGTTCCTGGCGGCGCCGCCCGATTCCGGCGGCGCCTGCGACGGCATCGAGCACGGCTCGCACGGCGTCCTCTGCACTGCGCGTACCGGCGCCCGACCGCGCCGGATGGAGGTCGCAGCGCGACGCCAGGGCGGCGGCGACCCGGGCCAGCTCGCCGAGGCGGAGTCCGGCGGTTTCCACTTCCGCCGCGAGAGTCTCGACGCGAAGGTCCTCGCGCTGCAGCTCGGAGTGGAGAGCTCGCAGACGGGGCAGGCGCTCGGCGAGGCGATCGAGTCCCTCTCCGTCGACGGCAACTCCAGGGCAGAGGCGGCCGAGCCTGCGCCGGGCGTGCTCGGCATCACCCGCCACCAGCTGGTCGACGCCGAGGATGACGAGCGTGGCGACAACCGCGACAGCCCCCGCCAGCAGTGCCCACAGCCCATGCCGCGAGGCGGCCGACACAGCCGCCGCCACCGCTCCGGCAAGAAGCGCCACAGTGGCGCTGAGCTTGGCGAGCCGGCTGGACCGGCTTCCCCTGGCGGTGTCCACCAGCTCGATCGCCACCTCCACCCCTGCGGCGCTCGTGCCCGCGATGCCGGTGGCGGCGATCTCGTGCCGCAAGGCTTCGCGCCGTCCGGCCGCGCCGGCAAGCTCGTCTGTGCGCCGCCGCCCGGCAAGGGTGGCGGCCAGCTCTCGCTCCAGGGCTTTGGCCTCCTCGATGGCATCGTCATCGACCACGTCGGACCGACCCAGGGCACGCAGCCCGGCGGCTATCTCGGCGCGACGCCGGCGAACATCAGCCAGCGGCAGCGCCGCTGCCTCGGAGCGCGCTCGCGCCTCGGCGGCGGTCCGCTGGGACTCCTTGACCTCCGCTGCAAGCGAGGCGACCCGGTCCTCCGCATCGACCGGGAAGCTGGACAGGTGCGCGGTGCCTTCGATCTCCGCCGCCACGTGCGTCACCTCGGCGTCGGTTGCCGCGATGTCGGCCCGCTGAGCCGACATCGCGGCCAGCCGGCCGAGCAGCCAACGGCGTTCCGCATCGAGCCGGCGCCCCTCGGCAGCCTGGGCATTCATCTCGAGCGCGCGCAGCCGCTCCTCCTCGGCCGCCAGGGTTCGCAGACGGCGGCGGGCGTCGTCGACCTGGACCTCGAGCTGGCGGAGGCGGTTGACTGCCCGTCCCAGGGGACTCGCCGAGCGGCGCTCCGACCCGACGCGGCCGATGGCGTCGTTGATGGCCGTCAACGCCTGGGACGCCGTGGTCTCTCCTCCCGAGTCAGCGAGCCGCTCGATCGCCTCCTGCACCTCGGTGGCGCGGGCGGCCGGCGTATCACCGCCACCGAGGCGAAGCCCGTCCTCGCCGACGCACGCACTGGCGCAGAAGACGGCCTCGTCGATACCGAGGTGGACCAGCCCCGGCGCCACCGCGCGGCCCACCCGCACCTCGGCGGTGACGTCACCGCCGCCGATCTCGTGTACCTGGCAGACGTGCTCACGCTGCTCGAGCCGCCGTGCCACGCGGAGCCGACGGCCGGCGGCGAGCTCGTAGGTGAGCGCGAGGCTGTAGCCCTCCCCCGACCAGGGCATCCAGCGAGTCCAGTCGCTGCGGTCGGTGGGGCGTCCCTGACCACCAGCGTCGAGGCCGTACAGAGCGGCGCGGAGCGCACGGTGGACGGTGGACTTGCCCGATTCGTTCTCGCCGAGCAGCACGGTCATGCGCGGGTGGAAATCGACCTCGAACTCGCGGAGCCTGCCGAATCCTCCGATCTCGAGCCGATCGAGCCTCATCGCAGACCGATCTCAGCGCCGCCCAGCGCCTGCAGCCCGTAGCGGAGCGCGTCGTCGAGCACGCGCCGCTGCCCCTCGTCCGCGCTCGCCGCGGCTTCTGCGACCGCCCGGGCGAAGGCGTCCCGGACGCCCCCGTCGCTGCTGATCGCCCCCAGGGAGGGCGTGGTGAGATCGCGGGCCCGCACCCCGGCAGCGCCACATCCGTCGCGGACCGAGGTCTCGACGGTGAAGGTGTCGGTGGACACGGCCTGGTCGATCTCGCCCACCAGATCGACCCGGAGCATGGTGAAATCCGGGTCGAGGCCGGCGCAGGCGAGCACGGAGGCTGCCTGAGCAGCGTCGACGACGTCTGCGAGGCTGCGCGCCGCGGACACGTCGGCCGCGACGGTGCGGGCGTGCCAGCGGTTGTCCGTCAGGGGCTCGTAGGTGACCGAGCCGTCACCGGCGATGTCGACGAGCACTGCCCCGCGAGGCTCGGACTCATCGAACGTGAGAGGTTCGGGACTGCCGGGGTAGAGCAGGCCGGTGGTCTCGTCGATGCGGCGCCGGTGGTAGTGACCGCACAGTGCGGCGACGAAACCGCGCTTGCGCACGTCGGCGGCGCGGAACGGCCCGTGCATGGATTTGCCGTCCGGCCGGGAGCCGAGCTCGGCTCCGTGGAAGAGCGCGAGGTGGACACCGCCGTCGCCACCGACCGCAGGGCCGGCCAGCGGGTCGCCCTGCCAGGCGGGTTCGAGATGGGCGAGACCCCAGACCGTGAGACCGTCTGCCAGAGGGTGGGGACGCAGCTCCGCAGTGTCGAAGAGGTGCACATTGGCCGGCCACTCGGTGCGGCTGTGGATCGAACCGGACAGCAGTGAGTCGTGGTTGCCGGGGGCGAGGAGGACCTCGATCGGTGCCAGCCCCGCGAAGGTGTCGACGAGGAAGGTGGCGGTGTCGGCGCCCGCCCGGTCGTGCTCGTAGAGGTCGCCGCCGATGGTCAGAGCAGCACACCCCCGCTGCTGTGCGATCCGTCCCGCACGCCTCAGGGCATCGCGCAGGCCGATGCGCCGCCGTATCGCCAACTCGCCCTGACAGCCCATGCCCGCGAAGGCACGATCGAGGTGCAGATCGGCAAGGTGGAGAAGGCTGGTGCTCATACGTGGGGGGCGTGTGCGGGGTGTGCCTGGCCGGGCGAACGTCAGTTCGTCTGCGCAACGCTAGCATGCCACGGAACAGCCCACAAGCGGGGCTTCTCCAACTTGGTAACGGGTTGCTCCTGCCGGGCCGACGTTTGAAAAGATATCGGTGATTGCCGCACTCACGGCAGAGATGGCACAGGGGAGCTCGTGGGAAGACGATCGGCCGCATCGCGGCGCGCCGCGGGATTTGCGTTCGGGCTGATGCTCGCCGCCACCCTGCTGCGTCTCCTGACGCTGTCGCTGCCCGCATCGCACTGGAGTGGCGAGCTCGCTCTCGGCCTGTTCGTCGTGCTGTACGCAGGAGCCACCATCCGGCTTCTTCGCTACGAGTGGATGTGGAACGACCTGGCCGTGATCGTTCGCGGGCTGGTGGCCGCGCTGCTCGCCGGCCTCGGCGTCGCCCTGGCGAGCGGTTACCTCGACCGCCTCGACGTCCTCGCCATCCTGATCTTCAGCGCCATCCATCTGACCACTCCGACGCAGGCGCGCGCCCTGGCGCGGGTGGCAACGTCCGTGCTCGTCGACGGTGTCTTCGCCACGGTGTGGCTGGTCTGGCAGCACGGCGATGTCGCCACACTCCTCCTTGCCATCATCTTCATGGCCGGCATGCAGCTGGTGGTGCTCGCCCAGGTCCAGGCCGTCGGGGCGAACGCCGAGTCCGACAGGCTGCGCAGCTCCGCTCACGGCGTCGCCGCTGAGCGCGTCGGCACGGCCATCGACGTGCTCGGCGTGACCCGCGCCGTGCTCGAGACCAGCCGCGAGTCGTACCCGCTGACGACGCACGCGGCCGTCCTCCTGTACGACGTAAGCGCCGAGCGGCTTCGACCGCTTCCGCTCTATCTCGGCCCGGCCGGAGTCGGCACTCTCGACAGCGACAACCTCGACTTCACCCTCGCCCCGGGTGAGGGACTGGCGGGGCGGATCTTCGCGGCCAGCCGGTCGATGGTGTGGCCGACTGCCTACGACGTCAACATGGCGCACGCCAACCTCGGCGAGCAGGTGCGCGAACAGCTGGTCCAGCTGCGTCGCGGCATCCCCCTCTGCGCCATCGGGGCGCCGCTGATTGCCGACGACGAGGTGATCGGGGTGTACGTGCTCACCTCGCACCGCCAGGAGCTGGTGTGGGGAGATGAGGATGTCACTGTGGTCTCGGCGCTGGCGGGCGAGGCCGCTCGTGCCATCGAACGCGCGCGACGATACGAGCGCGAACTCGACCAGGCGCACCTCGACAGCATCACCGGTCTCGCCAATCATCGGCAGCTCACTCGTACCCTTGACCAGGAGGTGGCGCGAGCACGCAGGCGGAGTACGTCTCTCGGCGTGGTCTTCTGCGATCTGGACCGCTTCAAGGCCGTCAACGACACCTTTGGGCACGCTGCCGGTGACCGTGTCCTCACCATCCTCGCGCAGGTCTTCCACGACCTGCTGCGGCGCGAGGACTCCGCGGCCCGCTACGGCGGTGACGAATTCGTCTGCGTCCTCCCGGGCGCAGACAACGAGGAGGCGGCGGCAGTCGGGCTTCGTATCAGCAGCTCATTCGAACTCCGCGTCCGCGACGACGCCGAGCTGAACAACGCAGGAGTGACCATCTCATGTGGCGTCGCCATCTTCCCCGACGATGCCGACGATGTCGACGGCCTCCTGCAGTACGCAGATGCCGCCATGCGCCGGGTCAAGGTGGGCCACAGCGGACGGCCTCGCTGAGCGATGGCGCGGGCGCTGAGTCCGCGGTCGCAAATGCGCGCCGCCCGCACCGGGGCGGCGCAGGACTTCGTCAGGCCGTGAGGCGGTAAGGTGCATCAGCGATGCCCGACACCACCGTCACCGAACGCCCGCGCACCGTCGATGAGGTGACGGTTGCGAACACTCGGGTGGGCCGCTTCGATTACAAGTGGGTGGCGCTCGCCGTCGTGCTGACGGGCACGATCATGACCATCCTCGACGCGACGATCGTCAACATCGCCATCCCCACCCTGCAGCACGACCTGCACGCCGGAAGCTACACCGACATCGCCTGGGTGGTGACCGGCTACCTGCTGGCGCAGGGGGCGGTGATCCCGCTCAGCGGCTGGGCGACGGATCGCTGGGGGACCAAGAAGCTCTACCTGATCACCATCGTGACCTTCACGGTCGCATCGATGCTCTGCGGAGTGTCGCAAAACCTCGGTGAGCTGATCTTCTTTCGTGTCGTGCAGGGCATCGGCGGCGGGATGCTCATGCCCATCGGAATGACCATCATCCTGCAGGCGGTCGGGCCGCAGCAGATGGGCAGGGTCATGGGCATCTTCGGAGTGCCGATGTTGATCGCGCCCGCCGTGGGGCCGGTGCTGGGCGGTTGGTTCGTGCAGGACTTCAGCTGGCGGCTGATCTTCTACGTCAACGTCCCCATCGGCATCATCGGCTTCCTCGCCGCCACACGATTCCTGCGCGAGTCCCACCGCACCGCTCGGCTGCGCCTCGACGTGGTCGGACTGCTCACCGGGGTCCCTGCGGTTCTCGCCCTGATGTACGCCGTCGATCGCAGCACCGACCTGGGATGGACGTCGGCTGTGGTGATCTCCCTGCTGGTGGCGAGCGCGTTGCTGATGTGCGCGTTCGTCCTGCGCCAACTGAGGGCTCGAGAGCCGCTCCTGCAGCTGACTCTGTTCCGCGACCGCACCTTCTCGTGGGCGATGGCGATCAGCTTCGTGGTGGTGACCGCCATGTTCGGCACCATGCTCCTGCTTCCGCTCTACCTGCAGGAGGTGCACGGCTACGACGCCATCGAGACCGGCCTGCTTCTCCTTCCCCAGGCGGCCATGGCCGCCGTGTCCATGCCACTGGGTGGTTACCTCACCGATCGCCTCGGTCCCAAGTGGGTGGTTGCCACCGGCATGATCCTGCTCACGCTCGGCAGTGTGTTGCTCGCCCAGATCCACTACAACTCGTCGAACTGGCTGGTGATCAGCGCCCTGATGCTCCGCGGATTCGCGATGGGCTTCGCGATGATGCCGACCATGTCGGCAGCCCTGGCCCGGGTGCCACGGCGCTACGCATCGCGGGCGTCGAGCATCACCAACACCTTGCAGCGCCTCTCGTCATCGGTCGGCATCGCGGTCCTTGTCACGGTGCTGGCCGG
>DAINCY010000039.1:0-18288 GCA_036732145.1 Candidatus Dormiibacterota bacterium
GTCGGAGTGAATCCGACCCTGCTCACCCCGACCCCTCGGCGCGCCTCGCGCGCCGGACGGACCCTGCTAGCACCATGTCGGCTTGTCGCGCGAGTCGGGGATCGTTCACTTCCTCCCTCGCATGGTCGGAGTGAATCCGACCCTGCTCACCCCGACCCCTCTTACGGGGCGGGGCAGATCCCCGCCCCTCGCATGGTCGGAGTGAATCCGACCCTGCTCACCCCGACCCCTCGGCGCGCCTCGCGCGCCGGGGCGTTCGCATCGCGCTCTAATATCGCGTCACCTTCATTGAGAAGTCGAGCGCGGTGGCGGAGTGGGTCAGCGCTCCCACCGAAATGTATGCGGCCCCGGCGAGCGCATACGCCCGCGCGTTGCTCACCTGCACGCCCCCGCTGATCTCCACCTCGGCGCGCCCCCGGATGATCTGCATCGCCTCGCGCACCTGTCCCGGTGCGAAGTTGTCGAGCAGGATGCGAGGAGCCTTGTCGGCAAGCGCTTGCTCGAGCTCCTGGATGTTGCTGACCTCGACGTTGATGTCGGTGTCTGCGTACGCCTTGCGCACCGCCCGCAGAGCCGGCGTGATCCCGCCGACCAGCGCCAGGTGCGTGTCCTTGACCAACACTGCGTCGTACAGGCCCATGCGATGGTTGACCGCCCCGCCGATTCGCGTGGCGTACTTCTCCAGCCCGCGCAGCCCCGGGGTCGTCTTGCGGGTGTCGAGAATCTTGGTCTTGGTGCCGTCGACCGCCTTGACATAGCGCGCCGTCATGGTGGCGACTCCGCTGAGGTGCTGCAGGAAATTCAGTGCAACCCGTTCGGCCGTGAGCATGCCGCGCGCGGGACCGGAGATGCGCGCCACGATCTGGTCCTCCTGCACCTTCTCGCCATCCTTGGTTTTGGCGTCGAAGGTGATGCGTTCGTCGACCATGGCGAAGACGCGAGCCGCCACGCTCAGCCCGGCGATGATGCCGTCCTCCTTGCAGACGATCTTGCCGCGACAGGTCATGTCGGCGGGGATCACCGCGGCTGTGGTGACGTCGCCCGCACCGATGTCCTCGGCGAGAGCGGCCTCGATGAGGGCGTCAAGGGTCTCAGGTGCGAGGGCATCGGTGATGGGATTAAGCGTTGCGGTCAAATCGGTTTCCTCTCTCTCTCTGCATGACCAGAACGCCATGCCAGCTGTCACGGGTGGATGGGAAGTCGCTGCGGGTGTGAGCGCCACGGCTCTCCTCGCGGAGGAGTGCAGACCGGCACACCAGGGTTGCTGTGGTGGCGGACTGATGCAGGCGCACGTCGTCGAGGGAGCCGTTCGCCGGCGTTGACGTGGCGATCTCCTCTGCGGTGGCCAGAGCCCGGCGCAGCCCGTCGGCATCGCGAACCAGGCCGCATCCGTCCCACATGCTGTCCCGGAGCCGTTCGACCGCGGAGTGGTGCGTGCGCCGCTCAACCGATCCCATCGACGCCTGGAGACGCCGGCGGGGCGGAGAGGCAGGACGTTCGGCGATGTTCTCGAGTGCGCACAGCGCGGCGCGATGGCCGAAGACCGAGCCGTCGAGGAGGCTGTTGCTGGCCAGGCGGTTGGCGCCGTGCACCCCGTTGCCGGCAACCTCGCCGCAGGCGAAGAGACCGGCCACGCTGGTGGCACCGTCCATGTCCGTGTGCACTCCACCGATCATGTAGTGCGCGGCAGGCGCGATCGGGATCGGTTGGGAGGTGATGTCGATGCCGTGCTCGCGGCAGGTCGCCGTGATGGTGGGGAAGCGCTCCCGCACGCGCTCCCCGAGAGGGCGGCAGTCGAGCAGGACGTGGTCGGCGCCGCGACGCAGCAGTTGCTCCCAGATGGCTCGGGACACCAGGTCGCGGCCGGCGAGCTCTCCGCGGGGGTCGCTGTCGAACAGGAAGCGACGCCCGCGGTCATCGATGACGTGAGCGCCCTCGCCTCGGATTGCCTCACTGATCAGGAATCGAGGGGCACCGTCGAGCGCCAGCGCTGTGGGATGGAACTGCATGAACTCCATGCTCACGACCTCAGCTCCGGCGTCCCACGCCAGAGCCACACCGTCGCCGGTGGCCCCGACGGGGTTGGTGCTGTTGCGCCACAGCTGCCCAGCGCCGCCGCTGGCCAGGACCACAGAGCCGGCACCGACGACGCGCTCGGGGCCCGAACCGTCGCTGCGGCGAAGCTCGACACCTGCGCAGCGACCGTCGTCGTCGAGGAGCAGCGCCATGACGTGGTGGTTCTCTATGACCGTGGCCCCGGCGTGCCTGAGGCGGCGCACCAGGGCGGTCTCGATCTCACGACCAGTGGCGTCACCGCCGGCGTGGATGATGCGGTTGCGAGTGTGCGCCGCCTCTCGGCCGACCAGGAGATCGCCGTCGCTGGTGTCGAAAGCCGCCCCCCAGTCGGCCAACTCGCGCACCCGTTCAGGTCCCTCCGTGACGAGCACGCGCACGGCGTCCTCGTCGCAGAGGCCGCGGCCGGCAGCGATGGTGTCCTCGAAGTGGACCTGTGGAGAGTCGTCGCCGGCAACGGCGGCGGCGATGCCCCCCTGGGCAAGGCGCGTGGCGCCATCGTCGACGGCGCCCTTGGTCACCACGGCCACCCGCGCACGCGGGGACGCCGTGAGCGCGGCGGTCAGCCCGGCGATGCCGCCACCTACGACGATGAGGTCGTAGGTCTCCCCCGCTCTGCCGATCGCGCTGTTCAGGAGAGGGTTACCTCCTCGCGCACGCGGTCGTCCGCGTCCACGAGAGCAACGCACGGCCGATGCGGCCGGCGGTCGGCAACGCCGGCGTGCGCGCAGTCGTCGGTCACCGTCCCCGGGTGGGTCTTGGTTCGGACCGCGACGCGCTCCATCAGTCTGTCCCCTGGATGCCGATGACCCCCGGGACCTGTGAACCGTGGGACAGGCCGGCGGCCAGCGGAGCCTGGTCGATTCCCAATCGGATCACGTCAATCAACCGAGTGGCGCCCATTCTACCAGCGACCAGAATTTGGCATCCGTGGCCCGCTGCGTCGACGGCGGCGAAGCTCTGTGCGTCGACCGCTGCGACATAGTCGACGGCGAAGCCGGCCTCCTCCATGGGGCGCCGTACCAGCTCACACAGGGCGGCGGAGTCGTGCTCGCCCGCGGCGAAGGCGGTCGCCGCAGCCGAGAGCCCGATGGGAATCGACAGCGCCCGGCGGCGTTGATCCGCACCGAGGGACACGTTGCGACTGCTCAGCGCCAGGCCGTCCTGGTCACGGACCACGGGACAGATCGCGATCTCGACGCCGGTGTCGAGGTCGCGGGCGAGTCGGCGCACGACGGCGCACTGCTGGGCGTCCTTCTGGCCGAAGTAGGCACGGTGGGGACGGCAGGCGATGAGCAGCTTGGCGACCACCGTGGCCACGCCGTCGAAGTGACCGGGGCGGTGGATTCCCTCGAGAATGGCCGTGATCGAGCCGTCGACGTGCACCGTCGTTGCTGATTGCTCTCCGTACATGGCTGCAGCGGTGGGGACGAAGACGGCATCCACCCGCTCGTCGGCAAGCGCTGCGAGGTCGTGGTCCAAGGAGCGTGGGTAGCTGTCGAAGTCGTCGCCTGGTCCGAACTGACGGGGGTTGAGGAAGATGCTGACGACCACGCGGTCGCAGTCGGCCCGCGCGCGCCGCACCAGGCTGCGGTGGCCGGCGTGAATGGCACCCATGGTGGGCACCAGGCCCACCCGCAATCCGGCCGCGCGGCAGCGCTCCGACCAGCGGCGCAACTCCTCGGGGGTGGCCAGCTGGCGCGGGGCTTCGGCGGGCCGCCCGTCAGTGGTAGCTGTGGGCATCGTCGGGAAACCCGCCGGCGGCCACCTCGGTGGCGAAGGCGCGGGCGGCGGCCACGATCGCTTCACCGACCTGGGCGTATTGCTTGGTGAACTTGGGCATCGGACCACGGGTGATCCCGAGGAGGTCGTAGACGACGAGGACCTGGCCGTCGCAGTCAGGCCCGGCGCCGATCCCGATGGTGGGGATGGAGACGGCCGCGGTCACCTCCGCCGCCAGGCTGCGCGGGACGCCCTCGAGGACCAGGCTGAAAGCGCCGGCGGCCTCGAGGGCCCTCGCGTCGTCGAGGATGCGCTGTCTGGCGTCGGCACTGCGTCCCTGGACACGGTGGCCACCAAACGCGTTGATGAACTGAGGGGTGAGCCCGAGGTGCCCCATCACCGGGATGCCGCATTCGACGAGCCGCTCGGTCACCGGCGCCACCCACCCGCCGCCCTCCACCTTGATGGCATGCATCCCCGCTTTGAGGAAGTCGGCCGCGTTGGCCACTGCCTGTTCCGTCGAGCGCTGATAGGAGCCGAACGGCATGTCACCGATGAGCAGCCGATCGGGAGCACCACGCGCAACTGCCCGCGCGTGGTGGAGCATCTCCTCCATCGTGACGGGCAGCGTCGTGGTGTAGCCGAGGTGGGTGTTGCCGACGCTGTCACCGACCAGGAGCCCGGGAACGTCAGCCTCGGCGAGGAGCCTGGCCACCGCGGCGTCGTAGGCGGTGACGATGACGAACCGCTCGCCCCGCTCCTTGAAGGCGCGGAGGTCGTGGATGGTGACCGCCACCGCGGTCAGGCGACCCGCGGGTGGGCGACGACTTTCGCCGCTGCCCGGCCGCCCGGTGGGGCGGCGGCGGCCAGGGTGTCCGCCACAGCCTCACGGCCCTCCGGACCGGCCAGCGCCAGCGCCTCAAGGGCCAGCCGGCGGTACAGCTCGCGAGTGTTGGGGTCGGCCGCGAGGACGTCGAGGTGGCGCGCCACTGTGGCGGCGTCTCCGCGAACCACCGGGCCGGTGAGGGCGGGCGCGGCACCGGCCGCAGCCGCATTGCTGGCCGCGCCAATGAGCAGGGCGGCGAGCGCGCGGTGCGCATCCGCGTGGCCCACCCCAGCCTCCTCGAGCAGGCTCGTAGCTCGGGCAAGCAGCGCCGGAGGCGCATTGCCCACCAGCACAGCGGCAGCGTGGTACAGCGCCCGTCCTCGCGCCGGCACGTCGATGACATACCCGCCGAGGTCCGCGACCAGGGCGGTGAGCAGGGTCAGCAACGGCTCTGGCGCCTCGATGACGAAGCTGGTGCCGCGAAGCAGCGCGGCGCTCGGCGGGCCTGCCAGGGCCTGGAGGGGGTGGAAGACACCCACCGCAGCGGTGGTGGACCGAGCGGCGGCGAGCACGTCCGACCCGTACGTGGCGCTGCAGTGCACCAGAGAGTGTCCGGGCGGGGCCACGCCGGCACCGGCGATCGACGCCGCCACCCGCAGGATCTCCCCATCTGGGACCGTCGCAAAGGTGATATCCGCGCAGCGCACCGCCTCCACCGCGCTGGCCACCATGCTGGCTCCCGTCGCGGCCGCGAGGCGGGCGGCGTGGGCAGGCGTGCGGCTGTGGATGGCGACGACGTTGTGACCCGCAGCAGCCAGCCCCGTGGCCAGCGCCGAACCTGCCCGTCCGGCACCGATGAAGGCGAGCGTCGGCGTCTGCGTGCGTGGGACCTCGTCCACCGTCTCGGTCACCTCGTGATCCAAGCGTTGCTCACTGAAGCGCCGGCGTCCGGTCGTGGTGACCTCGCGGCGCTTCGCGTCCGCGGGCCTGACCGGGCGAATGCCGTCGCCGTCGCTTCGAAGTGTAGCGGCCGCCGCGCAGTTACCGCGCACGCCTCAGCGTGGCCGGGCGTCAGGCGCCGGCGGCGGCCTCCGAGGGCGTCTCGTCGGCGGCGACAGCAGGGGCGCCCTCCATGTCGGCGATCATCCTCTTCATCTCCGGCGCTTCCATGGTCTCGACCTCGATCAGGCGCGTGGCCAGGGCGCGGAGGATGTGCTCGCGAGGACGGAGCACCTCCTTGGCCTTCTGGAATGCGGTCTCGACGAGGTGATGCACCTCCTGGTCGATCTCGCTGGCGATGTCTTCGGAGTAGTTGCGCTGCTCGCCAAGATCGCGGCCGAGGAAAACCAACTCCTCCTTGGTGCCGAACGTCAGCGGCCCGAGCTTGTCGCTCATCCCCCATTCCGTGACCATCTTGCGGGCCAGCTGGGTGGCCTTGCGGATGTCATCGGACGCGCCGGTGGTGATGTTGTTCTCTCCGAGGATGAGCTCCTCGGCGCAACGCCCGCCGAGGATCTGGGCGAGCTGATCCTCGAGCTCGGCTTTGCTGACCAGGTACTTGTCCTCGGTCGGCAGGCTGAGCGTCCAGCCGAGGGCCATGCCGCGGCTGACCACAGAGATCTTGTGGACCGGGTCGGTGTGCTCGAGGAGCATTCCCACCATGGCGTGGCCCATCTCGTGGAAGGCGATGGTGCGCTTCTCGTTCTCCCCGATCATGCGGCTCTTGCGCTCGGGGCCGGCGATGACGCGGGCGATCGCCTCCTCGAGATCGGGCATCGTGATCACCTTGCGATTGTTCCGGGCGGCGAGAATGGCGCCCTCGTTGATGAGGTTGGCCAGGTCCGCTCCGGAGAACCCAGGGGTCTGCTTGGCGAGAACCTCGAGCTCCACCGACGGGTCGAGGGGCTTGTTGCGCGAGTGCACCTCGAGAATGGCGCGGCGTCCCCTGATGTCGGCACGGTCGAGCATGACGTGCCGGTCGAAGCGGCCGGGGCGGAGCAGCGCGGGGTCGAGCACGTCGGGACGGTTGGTGGCCGCGATCACGATGACGTGGGTGGCGGTCTCGAAGCCGTCCATCTCGACCAGCAGCTGGTTGAGGGTCTGCTCGCGCTCATCGTGACCGCCGCCCAGGCCGGCACCGCGCTGCCGTCCGACGGCGTCGATCTCGTCGACGAAGACAATGCACGGGGAATTCTTCTTCGCTTGGTCGAAGAGATCGCGCACGCGGCTGGCACCGACGCCGACGAACATCTCCACGAACTCGGAGCCGCTGATGCTGAAGAACGGCACCCCGGCCTCGCCGGCAACGGCCTTGCTGAGCAGCGTCTTGCCAGTTCCCGGAGGTCCGACGAGCAGGACACCCTTGGGGATGCGCGCCCCGACCGCGGTGAACTTGTCCGGGTACTTGAGGAACTCGACGATCTCGGCGAGCTCTTGCTTGGCCTCCTCGACACCTGCGACGTCGGCGAAGGTGATGGCCGGCTTGTCGCCGGTGAGCAGGCGGGCGCGGCTGCGCCCGAACGACATCGCCTGGTTGTTGCCGCTCTGCGTCTGCCGGAATATCCAGAGAAGGAACAGGGCCATCAACCCGAAGAGGACCAGGTTGGGCAGGAGGATGCTCAAGAGGAAATTGCTCCCGGTGCTGGAATCGTTGCGGAAATTGGTGTAGCCATTATCGGTGAAGATCTTGAGCGCCTCGGCACTGGAGCCGACCGTGGTCTGGTACTGAGTGCCGTTGGAGGCGTTCCAGGTGACCGTGGTGCCATCACCGTTGATGGCGGCCTCCTGCCCTTGAGCGGAGGAGAGAGTGTTGGCCGTATCACTGCTGTGGTTCTTGAAATTGATGGCCGCCTGGGCGAGCGCGCCCGAATCCCGCGGGGTCGCCGTACTGCCTTGCGCCCCGTGGATCAACACGTAGACGATGAGGATGAAAACCACTGCAAGGGCGCCATACGTGATGCCGCGACGAGGGGTGCGCATTGATCGCAGTCTATCAGAGGGTCTGGTTTCGACCCCCTCTCGGCAGATGCCTTGGACGTGGTTGTGAAACGCCGATGAGACGCTCCCGGACTGAGTCCGAATGCGTTCAGCCGTCGACCAGATGGCGCTGATGCTCGGCGAGAACACATAGCCGTCGGCGAGCTGCTGGGAAGACCTGTTCGAGGGCGGGGAGGAGCTCATGACGCACCCGGCTGCGCAGGAAGCGGGGGTCGGAATTGCTGGGATCGTCCAGGACGGTCAGGTCCAGAGCGGCGCAGTACGCAGCGACGTCATCGCGCCACACTCGCAACAACGGCCGTGCCACCAGCCCGTTGCGTCCGGCCATCGCCGCCAGAGCTCGGGGCGTGGCTCCGGCGAGAGCGCGCATCAGCACCGTCTCCGCCTGGTCGTCGGCTGTGTGAGCGAGCGCGATCGATGTCGCACCCAGAGTGTGCGCGAGCTCTGTCAGCGCAGCGCGGCGGGCGTCGCGGGCGCGATTCTGGAGAGAGGAACCGCGCGGCGCCACGGCCACCGTCGCGCCTGTGAACGGCAGAGCGCGCTCCGCGGCCATCGCGGCCACCAGCGCCGCCTCAGCGTCTGACCCGCTGCGCAGCCCATGGTCGACATGGGCGACGTGCAGGGTCAGCCGACGCGGCGGCGCCAGGCGCGCCAGAGCATCGAGCATGGCCGTGGAGTCGGGGCCGCCGCTGCAGGCGACCACCACCGTCTCGCCGGCACTCAGAACACCGCGCCCGTCGATGGCCGCCGCCACCGCACGGCGCAGGCGTCCCACAGCAGCCACACGCTGCCGCGGCTCCAGCGACGACCCGTGAGCGCTCATCACCCGCCCGGTGTGCGGCGTTGGTGGCGGCACCTGGATTCGAACCAGGGACATACCGGGTATGAGCCGGGTGCTCTACCAGCTGAGCTATGCCGCCGTTCGGAGCCCGGATTGTACGGACTGAACTGCGACAGGCCCGGACCAACCGAAGAAAGGGTGGTTGCGGCGGCCGGACTCGAACCGGCGACCTTCGGGTTATGAGCCCGACGAGCTGCCACTGCTCCACGCCGCGGGGAGAGTCTAGCGCATCCCCTCCGACGCCTCAGAGCCGCCGCGTCAGGCGCGCGCCACGCCGACGCGGGCCACACCTCCGTCGAGGGCGGTCTCGTGGATGCTCATCCCGGGCGGCACGATCCCGATCTCGAGCTCGGCGGCGAGCGTTTCAGCGCGGAGGTAGTCCTGGTGTTCCTCGACCGCGGCTGCGTAGGCCGCGGGCAGGTCGACCGCCAGGCGGATGCGGTCGGCGAGATGAAGACCGGCGTCGCGCCGCGCCGATTGCACAAGCCGGACGACGTCACGGGCCATGCCCTCGCGCTCCAGATCCGGAGTCACTGTCAGGTCGACGCTGACGGCCCCGGTGCCGGAGTCGAGCACCCGGGTGTTCGACTCATCCTTGGCGCGGATGTCAAGGGTGAAGTCGTCCGCCGTGAGGCGGTGCCCGGCGATCTCCAGCCCGTCGTCGGTCAGCGTCCATTCCCCTCTCCGCGCCGCGGTGAAAACCGCCTGCACACCAGAGCCCAGTCGAGGTCCGACCACTGGCGCGTTGACCGCGAGCACTCGTCGCGCGATGGTGTCCACGTCGGAGGAGAGGCGAACCTCCTTCACGTTGACCTCATCGGCGATGAGCTCGCGGTAGGGCTCGAGGATTCGCGGGTCCGCCACTGCGATCGTCACAGCAGTCAGCGGCAGCCGGACCCGGAGGTTGGCAGCACGCCGCACCGAGAGCACCGCCGAACACACCTCTCTGACAGTGTCCATGGCCTCGACCATCGCCACGTCTGACGGAAGCGACCGCGGTTCAGGAAAATCGGTGAGGTGCACGCTGCGCTCGCGGGTGAGCCCCCGGTACATCGTCTCCGTCAGCATCGGCAGCAGCGGAGCGGCCACGCGGCAGAGCGTGGTCAGCACCGTGAACAGCGTGTCGTAGCAATCGATCTTGTCGTCGCTCATGCCGGCGGCCCAGACCCGTTCGCGGCTGCGCCGGATGTACCAGTTGTTGAGCGCATCGATGAAGCCGGTCACTGCTTGGCAGGAGCTGTCGAGGTCATACGCGTCCATGCGCTCGACGACGTCGGCGACCAGAGAATCGGTCTTGGCGAGGATATAGCGGTCGAGCACACCGGTTGGGTCGTGGCGCGCGGTGGCTCGATGTCCGTCGATGTTGGCGTACTCGCAGAAGAACTTGTACGCATTCCAGAGCGGGATGACCACCTGGCGCAGCGCGGCGACGATGCCGCGCTCGTCGGCGGCCATGTCCTGGCCGCGCAGCACCGAGGAGCTGAGCAGGAACCAGCGCATCGCGTCCGCCCCATGGTCGGCGAACATCTCCTCGGGGTCGGGATAGTTGCGCAGCCGTTTGCTCATCTTCTGGCCGTCGCTGCCGAGGATCACCCCGTGCACGATGCAGTTGCTGAAGGCCGGCTTGTCGAAGAGCGCGGTGGCGAGCACGTGGAGGTTGTAGAACCACGCACGCGTCTGCCCCATGTACTCGACGATGAAGTCCGCGGGGAAGTGCGAGGCGAACCACTGCTCCTGCTCGAAGGGATAGTGCACCTGTGCGTAGGGCATGGAGCCGGATTCGAACCAGCAGTCGAGCACCTCCTCGACCCGGCGCATGGTGGCGCGACCGGTCGGATCGTCTGGATTTGGACGGGTGAGCTCGTCGATGCCCGGGCGGTGCAGATCGACGGGTCGCAGCCCGAAGTCGCGCTCGATGTCGTCGAGCGATCCGTACACGTCGATGCGCGGGAAGTCCGGGTCATCGCTCTTCCACACTGGGATCGGCGATCCCCAGAAACGGTTGCGGCTGATCGACCAGTCGCGCGCCCCGGCCATCCACTTGCCAAAGGCCCCGTCGCGCACGTGGGCCGGGACCCAGTTGATGTCCTGGTTCAGCTCGAGCGCACGGTCCTTGATGGCCGTGACCTCGACGAACCACGAGCTCACCGCGCGATAGATGAGCGGGGTGTCGGTGCGCCAGCAGTGCGGATAGCTGTGCTCGTAGGTGTCGTGCCGCACCAGCGCGCCCATCTCCCGCAGGCGGCGCACGATCTTGGGGTTGGCGTCGAACACCTGCAGTCCCTGCCAGTCCGGCACCTCGGCGGTGAAGCGCCCGCTCTGGTCGACCGGGACCACCACGCGAATGCCGTTGTCCTCGCAGAGGCGCTGGTCGTCCTCGCCAAAGCCGGGCGCCATGTGCACCGCCCCGGTGCCCTCCTCTTCACTGATGAAGTCCGCTGCGAGGAGGCGGAAGCTGTTCGGCTCGGACGCGAAGAAGTCGAAGAGCGGTGAGTACGTACGGCCCACCAGCTGGTCACCCCGCGCCGTGCCCACGCGGACCGCGCCGGCCAGCTCATCGGAGAGGTGTGCGGCGGCACGTGCCCCGATGATCCAGCGCTCGCCGTCCTTCTCGTACACCGCATAGTCAATGCTCGGATCGACGGCGATGGCGAGATTGGACGGCAGCGTCCACGGCGTGGTGGTCCAGACCAGCAGATGGGTGGGGACTGTGTCCGAGGGCTCCGGGTCCAGCCGGAACTTCACCGTCACGGCAGGGTCCTGGCGGGCCCGGTAGGCATCGTCGAGGCGGGTCTCGAAATTGCTCAAAGGAGTCTCGCACTCCCAGCAGTAGGGGAGCACGCGATGTCCTTCGTAGATGAGTCCGCGCTCCCACAGCTGCTTGAAGGCCCACATGACACTCTCCATGTAGGAGAGGTCCATGGTCTTGTAGTCGTTGTCGAAGTCGACCCAGCGCGCCTGGCGGGTGACGTAACTGCGCCACTCGCGCGTGTACTTGAGCACCGACGTGCGGCAGTGATCGTTGAACCGGTCGATCCCATACGCAGCGATGGCGACGTGGCCGGAGATGCCCAGCTCGCGTTCGGCCTCCAACTCGGCGGGCAGACCGTGGCAGTCCCAGCCGAAGCGGCGCGACACCCGATAGCCGCGCATCGTCTTGTACCGCGGCACCGCGTCTTTGACAAAGCCGGTCAGCAGGTGTCCGTAGTGGGGTAGTCCGTTGGCAAAGGGAGGGCCGTCGTAGAAGACGAACTCGCGCTCGCCACTTCGCTGATCGACGGAGGCGGCGAACGTGCGGTCGCGCTCCCAGTAGGCGAGAACGGCGTCCTCGAGCGCAGGAAAGTGCGGGCGCGGGTCGACGTCAGGATACGGGTGCTCGCTGGACGTCACGTCCATAGGGTATCGGAAGCCATGGGAGGCCTCCCGCCAGCAGTCAGTGCGGAGTCGGCGACGGCATGACGAAGACCAGCGGCGTCGGCGAGGCGTGTGGCGTCGGCGCCGCCGAGGCCGACGGCGATGCTCCCGAGGGCACCGATGGCGACGGCGATGGTGCGAACGTCGGTAGCACGGCATTCACGCCGCCACTTGCGGGCAGCGCGACACCCGGCGTGGTGATGATGAACAAGGTCTCACCGGGGAACACAAAGCCGAGACGGCGCGCCTGCTCCTTGAGCCAATCGGTGTTGTTGGCCTCCCCGATCTGCTGCTGGCGCTGTGTGATCTGCAGCTGCAGCGAGGCGTTCTCCGTGGTCAGCGACCGAACCCTGACGTCGAGCGCATTGCTCTGCGCCGCCTCGCTGAAGACGGCGTAGGCGGCCAGACCTGACAGTGCTGCCAGGCCGGCGATGACCAGGCGGCGCAATGGGCTGGCGTCGTGTGCAACGACATGACGAAGAATCGGTCGGCCCTCGGGAACGTGTGCTGAAACTGGCCGTGCGACCGTCCATAGGATGGGCGCAGCGCGTCATTTTGACAAGGTCGGCCCATTCAGCCAGGTTCCGCCGCCTCCTCCCAGCGGTACCGCCAGTCCGCGGCGTCGAGATCGTGAAGGTCGACGCCGTCGGCGCGGGCCTGCCTTTCGAGAGCGCGGAATCGATCGGCAAAACTGTTGCTGCGGGCGCGTAGGGCATCCTCCGGATTGACACGGAGGCGTCGAGCCAAGGCAACAGCGGCGAACAGCAGTTCGCCCAACGCCTCCTCCAGCGAAGTTGGCGTCGGTGGCGCCGCGTCGGTTCCGGGCTGAGGGGCGGCGAGACCCGTCCCGGGGTCGGGGTTGATCTGGCCCTGGGTCGCCGTCCAGTCCTGCCCGCGGACGGCGTGCGACGATGATGCCGCTGCGACCGCGGCGAGCCGCTCGAGCGCCGCGGTCAGGGCTGTCACGGCGGCATCGGTGGTCGGCATCTCGTCGAAGCCGAGCCGCGCCGGACGCTTCTGCACGCCCTGGGCGTACGCCAGGGCCGGAAGAGCGTGTGGAATCCCGTCGAGCAGCGAGAGGCGTTCATTCTTCTCGGACCGCTTCAGCCGCTCCCAGTTGACCACCACCTCGGCGGCTCCCTCCACGGCGGCGTCGCCGAACACGTGGGGATGGCGGTGGATCATCTTGGCCCGCGTCGTCTCGGCGACATCCCCGATGTCGAAACCGTCATCGGCCTCCGCGGCGATGGCGGAGTGCATGAGCACCTGGAGAAGCACGTCGCCGAGCTCTTCACGAAGGCTGGCACCGCCGCTGCCATCGATCGCTTCGAGCACCTCATAGGTCTCCTCGAGCAGGTAGGGACGAAGGCTGGCATGGGTCTGTTCGCCATCCCACGGACATCCCCCAGGCGCACGAAGGCGCTCGACGACCTCGTTCAGCGCACGCAGTGAGGCAACGGCGTCATCTCTCATGCGGCCACAGCGTACGCAGTCAACGACCAGCCTCGCCGCCGGCCCCGGCGAACGTCAATGGTGGTCATCGCGATGCGGTCAGAGCCCACGAGACAGCCGGCGCGCAATTTAGGACGCGGAGGCGGCCGTCCGCACCCGCTGCAGCCGGCCGAGCTCGCGCAGCACGCCGACCAGCACCTCGCCCCAGTCGAGGCCGCGGCGAACCGGCTCGGTGGTGACCAGGATCCGCGTGGCGGTGGCGCTCGCTTGCATCCGCCACTGGTTGGCCACGGCGGGGAGATCGAGACCGTGGCCGAGGGCCAGCTGCACACGCACTCCCCCATCGCCGGACTCGACGGCGACCACGCCGGCGGCAGCCGCGAGCAGACGGACGCGCAGCGAGGACACAAGCGACGCCGCAGCCTCGGGCAATGGGCCGAAGCGGTCGACCAGCCCGCGGGCTGTGCGCTCGAGATCGCTCTCCGTCGCGCACGCCGCGAGCTCCTGGTAACAGCGCAGCCGAAGCCGCTCGTCGCTCACGTACGTCACCGGCAGGAATGCCTTCACCGGTAGCGACACGCTCACTTGCGCGGGTGACTCGAGAAGCGGTTTGCCCTGCAGGGCTGTGACCGCCTGCCGGAGCAGGGTGTTGTACAGCTCCAACCCGACCGCGGCAATCTCTCCGTGCTGCTCCTCACCGAGCAGGTTGCCGGCACCGCGGATCTCGAGGTCGTGCATGGCCAGCTTGAATCCGGCGCCGAGGTCCTGGAGCTCTCCGATGACGTCGAGGCGCTTGTCGGCCCTCTCGGTCAGGGAGCGCTCCGGTGGATACAGCAGATACGCGTACGCGCGCTGTCCCGCGCGGCCCACCCGACCGCGGAGCTGGTAGAGCTGGGCGAGGCCGAGGCGATGGGCGTCGTTGATGACGATGGTGTTGGCGTTGGGTATGTCGAGCCCGGACTCGATGATGGTGGTGCAGACCAGGACATCGATGCCGCCCTCACCGAACTGCCGCATCACCTCGGCCAGGGCGTGCTCCGGCATCTGGCCGTGGCCGACCGCAATCCGTGCCTCGGGGACAAGCACGCGGAGGTCGGCGGCGTGTTTCTCGATGGTCTGGACGCGGTTGTGCAGGAAGAAGACCTGCCCTCCGCGCGCCAGCTCCCGGGTGATCACCTCGCGCACCAGCGATTCCTCGCGCGCGGTGACGTAGGTCTTGATCGGCTGGCGTTCCTCGGGCGGTGTCTGGATGACGGAGAGGTCGCGAATGCCTGCGAGTGACATGTGCAGCGTACGAGGGATGGGCGTCGCCGACAACGAGAGGACGTCGACCGCCACTCGCAACGACTTGAACTTCTCCTTCTGCAGCACTCCGAACCGCTGTTCCTCATCGATGACCACCAGGCCGAGGTTGTGGAACTCCACGTCGCGCTGCAGCAGCCGGTGCGTGCCGACGACGATGTCGACGCCGCCGCTGCGCAGACCCGCCAGCGTCCCGGCGATGTCAGCGTCACTGCAGAAGCGCGAGAGCTGGCGCACGGTGATCGGAAACGGCGCCAGCCGCTCGGTGAAGGTCAGGAAGTGCTGCTGGGCGAGAACTGTGGTGGGCACCAGCACCGCCACCTGGCGGCCTTCGCTGGCGGCCTTGAAGGCGGCGCGCAGGGCCAGTTCGGTCTTGCCGAAGCCGACGTCACCACAGACCACGCGGTCCATGGGGCGCGACGCCTCCATGTCACGCTTGATCTCGTCGAGCACCATCTCCTGGTCAGGCGTCTCCTGGTAGGGAAACGACGCCTCGAGCTCGCGCTGCCAGGCGCCGTCGGGCCCGAACGCGTGTCCCTCGGCCATCTCCCGCCGCGAGTAGAGCGCCAGCAGCTCGCGAGCAACCTCCTCCGTGCGCTCCTTGACGCGGCGCTTGACTCGTTCCCACTCGCCGCTGCCAAGGCGCGAGAGATGAGGATGGGAGTCGGCGCCCCCGACGTAGCGGTCGACACGGTCGAGGTGATCGACGGGCACATACAGCTTGTCAGCGTCGGCGTACTCGATCGTCATGTACTCGTGTTCGCCGAGCGCATCGCTGACCGTGCGCATCTCCAGGAAACGGCCGATGCCATGATCGCGGTGCACGACCACCTCCCCGGGTGCGAATTGCATGACGAAGGCGGCGTGAGCAGCATTTCCCGAGGCGGCCCGGCGAGCACCACGCGCGGAGGTGGACTCGGCACGCCTCGCACCGCGCGCCAGCGGTGAACCGCGGCGCTTGACCGCGCCGAAGAGCTCGTGATCGGTGTAGACGTCCAACCCCAGGTCAGCCGCAGAGAAACCCGCGGAGAGGTCGCCACCGGTCACAGCCAGGGCGCCGGCAGGCAGTGTGGTGGAGTTCCCGTCCAGCTCATCGATGTCAACGGGATCGTGCCCGTCGTCGCGCACCAGTTCCTCGACGCGATGCTGCTGTCGGCTCACGACCAGGACGCTGATGCCCGCCGAGGTTCGTATCCGCACGGTTGCGCTGAAGGCGTTCATCCGCCCCACAAAGCCGTCCACCCCACGCCAGTCGAGAACCGTGTCGCCGTCGGGCTCGCGCAACAACTCGACGCACCGGTGGCGGTCGAGCGCAGCCAGCAACGCCGCAGGGGTGAGCAGACCGGTGCGCGCTCCCGCCGGCAGCTCGCCGCGTTCCTCCTCCTGGGCGAGCAGGTTCTCGATCTCCTCGGCGTGGCGCCGCGCGCTGCGAAGCACCGCCTCGCGGCCTCCGCTGAGCAACACCACCGCTCCGTCGCCGGCATGATCGAGGAGCGTGGTGGGACTGCCTTCCACAAGGTACGGATAGAAGAGGTCGACGCCTTCGTCGTACGTGCCCTCTCGCAGCTGTTCGCGATCGCGTTCCCACGCCTCGCGCACCTCGGGACGGCAGCCGGAGATGTCAAGCGCATCGACACGGCGCAGGGCCTGCTCAACGGTTGTGGCGCGGAGATCGAGCTCGCGCGCGGGCCACACCGCCACCTCGCGCAACGTGGCGACCGACGTCTGGGTCTCGATGTCGAAGGCGCGCAGCTCATCGATCTCGTCGCCGAACCATTCCGCACGCCAGGGGCGGGCGCTGTCGAGTCCGAAGACGTCGACGATGCCGCCCCGCACGGCGATCTCCCCCGGCCCGGAGACCGCACTGACCCTCCGATAGCCGAGACCCACCGCGCGCCGGATGAAGTCGTCGCGGGAGTGGTGTTCCCCGCTGCGCAACTGCAGCGACGCACCGCGCACCAGCTCCACCGGCAACGCGGGCCGCAGCAGTCCTGCCGGCGACGCGACGATCAATGGCGCAGCGCTGCCGGCGAGAAGGACCAGCGACGCCAGGCGCCGGCGGGTGACCTCCTCCGAAGGCGGGACGCGGTCGAAGGGCGGCGTGTCCGCGGCGGGGAAGAGTCCGAGCGACTGCATGCCTCCCCACAGAGCGGCATCGGAGCTGAGCGATTCCGCATTGCTCCCCACCAGCACGACGGGGACACCGCTCACCTCGCGCATCCACCAGGCGATCAGAGCCGTCGCGCCGGCGGGCACACCTCCGACGGTGCCACGCTCGAGAGTGCGCAGGTTGCGCAGGGCCTCGACGCCGTCGAGCCGCGAGCGCAGCGTCGCCAGCTCAGTCGTCAGCGGCACGGTTGTACTCGGTCATGGCGCTCTCGAGCCCGTCGCGGATCAATGCCGTGACCGCGTCGGCGGCACGTGGCAGGACGGCCGCCAAACGCTCACGCTCCACCGGTGTGAAGCGGTCGAGGACGTAGTCGACCATCTGGTCGCGTTCGACCGGTCGTGAGACACCGATGCGCACGCGCAGGAACTCCTGGGTGCGCAACGAGTCTGCGATGGAGAGGACGCCCTTCTGACCGGCCGCGCCCCCGCCGCGCTTGAGCCGCAGCCTGCCCAGCGGAAGGTCGACGTCGTCGTGGACGACGATGAGGTCCTCTGGCGGCAGTCCGAACTTGCGGAGCAGATGGACGGCCGCGCGCCCGGAGACGTTCATGTACGTCTGCGGCCGCGCGGTGACGACGTCGTAGCCGTCGAGACTGCCCTCGCGCACCTTGGCCGGTCCCTCACGACGTTGGCGACCAAAACGGCCGCGGGACTCCAACTCGTCGAGGCACAACCAGCCCACGTTGTGCCGGGTTCGTGCATATTCGCCGCCAGGGTTGCCGAGGCCGATGACGAGCGTCGCCATCAGTCGGCCGGCGCCAACAGCTGCGGCACCTGCTGATCGGGCAGCAGGGCGCGGGTGGACGCGGTCATCGCCGCCGCACCGTCGGCACCGGCATGGTCGTGACCGAGGCAGTGGAGCAGTCCGTGAACGGCAAGCAGGCGAAGCTCCGCGACACCGTCGCCGTCGCCCTGGGCGATGGCGCGCTCCACGCTGATGGCGATGTCGCCGGCGCGGCCCGGTTCGTCCGCGGGGAATGCGAGCACGTCGGTGGGTGCGTCGACACCGAGGAAGCGGGTACTCAGCTCACGCAGCTCGTCGTCGTCAGTGAGTCGCACGGCCAAAGACGCCCGCCGCCCCACCGCCATCGCGTCACCGCAGCGGCGCAGCAGCGGCCCGAGGGCGGCGCGGCGAATCACCCCGCGGTGTGTCGCGAGGGTGACACTCTCGGCACGCCGGATGCTCACTCTCATCTCGATTGGGGTGAACACGATGGACGGGAGGCACAGCGAGCCCCACGCGTGCACGGGGCGTCGCGTGGGGCGGCTCGCGACAGTTGGTTCAGCCTGCCTTGGCGCGACGCTTCTTGGCGGCGACGAGCTTGCGCTTGCGGCGGACCGATGGCTTTTCGTAATGCTCACGGCGGCGCACCTCTGAGAGGATGCCGTTCTGCTTGATCTTCTTGTTGAAGCGTCGCAGAGCGCTCTCAAAGGTCTCGCCCTCGCGGACTTTGACCTCCGACACGGTCGGAATCACCTCCTTCGGGCCGCC
>DAINCY010000040.1:0-16786 GCA_036732145.1 Candidatus Dormiibacterota bacterium
CCTGTGCTGCGGGGAATGCGGTCACTGCCGTGCCGGCAACGAAAGCATGTGCGAGGGCCTGGCGGGCAATCTGGGCGTCCACCGTGATGGCGGCTACGCACCGTGGGCGGCAATCCCCGCCCTCAACGCGCTGCCGCTGCCCACCGGGCTAGACCCCGTCCTGGCCACCACCATCCCTGACGCCATCGCCACGCCGGTCCATGTCGCCCGGCGGGCCGCCATCCACATGGGCGACCGCGTCGCGGTGGTTGGGGCCGGCGGCGGTGTCGGTGTGCACATGGTGCAGGTGGCCAGGGTCCGCGGCGCCGACGTCGTGGGCCTCGAGGTCGACGCCGCCAAACTGCGTTTTCTCAGCGATGACCTCCGCATCGCCGTGTCGGACTCATCAGATTTCGATGCGGTCGTGCTGCCCGAACACTGGGGATCGGGCGGCCCCGACGTGGTGGTCGATCTGCTGGGCACCGAGGCCAGCTTGGCCTGGGGTTTGCGCACTCTCGCCCCGGAAGGCCGGCTGGTCACCCTCACCACCTTCCGTGGAGTGAGCATCCCTCTGAGTCCCCGAGAGATCGTGTTCCGTCAGATCTCGATCATCGGCTCCCGCTACGCCGCGCGCAACGAACTGCGCATGGCCGCCGCGATGGTGGCGGATGGCCGGGTGCGGCCGGTGGTGGGTCGACAGGTCGGACCCTCCGACATCGACAGCCTCCACGACGACCTGCGGAGTGGTCGGTTGCTCGGCCGGGGAGCGTTGGTCTGGGACGCTGGCTAACCCATCCCACGCGCCTCTTGCTTTCTTACACTGTGCCGTTGCTATTTCGGTGGGAGAAATCGCATTCCAACTTCCGGAACGAGCGTCGAGGCGGGCGACAGCCCGCTGGGCGAGAGGATGGCTGAGCCAGCCGTTCTGCCGCACTTCGGACTGTCCCGCGAGCTGCGTCGGCTGCGCAGCGAGGCGCGCGAGTTCGCCAGCCGGCTGGGGCCGCGCGCGTGCCAGTTGGAATGGCAGCCGATTCGCGAGCGCGTCGACTGGGAGATGCTTGACGAGGCCTCGGCGCGGGGCTGGCGCACCATGGGCCTGCCGGTCGAGGACGGTGGCGGAGGGGCGAGTGCCCTGGCGCTGTGCGTCCTCGTCGAGGAGCTGGCCGCCGGCGACATGGGCTTCGCAGTGATCATCGACCAGACGCTCAAGGTGCAGCGCATCATCGCCAGGTCCGTTCGAGGAGAGGCCCACCGGCACTTCCTCGAGCGGTTCCTCGCCGAGCCACGATGCGTGCTTGCGATCTGCTTCACCGAGGCGGAGGCCGGGTCTGACTACATCATCCCAGCGCCGGACTTCACGTTCCAGACGCAGGCGGTGCTGCGCGACGACGGCTGCTGGGTTCTCAATGGCTACAAGCGATTCATCTCCAACGGCGCTGATGCAGGGTTCTACCTTGTCTTCGCCTGCACCGACCCGACCAAACCGGCGCATCTGGGCAGCAGCGCTTTCCTCCTCGAACCGGCCCTACCCGGCTTCGAGGTCGCCCAGGTCCACGAGAAGATCTCGCAGCGCACCATCAACAATGCAGCGCTCCGCTTCACCGATGTCGTGGTTGAGCCCTGGCGGATGATCGGCCCCGCCCAGCTCGGCTACTCCGGGGCCCGCGAGATCCTCAAGGAGAGCGCGATCGAGGCCGGCGCCACCACCCTCGGTACGGCGCGCGCCGCCTACGATATGGCCCTTGCGCATGCTCGTCAGCGCGTCCAGGGTGGCCGCCCGCTCAGCGAGCACGCCAACGTCGCCTGCCGCCTCGCCGAGATGTACACCGATCTCGAGGCTGCACGCAGCCTCATCTGGCGAGCCGCCTGGGCGGTGGAGAACGACCCTGCCTACGACCACGCGATGGGCAGTGCCGCCAAGGTCTTCGCCGCCGAGGCAGCAGTGCGCGTCTGCCTGTCGGCGATGGAGATCCATGGGGGACTGGCGATCATGTACCGCGACACCCACGTGGAGAAGTGTCTTCGCGACTGCGTGTCGTTCCTCCACTCCGACGGTGCACAGGACTCGCACCGGCTGCGCATCGGCCGCATCCTCGCGGAGAGGTGAGGCCCTCAGGTCCGCGACTTCGTCGAGCCGCTGGCGGCGTGTGATGCAGACCGCCGCGAACAGAACCAACCCAATCACGGAGGCCCCGCCGATGACTGGCCGAGCACTGTTCCACAAGAACATCGCCGAGGTGGAGCCCGCGCGCGTGCGCCGTGAAGAGGGCTGGGTGAATCTCAACATCACGTTCATCACCGAGGCCATCACCGGCTTCGGTGACGTCTGCCTCTTTCGCGCAACCTTTCCACCCGGCGCCGCCCATCAGCGTCACATTCATGCCAATGCTGTCGAATTCTTCTACGTCATCAGCGGCCGCGGCGCATCCGGGTACGGGGCCGAGGAGCACGAGGTGAGCGCCGGGTCGATCGAGATGGTCGAGAAGGGCGCTGTCCATTGGTTGCGCAACGTGTCCGACGACGAGCCGATCGAGGTGATCGGCGGCTACCTTGCGGTGGGTAGCCTTGACGAGGCCGGCTATGAGCCGGTCGAGACCCCCCGCTAAGAGGAGCTCGCCATGCCTTATGTCGCTGCCGTCACCTGGACAGCCAGAGCCGGAACCGAGCAACGGGTCGAGGAGATCCTCGCGGAGATGGTGGTGCCGACCCGCGCGGAACCGGGATGCCTCATGTACGAGGTGCACCGTTCGGTCGATCGCCCGAGGGTGTACTTCCTCTACGAGCAGTTCGTCAACGAGGCGGCGTTCATCCTCCACATCGACTCCGAACCGTACAAGCGGCTGATCGTCGGCGACGCGGTGACCCTGCTCGAGCACCGCGAGCGTGTCCTCTACACGACCGTCGCGTTCCCGTGAGGCGGCCGGTGATCGCCTAGAGGATGCCCGGCAACCGCGCTCCGCTCCGCGCCCTGCAAGCGCTCACCGTCGACGTCAGCGCGCTCCGCGAATCCCGCGACCTGCGGATGCTCTTCGCGGGACAGAGCATCTCTGTGATCGGCAGGCAGATCACCCTGGTGGCTGTTCCCTACCAGGTGTACGTGCTGACGGGATCCTCGCTCGCCGTGGCGCTGCTCGGACTGGTGCAGATCGTCCCGCTGGTGGGGGTCGGCCTGTACGCGGGCGCGCTCGCCGACCTGCACGACCGCCGCCGCGTGCTTCTGCTGTCGCAGATCCTGCTTGCGCCCACCTCGCTGGCGCTGGCCGTGCTGGCGCTCAGCTCACACACCCCGCTGTGGCCGCTCTACGTGATCACCGCATTGGCGGCGGGGTTCACCGCGCTCGAACAGCCCACCCGACAGGCGACCATCCCCCGGCTGGTGCCGCGCCGCCAGCTGGCTTCTGCGATGTCGCTCAACCAGGTCATCTTTCAATTCGGCCAGGTGGCCGGCCCTGTGGCCGGCGGGCTGGTCATCGCGGCCGCCGGACTGAGGTGGGCGTACCTGATCGACGTCGGCACCTACCTGCTCGCCATGGTCGCCATCAGCTTGATGGCACCCCAACCGCCCGAGGGGGTCAGAGAACCGTTGGGGGTGGCCGCGCCGCTCGCCGGCATCAAGTACGTCGGCAAGCGGCCGATCCTGCTCTCCATCTTCGGGGCAGACCTGCTGGCAATGATCTTCGGTATGCCCCGCGCGGTCTTCCCGGCCATGGCCGCAACCATCTTCCGAGTCGGTCCGAGCGGTCTCGGACTCCTCTACGCCAGTCCCGCTGTGGGCGCGCTGCTGGCCTCGCTGTTCACCGGTTGGGTGACGCGCATCCAGCGGCACGGACGCATGGTGCTGTGGTCGGTTGGTGTGTGGGGAGCAGCCATCACCGCATTCGGCCTGGCCCGATGGTTTGGTCTCGCACTTTTCTTCCTCGCCGTCGCCGGTGCCGCGGACATGCTCAGCGCCGTCTTTCGCAACACCATCCTGCAGCTCACCACCGAGGACAGCTACCGCGGTCGCGTCAGCAGCCTCCACGTCATGGTGATCACCGGTGGACCGCGTCTCGGCGACCTCGAGACTGGCGTCGTCGCCACCCTGGTCAGCGTTCCCTTCGCGGTCGTGTCGGGCGGTGTGGCATGCCTGGTGGGGCTTGCGGTGCTGGGTGTCGCCGTCCCGGCGCTCCGGCGGTACCGGTACGACCCCCTTGCCGACGGCCAGACACCGGCCCCACCGACGGGCGAAGGCGGCGAGCCGTGACGCGGCCGATTGGCCGGGGCGGAGGCGGGTAGGATGGCCCTGTGGAACAACCGCCCGGAGGCCTGCTCGGCTGGCTCCCGCCGGCGCTCCGTCGCCTCGAGCGCAAGCTGGGGGCGGATCGTGAAGGGCGCACCCTGTGGGTGTGGACGGTGCCGGCAGCGACTGTGGTGGTCACCTTCGTGGTGCTCGCTTTCATCGGCGTCCAGGGCCAGGTCGACCTGGCCCTGACCATCCCAATGGCGCTGGTTCTTTCCGTCTTCCTTGGCTCGCTCTCGGCGTTCTATCTGACCGCCGCCAGCGCGGACGAACGCGACGAGGACGACGGTCCCGACGACCGCCGCGGTCCCCGCATCCCGCCGCTCGACCCGCCGCCCGACACCGAGATCACTCCGGCGATCGTCGGCGTGCCGGGCCGGCCACCGCGAGAAGCCGAGCACCCCACACCGGTGGGGTCGGGCGCGCCTTCGAAGCGCTGATCGGGGCTCAGTCGTTCAGCTGCGGTGCCGCGATGCGCTCAGCAAGGTACCGAATGGCCACCGGGTAGCGGTACTCGATGCCGCCGTGACCGGCATCGAACGTCTCGAAGCGCATGTCACCGACTCCAATTCCGGCGAGCGCGTCGCGAAATGCGATGGCGCCGAGGTCGAGGAAGAACTCATCTTGGTTGCCCGCGTCGATGTAGATCGCCTTGAGCGACCGCAGCGCATCGGCATGTGCCGGCACCATTCGCACCGGGTCCCACGCCAGCCAGCGTTCCCACACCTCAGGAATCATCCGCCCAGTTGAGACCTCGAACGGAAGTTTGACGGTGCCGTCAGCGTCGGCTGAGTAGGCGGCAGCCATGGCCCACATGTTCTGCAGCACGCCGTCACCCGGCCTGCTGCTCGCCGGCCGGCCCTGCACATCGTCGAAGAAGACTTCATAGGAGCCCTTGTACTGGTCGCGCAGAGTACGCACCACCTCGGCGACGTCTCTCCAGTAGCACAGCTCGAAGAGCGCGTCGCCAGCGTGGGTGGCCAGTGCCCCAAACAGGTCGGGGCGCAGCATCGGCGTGATCATGGCGCCATAGCCGCCGCTCGACTTGCCGGTGATCGCCCGGTGGTCGCGATGCGCCAGCGTCGGATAGCGCGCGTCGACAAAGCTCACCACCTCGTCGCAGAGGTAGGTGTGGTAGCGGCCTGTTCCGGCGGAGTCCACAAACTGGCTTCCGCCCAGAGATGTCCAGCAGTCGACCATGGCGACGCGGCAGGGCGGGACGGCCGGATCGCTGAACAACTCGTCGATCAGCTCGATGACGTTGGGCCGGTACGCGGTGCGGTTGTGCCACATGTCGACCTGCCCCGTGAATCCCTGGATGAGATAGATCACCGGCAGCGCCATCTCCTCGACGTCGTGCCCGGGGGGTGAGTACACCAGCAGCGGTCGCGCGCTGGGATCGCCGAGCGGGTTGTCGAGCAAGGCGGCGCTGTCGATCACCAGTTCGTCGAGCCGACCACGCAAGGGACGCCGCCAGGGAGCGCCCACCTGCGTCATCGCGCTGTCGCTCACAGCCGTCCCACCACCACGCGGGTGACCCCCAGGCTGTCGCGATGCGAACGCACTTCGCGGAATCCACCCCGTCGGAGCACGGTGGCGGCGGCACGGGCAAGGTAGGGGGCGATCTCGATGAGCACGAAGCCGCCCGGCCGCAGCCAGGCCGGTGCGTCGTCGGCGATTCGGCGGACCAGCCCCAGCCCGTCGTCCGATCCGTCGGTGAGCGTGTGCCGGGGCTCGAAGCGGCGGATCTCCACCGGCAGCGTGCGAACCTCATGGCGGGCGACGTAGGGAGGATGGATGGTCAAGACGTCCACCGCTCCGCGCACAGTGCGGGGCAGGGCGGCGAGCATGTCGCCGGTGGCGAAGCGCACATTGTCGAGGTGCAAACGGCGCGCATTGGTGCGCCCCAGCCGCGCGGCCTCGGGCGAGATGTCGGCGCCCCACACCTCGCTGGCGCGCGTCCGCGCGGCAATCGCCAGCGCCACCGCGCCGGCGCCTGTGGCCACGTCGACCGCGACGCGACGGCCGCGGCGGCGCCGCAGTCTCGACACCGCGAGCTCGACCATCAGCTCACTCGATGCGCGCGGTGAGAACACGCCCGGCCGCACCAGCAGGTCGAGCTCGCAGAAGCGGAAGTGACCGGTGATGTAGTTGACTGGCTCACCGGTGAGCCGGCGAGCGACGAGCGCTTCGAAGCGGCGCCGCTGCGATGGCGAGACACTGTTGAGAGCCAGATCTTCGTCACCGTCGATGTCGACATCGAGGACATGCGCGAGCAGCACCTCCGCGTCCCATCGCGCCAGACCCGGCTGCCAGTGCTCGATGTTGCGCGAGTTGGCAATGCGATTCTGTGCACTGGAAAGCAGATCTGCGCCAGTCGCCCGTACACTGGACCGAGCAGAGACCGCGCCGCGGCTCGCAATCCTGGACATCCCGCGCATGGTAGCTGAGCAAGGCACACCCCTCCGTCGCGCCGCTGCGTTCTTCGACGTCGACCGCACCCTGCTCCGTGGCTCGTCATTGCTCCGGGTGGCCCGTCCCATGCGGCGCGCCGGATTCCTCAGCACGCGGGCGATGCTTCACTCGCTGGTCGTGCAGGCCCGTTTCAGCCTCTTTGGTTTCGACGAGATGCAGATCCGCGACGCGGTTCGAGGGGCGGGCGAGATGTTGGCCGGAGTCGAGTCCGACCGCCTCCTGCGATTCGGCCGGCGGGAGATCCCCCTTCACGTGGTCCCCGGCGTGTACGCTGAGGCGCGAGCGCGCATCGATTGGCATCGCGAACGCGGCGACCTGGTGTTCCTGGTGTCCTCGTCTCCACTTGAATTCATCACAGTGCTCGGCTCGGTCCTCGGCGTTGACGGCGTCGCCGCGACCGTTGCCGAGTTGCGCGACGGCCGCTACACCGGCCGCATCCTGCGCCTGTGTCACGGCGTGGGCAAGGCCGACGCGGTGCGCGAGCTGGCAGCGGCCCACCACGTCGACCTCGAGATCTCCCACGCCTATGGGGACAGCTTCGCCAGCGACCTGCCCATGCTCGAGGCGGTCGGTCATCCCGTCTGTGTCAATGGCGACCGCCTCCTCACCGCCCATGCCGAGCGAGTGGGGTGGGCGGTCGAGAGCTTCCAGCGCGTCGGCAGAGGCTCCAACGCCGCCGGTCTATGCCGGCTGCCGGGCCGCGTCGTCACGATGTCACGTCCCGCCGTTCGCCGCGTCCGCGGTCATGTCCGCAACACAGCCCGGACTCTGCGCGAATTGTGAGCACGCCCGCGTCATTCGCGGGGCCCGCTCACAGTTCTGGATGTGCCTCCTGGCGGAGTCTGACCCCCGGTTTCCGCGCTATCCGGCTCTCCCGGTGATCACCTGCAGCGGGTACCAACCTGGCAAGCCCGACGGCTCCCGCCCAGCTCGAGGCGCCTGAGATCAGGCGTTGCGCAGTGCTGAGGGCCGCGTCGCGACAGTGATCTGGGTCAGCTGCGCCGCCGTGGGCGAGGGCAGATCGGCGTCATGAGCGAAGACTGCGAGACTGGGCGCTCCCCCGATTTCAATGCGGCGCAAGGCAAAGCTCCCGTTCAGGCTCTGCACATCGCCGCCGACGGTGGTGACCGCCTCCCTGAATCCGGCCTGCTGCACAAGTTGCTCGACCGCAGCATTGAACCCGCCGTAGGGGTAGGCGAAGTCGAGCACGGTGTGACCAAGCAGTTTCTCGAGGGTGGCCTTACCGCTCTCGATCTCAGTGCGCGCCGCGGCCGTCGGAATCGCCGCCAGGTTGACGTGATGCACCGTGTGGGAGCCGATGACCATGCCGTCGGCGTCCATCTGTGAGACCTGCGCGGCGGTCATGTAGCGGGGCCGGTTCAGAAAGCCGCTGACCACATAGTCGGTGGCGACGAAACCGTAGCGCGCCATCACAGGTTCAACCCCGGAGGCAAAGTCCGCGTAGCCGTCGTCGAAAGTCAGGACAACGGGGTGCGACGGCAGCGCGCGCTTGCCGGCCAGCGCGTCCATGAGCGTGGCCAGGGTGATCGGATGCGCGCCCTCGAGGTGGAGCAGAGCCATCTGTTCCGCGAAGAGCGTTGGTGAGATGGAAAGGTCAAAGCTCAGCAGGTTCTGCGGTGGCAGAGCGATCGTCCGGATGTAGTGGTAGCAGAGGATCGGTACGGTGAGATGGGGCCCAGCGGGCACCGAGAGCGTGACCGGCTGGGCTGCATCGGGGACCAGCGCTCCGTCGGGAAGCTCGTTGTCCAGCGACGGCGCGGACTTCTCTGGGTGCACCGCGAGGGGGCCGTCCACGGCCACGCCCGTCGCGCCGGGGAGGAGGTTGACGGTGCCAGTCGCCGACACGACGGCAAGGGCAAGCACACAAGTCGCGATCGCCACTCGGCGCCCTGCGTGACGTTGACGGGGATGGGAGCCGTGGGTGGTCATGCGTGGTGGGATGTGCACCAGAGGGCGCGGGCGGCGCGCCTGGGCTGTGGCAAGCATAGGCGACGAACCGCGTTCTGGCCGGGAATCCCGCCGATGCCGTAGGGTGCCCGCGATGACGACCTTGGCGAGGTCCACCGGTCAGCATCGGGTGGGGGGCCGGATCATCGCCGCCTTTGCGGCGGTCTACGTGATCTGGGGTTCCACGTACCTCTTCATCCGGATTGCCGAGGACACCATGCCGCCGCTGCTGATGGCGGGGGTCCGCTTCCTGGTGGCGGGAGCGGTGCTTCTTGCCGTCACCGGTCGGCTGCACGGCGCCGCTCAGGATCCCATCGGACCTCGGCAGTGGCGGGCGTGCGCGATCACCGGCGGCCTGCTTCTCCTCGGCGGCAACGGCGGCGTCAGCTATGGAGAGCTGTTCGTGCCCTCAGGGGTGGTGGCGCTGCTGGTGGCGACGGTGCCGCTGTTCATCGCCCTCTTCGGCGCCCTCTTTCTGGGGCAGCGCCTGCGCCGGATCGCGATGGCGGGCATCGCCATCGGGCTGGCCGGCACCGCTGTGCTGCTGCGCCCCGGCGCCGGTGGCACAGGGGATCCCGGTCACATGCTGCTTGTCCTGGCAGCGCCGCTGAGCTGGGCGATCGGGTCGCTCTACGCCACCCGAGGCCCGCTCCCCAAGCGCGCCCTGATGGCGACCGGGATGGAGATGCTCTGCGGTGGTGCGCTGCTTGTGATCGTCGGGTTGCTCATTGGGGAGGCGTCGGCGGTCCATCTCGACCGGATCAGCCTGGCGTCGGGGCTCTCGCTTCTCTATCTTGTTGTCTTCGGTTCGCTGGTGGCGTTCAGCGCCTACGTCTGGCTGCTGGGCAAGGTGCCGACGACCGCCGTGGCCACGTACGCCTACGTCAACCCGCTGGTCGCTGTGGTCCTTGGTTGGGCCGTCCTCGGTGAGCGCGTCACCGGACAGACGCTGCTCGCCGCCGCTCTCATCGTCGTGGCTGTGGCGCTCATCCTCTCTCGCCCCCCGGCGCCGGCGACCAGCGCGCCGGATGTGCCCGTGGCGGACGCTGTGTGACCGAGGGGGAGCGCGACGACGGCGAGGTGCAGCAGGGCACGACGGCTGACGTCGACGATGAGGCCCGCCAACAGCTGTTGCAGAGTCTTGGCGCTCGGGACTTCCTGTGCCTGGGTCCAATTCTGGCCAAGTCGGTCTATTACTACGCGGGCATCCCGCTGGGCACCGCGTTGCAGTTCACCAAGCCACTGTATGCGGAACTGCTCCGTGGCAGCACCATCTCGCTGATCATCGCCGGAGCCTTCGCCGCCGGCGGCCGGCTGCCACTATGGGCGGTGCTCCTGGCACCGATTCCGTACACCATGCTCACCGACCCCTTCTACTATTGGGCGGGCCGCCGCTACGGACGTCCGCTGGTCGGATATCTGGAGAAGCACGATCGCCGCTGGCACCGGCGGGCGCGCCGGGCCGAGTCCTTCTTCGCACGCTGGGGGCTTTGGACGATCCTGCTCGCTTACTTCCTCCCAGTGCCCAACGATCTTCTCTACTTCGGCGCCGGCGACGCTCGCATCAGCTTCTGGCGCTTCATCGCCGTGGACCTGGTGGGTACTGTCATCTTCGTCGGCCTCTGGGTGACGCTGGGGTTCGTCATCGGCAAGCCGGCGGAGAATGTCGCCGATGCGGTCGGGCAGTACAGCGGGCGCATCACCATCGCCCTGCTGGTGGTGATCGTTGCCCTGAGCACGCTGTCCGCATGGCGACGCACGCGGGACGGCGACACTGGGTGAAGCCCGACCGGGATCGCTGCGCTACGTGATCCGGGCGCTATTCCGCGCAGCGACCGGCGGTGCATTGAGCACGCCTGACCGGCGCGTTCGCACCACGGGCGCCGCAACCATCGACGACTGCCGGCAATTGATCTGACACCTCTTGTTGTCGCTGCCCACGCAGAAGGTGACGCAGTGCGTGTTGTTGTCGCCAAAGCAGTGGGAGCTGCAGGACGTGTTGTTGTCGCCGAGGCAGTACGTGGTGCAGTGCTTGTTGTCGTCGCTCTTGCAGTGGCTCGTGCAGTTGGCGGCGGTGTTGGTGCACCCGGCGCAGCTCCACGGGTCAGGAGTGAGCTTGGGGGTCGCCTGGGGGGTTGGCAGCGCCTTCGGCTTCGGCGCAGGGGTCGGCTTGGGCGCGAGCGCGGGTGTCGGAGTGGGTTTGGGCGTGACCGGCGCGGTGGGGGCCGGTGTCGGTCTTGCCGTCGGCGGCGGCACAGTCGGCCGGGGACTGTGTGAAGGAGCGGACGCGAGAGCCGGCGACAGACCGGCGGGGCCGGCGACCACCACACCGCGCCCTGGGCCGGCGACGCCACTGACGGCGAGCATGGTCGCGGTCGCCGCCGTGGTGATGCCCATGCCCATCCCCGAGCTCGCCCATCCGCCGAACCCAAACATGCGGCCGAGGGCGGGGATCTGGGCGATCCATGCACCCAGGCCGATGGTCGTCCAGAGGCGGCCGACCGACACGTTGAGGAAGGCGCGGACGATGACGGGATCGAGCTGCGTACCGGCGACGCGAACCAGTTCCCTGCGCGCCGCCAGCACGCTCATGGGCAGCCGGTACGGTCGTGGAGCGGTCATCACCTCGAAGACGTCCGCCACCGCCACGATGCGCGCGGCCAGGGAGATCTCGTGCCCCTTCAGCCGGTGTGGGTAGCCGGTGCCGTCGAAGCGTTCGTGGTGCTGCTCCACCGCTGTGCCCCACTCCCCAAGCCAGGGCATCAGCGGCGCGACCAGCCGGGCTCCCTCCTCGGGATGGCGGTGCAGCACCACCCACTCCTCCTCGCTGGGCGCGCTGGGCTTGCTGAGGATCGCCGGGGCCACCTCGAGCTTGCCGATGTCGTGGAGCAGCGCCGCCCAGCGGAGGCGGTGGCGGCCGCTCTCGGGAACCTTCAGCTCATCGGCGAGCAGGTCGGTGAACACGCGCACCCGCTCCGAGTGCCCGCGGGAGGCCTTGTCATGGACACTCAGAGCCAGCACCAGCTCGATGACGGTCTGCATGCGGCGGGCTTCGTCTTCGTGACCGGTGCCCTGGGCACGATGGAGGCTCGCCTGGAGATCGTGCGGACGACCGCTGCGGCGCGCGATCGCGAACCGGGCCGGGGCCTTGTCCGGGAAGATCAACGAGAGGTTGAGCAACGCCGCCAGGGGCAGGAGACGGCGCGCCGCGCGCTCGACGACCACGAGCGTCACCAGGGACGCGACTGCGATGACCCCGATCCAGAGCGCGGTGGTGGCCGCGTTGCCGGCGCGCGGCAGCAGGTCGCTCAGGAGGACAGCCACCCCCAACGAGGCGGCCACCGGCGCGGCGAAGACGCTGACGCGAAGGGTGCGGCTGAGCCCAGGTCGTCGATCCCACTCCCGACCTCGCCGGATCTGCGCGTCGCGGTCGCCCTTCTGCCGAGAGCTCACGTGTCCTCCTCTCCATCGGTGGGCACATGCGTTGCCCTCTGAGTGAAGGTGGCAGCAGCGACCCACAAACGCACTGATGCGCGGGTCACGGTCCTGTGCCAGCGGCATCGAACCGAACCGGGCCTCATCGCATGCCTGCGGTCAGGTGATCTCAGCGCGCTCCGCGAAACGCTCGTCCAGATGGACTCCCTCGGCGATGAGCTCACCGAGTCGCTCCACGGCGTCCCACACGTCAACGTGCCTCAGATAGAGAGGCGCGAATCCGAAGCGGCAGACGTCGGGGGAGCGGAAGTCACCGATCACGCCGCGCTCGATCAGTCCCCGCACGATTCCGTACCCGCGAGGGTGGAGAAACGACACCTGCGATCCGCGCCGAGCGGCTTCCCGCGGCGAGGCCAGGGCAAAGCCCATGCCCGCGCATCGCTCCTCGACCTCGGCGATGAACAGTTCCGTGAGGGCGATCGACTTGTCGCGAGCCATGTCCATGTCGACCTCGAGCCAGAGGTCCACGGCGGACTCGAGCGCGGCGAGCTGGAGGACGTGGGGCGAACCAGTCAGCATGGATCCAAGGCCTGAGGCCGCGCGGAAGGTGGGGTGAAAGTCAAACGGTTGGGCGTGGCCGAGCCACCCCGGGACCGGGTTGTGGAGGGCGTCGTGGAGGCCGGCGCGCACATGCAGCAGCGCCGGCGCCCCAGGGCCACCGTTGAGGTACTTGTAGCCACAGCCGACGGCCATGTCCGCGCCGTCGGCGTTCACGTGCAGGGGCACAGCCCCAACGCTGTGACAGAGATCCCAGACCGCGAGCGCGCCCACCTCACGTGCCGCCGCACTCATCGCGCGCATGTCGTGCATGTAGCCGGTTCGATAGTCGACATGAGTGAGCAGCAGCAAAGCAACCTGGTCGTTGAGCTCATCGTGCAGCCGGGAACGCGGCACAACTCTGAGCGTGGCGCCGCAGAGTCGCGCCGCGCCTGCTGCAACGTAGAGGTCACTGTGAAAGTTCTCCTCCTCCGTGAGCACCACTGACCGGCCGGACTGCAGTGAGAGCGCGGCGCAGACCAGCTTGAAGAGACACACCGTCGTGCTCTCGGCCACAATCACCTCGTCGGAACTGGCGCCGATCATCTGGGCCAGCTTGGCTCCAACTCGCTTCGGCGCCTCCATCCAGTGCGCGTCGGTCCAGCTGCGCACCAGTCCCTGACCCCACTCCCCCTCCACCGCGGCGGCAACGCGCGCCGGCGTCTGCACCGGCAACGCGCCGAGCGAGTTGCCGTCCAGGTAGACCACCCCGTCCGGAATGACGAAGCGCTCGCGGAGGTTCGCCAGTGGATCGTCTGCGTCGAGGGCGGCACACGCGGCTCGGTCGAGGGCCGTCACAGCCGGTTGCGCACCTCCCACAGCTCGGGGAAGAACCGCCGATGGAGCGTGGTCTCGAGGTAGGCCACCCCGAGGCTGCCACCGGTGCCCGTCCTCGTGCCGATCTCGCGCGCCGCCATCAGAGCGTGGTGATGCCGCCAGCGCGCGATGGTTTCGTCGTGATCGACAAACGACTCGCAGAGCTGGTGGACGATGGCCCGTCCGGCGTCGTCGTGGTCGTGATAGAGCGACGCCAGCGCGACCAGCCGGCGATCACGTGCGTCGGCATCGTCGCCGTCGGGAAAGTCGAAGTCCGCGCCGCGCATCGCCGTCGCCAGGGCTTGGTAGAGAGAGCGTCGTCCGAGGCGTTCCCCCAGCTGGGCACGCTGAACGTCAGTACGCGCGGTGTCGCGGAGGTGACGGGCATCGCCGCCTCCCGAGAGGGCCTCGATCTCCCGGAATTGGGTGGACTGGAAACCGGACGCCGGCGCCAGCGGGTCACGAAAGCGCATGAAGCCGTCGGGACTCATGCTCTCGAGAACGCCAAGCTGTTCGATGAGCAATTGCTCGAGCGCGACGGCGCGGCGCATCGGGGCCAGTGCGGCATGCGAACGGCCCCTGTCGAGGGCTGCCGCGGCAGCGTCGAGCTCGTGGAGGATGAGCTTGAACCACAGTTCATACACCTGGTGCACGACGATGAAGAGCATCTCGTCGTGGGCCCCGTCGCTGAGGGGCTGCTGGAGGTCGAGGAGTTCGTCGATTCGCAGGTAGGTCGCGTAGTCCGTTTGCTCGCTCATCACGCGTCGGCGTCGGGGAGATCGACGATGTCGCCAAGGCGGAACGCGTCGGCGGGCGTGAGCTGATCGTATGTGCAGCTCTTCGGATCGCGGTCGTCGCGCCAGCGGAGAAAGCGCGCTGCGTGGCGGAAGCGCTGGCCCTGAAGGTGGTCGAATGACACCTCACACACCAGCGACGGGGTCACCGCTGTCCAGGCGGCATCCTTGTCGCGGGACCATCGGCTGGGTGCTCCCGGTGTACGGCCGTGCCCGAAGCTCTCTCCGCCCGTCAGTGACGCAAGCAGTTGCACCAGGTCACGACGCTCCTTGACTGAGAAGGAGGAGGTGTGTCCGGCGTGCTGGAGCACGCCATCGCTGTCGTAGAGGCCGAGGAGCAGTGAGCCGACCCCGCCACCCTTCACCTCCATACGATATCCGCCCACGACGCAGTCGACCGTCCGCCGGTGTTTCACCTTGGTCCAACCGCGATCGCCGCTGCGGTAGGTGCTGTCCTCCGGCTTGGCGATGATCCCGTCCAGGCCGGCGCCCTCGTAGCGCGTGAACCAGTCACTGGCCTCGTCGAAGTCAGCGGTCTGCGGCGTCAGCGCCACCCGCGCATTGGCGGTGATCGCGCTCAGCAGCAGTTCGCGCCTGGTCACGAGCGGCCGGCCACGCAGATCGTCGCTGCCGCGGCCAAGGAGATCGAAGAGGATCACCGTGGCAGGCGTTTCCCCGGCGAGCCGGGCCACGCGCGAGGCCGCGGGATGGAGTCGCATCTGGAGTGCGTCGAAGTCGAGGCCGCGCGGGGTGGCGATGATGATCTCCCCGTCCACCACGGCGGGGTCGGGCAGCGCCGCCCGCAGAGGGTCGAGGATTTCCGGGAAGAATCGTTGCAGCGGCTGCCCATTGCGGCTGCCCACGTGCACGTCGGCGCCGTCGCGGAACACGATGGCGCGAAAGCCGTCCCACTTGGGTTCGTACCGCCAGCCCGCGCCGGTCGGAATCTGGTCCGCGGAGCGGGCCAGCATCGGCTCCAGCGGCGGCGCGACGGGCAGCGTCACATCCGGCGGGCCCCGACCCCGTGTCCAACGCCGGGGTTCATCGCCCGACGGGGGCGGCGGTGGTGGCGAGCCGAAGCAGGTTGTTGACGTCACTCACGCCGGCCACGGAGCGAGCCGTCTCCTCCAGGGCATCGATATCATCGAGGTGCGACACCTCGCCACGAAGGGTCACGGTGCCTTTGTGGACGGTCACCTGCAGACTGCCGGCAGCGTCGAAATGGCTCACGCTCAACTCCGAGCGGACGCTCTCCACGAGCTCGGCCTCGCGACGGGCACCGCGCCCTGGGGTGCGAGCCGCGGAGGCGCCGACCATGGTCGCCATATTGGCCGACTGCCTGCGTGCCATTCCTGCTGCGCTCTTGCGGTTGCGGCCTCCAAAGCGTGGGTGCAGGAAGATCGCGGCGCCGAGCCCGGCGAGGCCGGCCCCAACGGCAGCAGAGATCCTCCCGACGGCTTTCATCGCCGCACGAGTGTAGGGGAACGCCCCACCCTGAAAACCGTCGCGGCGCGCGCTTACCCTGCGTCCCCCCGGTACTCTCCATTCCACGGTGAGGTCCCCACGCACGGCCAGGAATGCAGTCACCGCCGGCGCGATTGCGCTGGCGGCACTGATTGCGCTTCTCGCCACGGCTGATCGTCCCGCCCTGGCGGCGGGCACTCCGATGCTGACACGGAGCGGGGCTGCTTCGGGCGGCCCGGGAGCCCTTGTCTCGTACGACTACACGTGGGACCACGACTGCGCGGTCAGCAATCTCCAGATCGTCGTGGTCTGGGACGACAGCGCGGCAACGGTGATTGGAACAGTCCCAGTCGTGGCCCCTTCCAAGCCATGCCAGGGCACGGTCACTGGCTCCCTTCCCAGAAACGCCACGGCCGGCCTCCACTACCCGAGCGCGCACGTCCAAGGGAGGACCGCGCCGGTGACGGGCAGCGCGGCCACGGCCGCGCAGGGACAGGGCTTCGACGTCATCCTGCCACCGACCCCAACTCCAAACCCGACGCCCACCGCAACTCCAAACCCGACGCCAACCGCCACTGCGACGCCGACGCCCACTCCCACGCCAACGGCGTCGGACACGCCCCTGCCGACGGACACCCCGACCGATGTGGCCGTATCGCCAAGTCCGACCTCCACGGCCACACCAGGTGCGTCGGGTGCGTTGGCGATCACCGCTGGCAACACCGGCTCGTCAGGACCACCAGGGGGCAGCTTGCTCGTGGGCGTCCTGGTCGCGTTGGTGATTGCGGCGGCAGGATCGGCCGCTGTCCTGTTGTGGAGGCAGCGCGCCCGCCGCGGGAGGAACGACCCGTTTGAATTCCTGCGCTGACGTCGCTCGGACGGCGGAAGCGTGCACCACGACACAGCGGCCAGATGGCGGGCGGAGGTGGCGCGCCCAGCAGGATTTGAACCCGCGACCTTCTGATCCGTAGTCAGACGC
>DAINCY010000041.1:0-16229 GCA_036732145.1 Candidatus Dormiibacterota bacterium
GTGGTGGAGCCAGGGGGACTCGAACCCCCGACCCCTTGCATGCCATGCAAGTGCTCTCCCAACTGAGCTATGGCCCCGGCAATGGATGGTACCAGCGAGGTCCGGCGTCGACAGACCAGTCGCCTTGGGCGGTCGCGGAATCACCGCCTTGAATTGCAAACGTTGACACAGTGGCGAATTTGCCCACTCACCCTTCCAACGCGCACAATGCCCGCAGCTTCAGTGCTGTGCGAGTGGGCAGACGCCGCTGTCGCTGAATGGAGGGCTGGTCGACATGCTGCAAGTGGACGGCGCCCCGACGCCGGCCGACCGCCAGTCGCCCCTCGTGAATGCGGCCCAGCGGCTTGTCACGCGCATCGAGGCGCTCGTCGACGAAGTGGCCAAGCTTCGCGCCGACAACGCGTCGCTGCGTCGCGAGGTCCGCACCGCGGTGGCGCTCTTCGACAGTGCCGGAGCCGCACCCTCCAGCGGGCCTCGCGCCGTCCGGGGCCGCCCCGCGTCGGCCGCCAAGCCTCTCGCAGGCCGGCGTCGCCGTCGCGCACATGCCCCCAAGGGCCGTGCCACCCCGCCCGAGGTCACCAGCGATGTGGTCCGCGCCGTGCTGGTCAAGCTGGGTGAGGCCACCGCGTCGGAGATCGCCACCGAGATCACGTCGGCCGGCGCCCGGGTCGGCGGCCGCGCGGTGCGGTTCCTCGCCGAGAGAGCGGGCGCGACCACGCGGGTGGGGGAGGACGGGCAACGCCGCTACCGGCTCGGCTAGGCGTGCACATCCGGTGCGAGTCAGAGGACGGCGCGCGCAGCTGATGACGTCGGTCGCTCTGCCGGCTCGCCGGTCGTGGCACGGCGAGCGACGGTGAGCACGCCGCCGCAGATCAGCACCGCTCCCAGCAGCTGCACCCAGGTCGGGCGTTCCGAGAGCACGAGCGCCGCGAGCCCCAGCGACGCCACCGGTTGCAGGAGCAGCATGAGCGACGAGATAGCCCGCGGCAGCCGCGGCAGTGCCGACGTGATGAAGAGCCACCCGATGGTCTGACTGGTCACCGCCAGCACCAGAAGCCACCCCAGCGCCCGCCAGCCGGGCGCCAGGTCGAGCGTGCCGAAGATGCCGCCGAGGACGAGGGAGCTGACAGCGGCACTGGCCGTGGCATCCATGAGTGGCCCGGCGATATGTGCGGTGCCGGTGGCGCCGCGGAGGATGAGCAGGAAGGCGGCGTAGGCGAGGGAGGTGCCCACGCCGAACGCGATGCCCGCCACCGGGTCACCCCCGAACGATGGCCGCCCGGCCAGACCGGACACGAGCACCACGCCGGCGAACACAACCGGCAGGGCCAGGACGAGGCGACGGGTCGGCCGCTCGCCGAACACCACCCACGCCGCCGCGGCGACGAACACAACCTGGAGATTGCCCAGCACAGTGGCGATGCCCGCACCCACATCGTTGATGGCGTGGGTCCAGAGCACGAGGTCGATGGCGAAGAATATCCCCGCTGCCGCGGCTCTCAGACGAGCGTTCCGCGGCCGGCCCTTGCAACGTCGCTTCTCGCGGACAGCCAGCGGGATGAGCAGGGGGAGGGCAAGCGCGCAACGGAAGAAGGCAGTCGTGGCGGCGCCGCTGGCGGCGAGCTCGACGAGCACCGCGGACGACGAGATGCACAGCGCCCCGATCGCTGCCCGCAGGACAGGACGATCCCCGGTGCGCTGCCGCCATCCGGCACCCAGCGCCAGACGTTCGACGTCGGTCACTGCCATGAGGACTACGATGCCCGATGGGTCGGTCCGGAGGTATCTGGACTCCCGGCGAGCGCTGTTCGGCGAACCAGGCTGGAGGCCGTGCGGAGGCGTGCGAGCGCTGGTTGGACAGCGAGGCGAGCGTTTTCTGAGTTGGCGAGGACGGAGCCAGGGCCGGACGACGCGGGGTCCGTGGAGGACACTGAGCACATGCGCTGTCGACGACCTGCCCGCTTTCTGGCGATGATGGTGGCGATGGCCGCCGTGGCCTGCGGATCGAACAGCGCCGCCCCAGGCCAATCCGCCACGACACCGCCGACGGCATCCGCATCCCCCAGGCCTTGTGCGGCAGCGTCCCCCTCTGCGCACGCACCACTCGGCCTTGCGCAGGCGCTCAGCGTCATCCCTGTCCGCGTCCTGTCAGACGTTCCTGCGTCCGCGGGAGTGATGAAGATGGGGCTCGCGTCGTGCCTCAACGTCGGTGTTGGGCAGGTGGTGTCGATCGACATTGACGCCCGCGTCCCGCCATGGCCTGCGGAGGCACACGAAGGCGGGAAGCTCCTCTCCAGCATCGCGCTGTCGCCGGCGCTGCCATCCCCCGCAACGGTGCCGCAGGCGGGCCGGTACACGGTGACCTTCACCGCGCAGAAGGCGGGAACCACGGCGCTGACGTACCTGCCGGCGATGTGCACGCTGCCGCCGGGGGTCTGCTGAGGACCGTCCGCTGGGTGGGCGCGTGGGTGCTCGACACTCGCCGCATGTCGGTGCTCCGCACTGCGCTCGGCCACCGGCGGCTGATGGCCGTGACCGCCGGCGCTGCCGTCGCCGCCGGTGTCGGCGCAGCGATGACCGCGCGAGGCAGTGACCAACCGGTGGCCGCGGCGATTCCGGCGGTCGCAGCGCCCGGGCCCGCCGCCACGCTGCTTGTCTTCGTCAGCGGCGCGGTTGCGCACCCGGGCCTGTATGAGCTCGCCACCGGTGCGCGCATTGCCGACGCCATTGCGGACGCGGGCGGCATTCTCCCCAGTGCTGACCCCGGCAGGCTGCCCAACATGGCTGGACTCCTGCACGACGGCCACCAGGTCAACGTCCCCTTCGCCAAGGGAGCCAGCGCGAGAACGTCCGCGAAGATCGAAGCCAATTCTGCGAGCGTCTCCGAGCTCGAAACCATTCCCGGCATGACGCCCGACGTCGCCCAGGCGATCGTCGGCACGCGGACGCAGTGGGGTCCTTTCGCGAGTCTCGCCGACCTGCGTCAGGCGCTCGGACTTGACACCGCCACCGCCACGCTGATCGGCAAGCACCTGAGCTTCCTCACCGCCCTGCCGTGAGCGTCGAGGCGCCCTGGCGCGTAGCGCTGTGCGTGGGCGCCTTCGCAGCCTGCGTCGCACTCTCGCCACAGAGCGTCTGGCTGGCCGCGATGGTGGCCGCGGTGGCCTGCGTGCTGATCTGCACGATCTTCGTCAACGGTCGACTCGTGACCTCGGGGGCAGCGATGGTGATGTGCGTGCTCGGCACCTGGCGTGGGGTGAGCTCGGCTGCCGTCGACACCGGTCCAGGCAGTGTCAACGGCCACCTCGGTAGCGGTGCCATCGTGCTGCGCGGCACCGTCGGGGACGCCGGCGTGCCCGGACGCGACGACACCGTCGTGGTCGACGTGCAAGAGCTGGCCACGCAATCCGGCGAATGGACCGTCAGCGGCGCGGTGGTGGTCGAGCCGCGCACGCCGGTCGCGGTGCTGCCGGGCGACACCGTTGACGTGGAGACCAGCAGCCTGCGGGCCCCACCGCAACGACCAGGCTCGCTCTCGGCCGTCGCTCTCGAACGCGTCGGCGTCACGGCCATCGCGACCGCGGCCCAGGTCACGCCGATCGCCGCCGGCGGGCCGACACCGGCGAGGCTCGCCGAGCAGCTCCGCCGCTCACTGACAGCAACCGTCGTGCGCGCGCTCCCCGAACCGGAGGCCACCCTGCTCCTTGGCGTCGTCTTCGGCATCCATGGGCGCTTGACATCCGACGTCCGCACGCCGCTGCAGGACGCCGGACTGATCCACATCGTCGCCGTCAGCGGGTTGAAGGTGGTGATGATCGCGGCTCTGGTCAACGCGGTCGCGCGCCTGCGCGGGTGGTCGCGACGTCGCCGGACCCTGGCAACGCTCGGCGTGATCGCTCTGTACGTCGTGCTCAGCGGTGCGGGGGCCGCCGCCTTGCGCAGCAGTCTCATGGTCGGTGCCGGTCTGCTGCTGACGCGTGACGGCCGCCGACCGCATTCGTTTGCCCTGCTCGGCCTCTGTGCCGCGGTTCTCCTGGCCATCGAGCCGGCGGTGGCCACCGATGTCGGCTTCCAACTCTCCTTCCTCGGCACGGCGGGCATCCTTCTGCTCGCCTCGCCGATTGCAGAGCGGATCCCGGGCCCACGCCTCCTTGTCGAGCCCTTTGCCGTCACCGTGGCTGCGCAGCTGGCCACCGCGCCGGTCACTGCGGGCACCTTCGGGGTCCTCTCCCTGGTGGGGCCGTTCGCCAACGCGCTGGTGCTGCCGCTGCTCCCACCGGTCATCGTGGTGGGCGGCGCCGGCGCCCTGCTGAGCGTCGGAGTCCCCTCCGCCGGGTGGCTGCCACTGGAGATGGCCGCCGTCGCCAGCCGCGCCATCCTGGCCATCGCCCAGGGTGCTGCGTCTCTGCCGTTCGCCGCCATCCAGGTGCAGCTGTGGCCATCGACATGGACCGTCGTCGAGCTCGCCGCAGCCGGCGCCGGCTCGATGGTGTGGTTTCTCCACGCCCGGTGGCGACCTCTCGACACGGCGACGCTGGCCGTGGCCGCCACCGCCGCGCTGGTGGCGGGCGCCGCCTCCACCTATGCCGGGGCAGCCGCCACCGGCAGCTTCCTGCGCATCACCGTGCTCGATGTCGGCAACGGTGTGGCCGCGCTGATCCGTCCACCCGGTGGGGGAGTGGTGCTCGTCGACGGCGGCTCCGACGGCGCGGCTCTGCTGACCGCGCTCGGCCGTGTGCTGTCGCCGCTCGACCGTCACCTCGACGCGATCGTGCTCACCAACACCGACCGGGCGACGTCGGCGGCGATTCCCAGCCTGATCGGCCACTACGACATCGGCAGCGTGGTGATCTCGCAACCGCTGCCGCCGGCGCTGCAGACGGCGATCGCCTCGATGGTGGGGACGGGCTCGCGCGTGGTGGTCGCCGGCGCGTCCTCGTGGACGCTGGGGGGCGCCAGGGTGCGCTGTGTCACCTCCGGCCCGGCGCCGGCGGCGCCTTGCGTCCTTCAGGTCAGCGACGGCCGTTCGACGGCGCTCATCACCGGCAACCTCCCGCAGGCGACGCAGGACGAGCTCGCCGGCGTGGAGAGGTCACAGCTGCGCGCCGACCTTCTGGTGGGGCCGACGACAACAGCTCCCAGCAGTGCGCTTCTCGCCGCCGCGCGGCCCACGCTGGTGGCCGTCCCCGCCAGGCGCACTCCACCGGGACTCGGCGGCACCGGACTGGCAATCGCCGTCACCGGCCGTGACAGCGACCTCCTGTACGACGCTCTCTCGTCGGGTGGCTTCACCACTGCCACCGGCTGACGGCGCAGCCGGGCCACTGCGGCGCAACGGCGACCTCCACCCGCTGACACAATGGTGCAGTGGCTGACACTCCTGGTCTCCTGCTCGTCCACGGGGAGGAGCCGCAGCTCGTTGACGCCACCGTGGAAAGATGGCGCGCGCCGATCGGCGGCGACCTTGAGGTGATCGACGCCCCGGCGAAGCTCGAGCCGCTCATCGCCAGTCTCGTCGACATGCCACTTTTCGCCGCCGAGCGCCACGTTCTGGTCCGCGAGCTGCCCCAGCTCAGCGGCGCGCGGCGAGGCACCGCCGGCGTCGACGAGCTGATCCACGCCATCGGCATGCGCGCGCCCACCACGCATGTCTGCTTCGCGATCCGCGCCACCGTGGCGCCGGCCAACCCCATCCTCGCGGCGATCATCGCCAACGGCGGTCAGGTTGTGCACCACGACAGATTGCGTCCGCCTGAGCGCCGCCAGTGGCTGGACGCCGAGCTGACGGCGCGCGGTCTCAGGCTGACGCCCGGTGGCGCCGATCTGCTGCTGCGCTGCACCGGTGGCGACCTCGGGGCCATCGGTGGCGAGCTGGACAAAATCACAGCGCACGGCGGACGGCCCACCCTCGAGGACCTGGAGCGGCTGGTCGCCGGAACGGAGCAGCTGGAGCTGTACAAGGTTCTCGACCTCCTTGCCGGTCTCCAACCGGCCAAAGGGGCCGCGCTGCTCATCGACCTCATCTCCGAAGGTCGCTCGACGCAATACCTTCTCTCCATCCTTGCCGGTCAGCTCCGCGACGTGCTCATGGCCCACGCGCTTCTCCTCCGCGGTCAGCACAGCGCGGCAGCGATGGCGACCGGCATGCGCATCCCTGCGTGGCGCGCGGAGCGCGTCCTGCGAACCGCCCGGTCGATTCCCGCCACTCTGGCCATGGCCTGGATGCGGGAGCTCCAGCGTATCGACGCCGGCCTCAAGGCCGGTGAGCTCGATGACAGCGCCGCCCTGCAGCACTGGGGGCTCTCCGCGGCAGAATCGCTCAGCGAGCGCCGCGAGCGGCGTCGCACCGCCTGACCGGCGGCAGGTTAGGGAACCACCGCAGACGTGTCCTCAAGGGGCGGCTCGAGGCTGGCCGGCGAGGTGGCGGGGAAGTCGCGGACCCGCCACAGCGGGGTGAATCTGATGCTCAGGAAGGCAAGCGCGCCGAGCAGAGCGGTGATCCACAGCGTGGCCGATGGACCGATCGCCGCAGCCAGCAGTCCTCCCAGGAGGTTGCCGAGCGGCCACGCGCCCCAGTAGAAGGTGCGGAAGACGGCACTCATGCGGCCCAGCAGGCGCGCGGGCGAGAGCGCCTGTCGCGGCGTCACCTGCGCGAGGTCACCCGCCGTGCCCAGCACACCTCCGACGATGAAGACCGGGAACATGATCGTCGCCGGCGGGACATAGACCGCCAGAGGAAGCAGCGCGATCACCGCGATGGCGAGGCCGTTGCCGACCGCCACCGTGCGACCGACGCCGACCCACGCGATGATCCGTGAGCCGACGACGGAACCGACGACCGCGCCGAGTCCCTGGGAGGCAAGCATCGCCCCCAGCAACCCCGGGCTGAGGTGCAGCCGGTCATATGCGAACACGTAGAGCGGCGCCTCGTACGCGTGCGCGAACACGATGGCCGCGCTCATGCAGAGCAGTTGGGCGCGCAGCACCGGGATGCCGAACACGTGACGCAACCCCTCGCCGACCTCGGCAGCAGGTGACGACGGCCTTCGACAGCGCCGGCAGCTCACGATGTCGGATGGCCGCCTGCGCACGCGATCGACGATCGCCCCCGCGAACAGCGCCACGATCGGGAACGGCAGGCGCTCGCTGGCCACCCTCAAGCCCACGGCGGCGGGGCCGGCGTGGAACGCGAAGATCGCCAGCGTTGGGAGCGCGAGCGTGGTGACCGCGCTGCCGATCTCGCTGACCGTCTGTCCGCCCCACAGGAGGCCGAAGTTCCTCTGACGCCACACCGCCCGGCTCACGAGGAGAAACACTTGCACACGGCGTTCATGACCGCCGAGGCGAAGCCGTTGAGTGGCTTAGCTCTTGGCCTTCGCCGCCGCCGGGGTCTTGGCACTCGCCGACGTCGCCTTGGCGGAGGCCCCTGACTTCGGGGCGGCAGTTGCCTTGCTTGCGGGCTTGGCCGCGGGCTTGGCGGGAACCTTGCCCGCCGGCTTCTTGGCCGCCGACGCCGCGCGGCCGCGGCCCTTGGCACCACCGGCGGCCGCTGCGCGCACCTCGGTGGTGTGCTCGCCGCCCTCCGAGGCGGCCCGGATCAGGCGCGCTGCCATGGAGGTGAGGCGAGACTTGCGACGGTTGACGTTGTTGCGGTGGAGGATGCCCTTCTCGCCGGCCCGGTCCAGCGCCCGCACGGCTGCCTTGAGCTGTTCCTCGACGTCGACTGTGTCACCGGGCTCGAGGCTGAGCAGCGACTGGCGGGCCTTGCCGACATAGGTGCGGACCGACGAGCGCACGCCACGATTGCGGATGTGCTTGCGCTCGTTGGCGCGGATGCGCTTGCGGGCGGAGCGGGAATTGGCCACGTGTCTTCCTGTCGAATGAGATGGGAGCGGCACTCGCGGATGCCGTGCGCGAACAACCGGCGCAGTCCGCGGAGTATATCAGCCACCCAATGATCCTCATTCCGGCCCACGCCAAGGTCAACCTCTGCCTGGAAGTGCGGGGCAGCCGTCCCGACGGCTTCCACGACATCGACTCGGTGGCGCTGACAATCGATTGGCACGACCTGGTCGGCATCAGGCTGCGCCCGGCCGCCACCACCACTGTGCGCTTGTGGGTGACCGGCGACGATGGCGCACCGCGTGGCGACGACAACGTCGCCGTCCTGGCTGCGCGCGCGATGGCCCGGGTTGTCGGACCGCTCGCCGCCGATCTGTGGCTCGACAAGCGAGTCCCCAGTGCGGCGGGCCTCGGTGGCGGTTCGGCTGACGCCGCTGCGGTGCTGCGCGGCAGCGCGTTGCTGGTCGGCGCCGGAGCTCTCGGCCCGGACCGCGCCGGGCGACTCGATGATCCGGGGCTGATCCGGCTGGCGTCGTCGCTGGGCTCCGACGTGCCCATGCTCCTCGGCGGCGGTACACAGCGCATGCGCGGCCGGGGCGAGGCGCTCACGCCCCTGACTGCACCATCTCTGCATCTCGCGGTGGCGATCGTCGGGGCCAGCAGCACGGCGGAGACGTACGCGGCGGTTGAGAGCATCGATGTGGAGAGCGGCGCGCGCGCCGACGCCGTTGCTGCAGCCCTCGAGATGGGGGACAGGCCACACGACGACCAGCTCGGCAGCGGTCTTGAGGCAGCTGCGTGTCGGGTCAACACAGCGCTGGACGATCGGCTGCTGGCACTTCGTACGGCTCTGCCAGAGGTGCGCTGGCACCTCACCGGCAGCGGGGGGGCTGCCTTCGTACTCGCGGATGATGTTGCGCGCGCAGAGAAGCTGGCTGCGGCTGCGCGGGATGCGGGCTTTCCCGCTCGCGCCTGCCGCTCGGTCAACGGCCGACGTCCTCCTCCAGCAGTTTGACCAGCCTCTTTGGCGCCACCATGCGGTAGCTCTCGGTGATCCAGTCGCGCAACACGCCGATGCCGGGCACGCTGGGATCACTCAACTGGATGGTCACCCATCCGTGCCGCCCGAGCCCGTACACCATCGGTGTGGCACACGGCAAGGAGAGCGCGAAACCCCCTGACTCCGGTAGCTTGACACCGAGGCGTCCGGCGTCGTCATCGGTCAAGAACGCGAAGATCTTCTTGCCCACCTTGGCGACCTGGTCACCCTCCCACGGAAAGTCCTGCCATGCCTCTGGAAGAGCCAGGGCGTGCGCCGCCAGTGCTTCGGCAAGTCTGAGCTTGGGCACCATCGGTCAGCGACTCTCGACAGCCAGCACGGCCGCAAAACCGAGGAGCGCTGCGCCTGTGACGCCGTCGAGGGTGCGGCGCACCCGGCGGCGCTCGATCCACGGACGCACCCTGTGCAGGAGTGCCACCAGTGCAAGCAGCCAGATCGCTCCGAGCACCGCGTGCGTATATGCCAGCGCCAGGGCGTCGATGGTGGGCGTGCCCACTTGTCCGAGGAATTGGGGCAACACTGAGAGATAGAAGGCCAGGACCTTGGGGTTGGTGATGTTGGAGAGAAAGCCCTGCCGCCACGCCGCAAAACGCCTCGGTTGTGCAGCGGCGCCTGGCGGCAGGGCCGCCGCCCGCGCGTTTCCGCGTCGCGCTGCGAGGATCGCCTGTACGCCGAGGTAGCAGAGATACGCGACGCCCGCCCAGCGAATCGCGAGAAAGAGAGTCTGCGAACGGTCGATGATCACCCCGACTCCGAATGCGGCGAGGCTGCCCTGGACGAGACAACTCGTGGTGACTCCAAGGCTGGTGAAGATGCCGGCGCTGCGGCCACGTGCCAACGAGTTCTTGACCACCACCGCGAAGTCAGGGCCGGGGGCGATGACGACGATGGCGGCGAAGACGACGAACGTCCCGTACGTGGTCCAACTCACCACAGTCATCTTATTGGTCGGGCTCACCCTCGCCGAGGACGGGTGAAGAGCACAGGCGTTGCCTGCACCCCCGCCAGGCGGCCTGACACCGTGCTGCCGACTTCAACGGAGCGGAGTCGCAAATTCTCACCGCCCCGGCCCCTGGCCGTACAATCCGGCGTCGTGGCCGCGCAGACGCCGACAACCGGTTCCGCCCCTGCCGCCCCGCCCGCCACCCCGGCTTCTGCTCCACCCAAGCCCGACGAGTGCTCCCACCCGGCGCCGGTTGTCGGCGTCATGGCGCACGAGTTCTCCACCTACCAGGGCGCCATCGGCCCCGAGGGCACGCGGCGCACCTCCACGTACTACGGGCCGGTGCTCGGTGGCCTGCCCATTTCGGCGTGGCACTGTGAGACCTGCGGCCTGCTGCGGCTCACCTTCATCGACGGGCGCAAGGAGGAACGCCGCCTGTACCCGGGCCCACAGCCTGGCCTGCTCGCCGAAGCAACTCCGTTCGACCCGCAACGGGTGGCCTATGGTCTGCAGCCCCGCGTCTCGGGCATCACTGTCCCGCCGGCGATGTACACCGAGCTGAGCGCCCCGTACGAGGCTGCCCCAATCACTCCGCTCTGGGAGCGCGTTGAGCTGCCGGCGTGGGGTGCCCTCACCTGGATCACCGTGATGGGGCTCGGGGTGGTGATGCTCGGCCTGCTCGTCACCGGCATCCTCGCGGTGTACACGTACACCACTCCCGATGCGGTCGGTCCGGTCATCACCGTCACCGGCCTCACCTTCCTTGGGGTCCTGCTCCTGCAACTGGCCGGTGCTGCGCAGCGCCACTGGTTCCCGTTCCCGACGATTGCGCCCTCGATTGCCGACACGCAACGCGGTGCGCCGGCACTGGACGGCCCCACCATCGCCGTGGTCACGCTGCTCACGTTCAGCATCGTCGGGCTGTTCATAGCCGCCATCCTCGCCATCTACACCTACTCGACGAGTGACGCGGAACTGCCCGTGGTGATCATCACGGTGATCTCCGCGATCCTCGCGGTGGTCATCGGTCTGGGGGCTTCCATCGCACGCAACATGCGCGGACGCTGAGCTCGCGATGGGTCTGACCGCGCCCCCCGACCAGGACGTTGTCGTGGTCGGGGCCAGCGGTGACCTGAGCGCTCGAAAGCTGCTCCCCGCGCTGTTCAACCTCTCCAATGAGGGGCTGCTCCCCAAGCGCGGCAACATCGTCGGCGCCGCACCGGTCGAGATGGACCAGACGGGGTTCGTCGAATTCGCGCGCGAGTCGGTGCGTACCTTCTCGCGAACCCGGCCCAGTGCCAAGGCACTGGATGCCTTTGCCAAACGGCTGCGCTTCGTCCGCCTCGATCCCAACGCCGGCCTGCGAGATCTGCGCGCGGCGTTGAAGCGCCGGCGACGGCTGGTGTACCTGGCGGTACCCCCGTCGGCGTTCGGCGCCCTGATCACGGCGATGGGCGAGTCGGGTCTGGACGGGGGAAGCTCGCTGATCATCGAGAAACCTTTCGGACATGACCTCACGTCCGCACGTGCGCTCAACGAGACGATTCACGCCGTCCTTCCCGAGGAGCGGATCTTCCGCATCGACCATTACCTCGGCAAGGAGACAGTCCAGAACCTCCTGGTCTTCCGTTTCGGCAACTCGGTCTTCGAACGCATCTGGAACCGCGATGCCGTCGCGCGCGTCGAGATCACCGTTGCCGAGTCCCTGGGGGTTGAGCAGCGTGGCGCCTTCTATGAGCAGACCGGCGCCATCCGTGACATCGTGCAGAACCACGTCTTCCAGGTCCTCGCGGTCATGGCCATGGAACCCCCGGTGTCCTTTGATGCCGAGGCGATTCGCAACGAGAAGGTGAAGGTGCTGCGCGCAATCCAGCCGCTCAACCCGGCTGAGGTCGTACGTGGCCAGTACGCCGGGGGCACCATCGACGGCAAACGTGTCCCCGCCTACCGCAACGAGGCCGGCGTCGGCCGCCATTCCACGACCGAAACCTACGCGGCGATGCGGCTGTGCATCGACAGCTGGCGGTGGTCGGGTGTTCCCTTCCTGGTGCGCACCGGAAAGCGACTGGCCACGCGCGACACCCGCATCGTGATCACGTTCCGCGACGTGCCTCTGCACCTCTTCGCGGGCACCGACGTCGATGCGGTCGACAGCAACCGCCTGATCGTGCACATCCAACCCGATGAGGGCATCGCGATCACGTTCGTGGCCAAGATCCCAGGTCCGGACGTGCGCATCCAGACCGTCAACATGGACTTCAACTATGGCACCTCATTCAAGACGTCGCCACCGGAGGCGTACGAGCGGTTGCTGCACGACGCGCTCGACGGTGATCACACGCTGTTCATTCGCGAGGACGAGGTGGAACGCGGCTGGGCGGTGGTCCAGCCCGTGCTCGACTCGCCGCCGCCGATCGTGACCTACCGTGCCGGGTCGTGGGGCCCGCACGCCGCGGACGCACTCGTGGCCCCGCTGCACTGGCACAACGCCGTCGTGGGCGACGTGGTGTGAGCACGCTGGTTGGCGTAGATCTCGGCGGCACCAACATCCGCGCCGCCGTCGCCACCGGCGCGCACGCCCACGCTGCGCCGGCGCACGCCGCCACCCCCGGCGATGAGGGGCCGGACGCCGTCATCGATGCGATCGCACGGTGTGCTGATGAGGCCGCCGGGGGCGAGACGATCGATGGCCTGGCCATCGGCATCCCCGGTCCGCTCGATCCCAGGCGCGGCGTCGTCTACGCCGCGCCGCAGCTGCACGGCTGGGACAACTTCGACGCCGCGAGCGCGCTGCGAGCTCGCATCGGCTGCGATGTCGCCATCAACAACGACGCCAACCTGGCTGGATACGCGGAGTGGATCGCCGGCGCCGGCCGAGGCACCAGGGACTTCATCTTCATCACCGCCAGCACTGGCGTCGGCGGAGCAATGATCATCGACGGCAACCTGTACGCGGGAAAGTCAGGCACGGCGGGCGAGATCGGACACATGCCGCTCAGCCCAGAGTATCCGGAGTGCGGGGAGGGCCATCAGGGGTGCCTGGAGGGGACAGCCAGCGGCATCGCCATCGCCCGGGCCGCGCGCCGCGCGGTGGCCGCTGGCGAGAAGACGTCGCTGTCCCGGCTGACGCCGGACGCGATCGACGGCAGGGCGGTGCAGGACGCGGCCCACGCCGGTGATGACGTGGCGGTGCGGATTTTCACCGCCGCGGCACGCAACCTCGGCCGCGCCGTGGGAGGTCTCATCAACCTGCTCTCGCCGGAGGCGATTGCCGTTGGCGGCGGCCTCATCAACGCCGGCGAGTTGCTCTTCGGACCCCTGCGCGCAGCGGTCGGGGAGATCGCCTTCGCCGTCCCCGCCGAACACTGCCGTATCGTGGTGGCGGAGTTGGGAACCGATGCCGGGCTGGTGGGCGCGGTCGCCTGGGCGGTGAAGAACTTCGGCTCGTCCACGGCCGACCGCGAGCGGTAGCCGGAACTGCTCGGGCTCAGCCCGCATCTGTTGGGGACGTCGCCCCCGCCGGCGTGACTTCAGATTGCTGATGGCCCCATCTCCCCGGCCCGGACAGGGATGTGCAAGCGGCTGGAGGCCGGCGCCAGCGGGCAGCGCCACTGCGGATCGTGTGCGCATGACGGTGCATACGCGAAGTTGAAATCGACAACCATGCGATCGCCGTCGGTGCCGAGATCGGCTCCCTTGGCGCTGTCGAGCACGTAGCGGCCGCCGCCGTACGTCTCCGACCCCGATGTCGTATCGGCGAAGGGAACGAACACACCGCCCGCGTAGCCGTCGAGCCAGGATGCACCCAGCTCGTGATCGGCGCCGTGCAACGTGAAGCGCAGGGTGCCGATGCGCGTCATCCCCGGCACCTCAGCGTCGCCGTCGACATGTCGTGGCTCCGACGGCACCGGCACCGCAAGCACACGCATCGACGCGTCGTAGTCGTAGCACCTGAAGACATATCCCTCGCGCCGATGGAGCGCCACCGGCGACTGTGGGTGTTCGCGGTAGAGACGCTGCTTGCCCTCGCGCCAGACATCCCAGCCGCGCTCCCCGCCGCCGAGCACCCGGACCTGCGCATACAGCTCGCTGATCTGGCGACGCCAGTCCGCGAGCTGCAGCGCCGCTGTTGCGTTCACGCGCGCAGGCAGCCTGCTAGTCGACGAGCCGCGGGAACAGGCCGTCGAGGTCGCGCGAGAAGGTCGGGAAGGCGTGGAGGGTATCTTCCAGCACCATCAAGGGGATCTCCGCCCTGATCGCCAGGGTCAACTCGGCGATCATCTCGCCGGCTCGGGGCCCGACCACCAGTGCACCCACAAGCACGTTGCGCTGCATGTCGGCGACGAGCTTGATGACTCCACCCGGTGGGCCGTTGATGTAGCCCCGAGTGCCGTTTCCGGAGTCGGCAATGACCACGCGTACGTCGGTCACCTGTTTGCGCGCAGTGGCCTCGCTGAGCCCCACCGAGGCGATCTCCGGGTCGGTGAACGTCACCCTGGGGATGGCGCGATGATCGGCAACGGCGTGCTCGCCCTTGAGCTGCCTGCCGATGATCTTGCCGTGATACCAGGAGAGATGGGTGAAGGCGCCGATGCCGGTGATGTCACCACCCGCCCAGATGCTCGGCGCGGCCACCAAGGTGCGGTTGTCCACCTCAATCCAGCCCCTCTCTGTGGTGCTGATGCCGGCGGCTCGCAGATCGAGCCCGTCGAGCTTGGGACGGCGGCCGACTGCCACAAGCAACCGCTGCCCTGTGAGGGTTTCGCCGGATTCCAGGCGCAGGCGGATCCCGTCGCCGGCACTCTCCACGGCCACCGCCTTGGCCGACAGGCTCACAGCGATGCCATCCGCCTCGAAGGCCTTGGCCAGCTCGGCTCCCGCCTCCGGCTCCTCCGCCGGCATGAGTCGATCGAGCGCCTCGATGACGCGCACCTCGGTGCCGAAGCGAGCGAAGGCCTGGGCGAGCTCGGCACCGATGGGGCCACTGCCAAGCACCAGCATCGAGCGAGGCAGGTCGCGGGTGAGAGTTGCCTCGCGGTTGGTCCAGTACTCGAGACCCTCGAGCCCGTCGATGGGCGGGACCGCCGCCGAGGTGCCGGTTCCGATGACGATGCCCCGGCGCGCGGTCATCACGCGGTCGCCCACCGCCACCGTCCGCGGGCCCGTCAGCCGGCCGTCGCCGCGAATCACGACGGCGCCCTCGTCGACAAGCGACTGCGCCGCCTTGGTGTCATCCAGGTAGCGCGCCATCCAGTTGGCACGCTCGGCGATCTTGTCGAAGTCGACGTCCCACTCCACCCGCGAGGCGGCGAGTTCGCGGGCATGTCCGGCCTCGGCGAGCACCTCCGCCGAGCGCAGCAGCGTCTTGCTGGGAATGCAGCCCCAGTACGGGCACTCGCCGCCGACCAGTTCGCGCTCGACGATCGCCAGGCTGATGCCGGTGCCCTTCAGCTCCGAGGCCACCCCTTCGGAGACGGTGCCCGCTCCAATGCAGATGACGTCGAACTCATTGTCCGGCTCGCCGGCCACCGCTACAGCGCCAGAGGACGGGTGGGGGCCATGACCGCGGCGGGGTTGTTCTTCCAATCGACTCCCGGGACGTCGATGTAGAGCTCGAGCTCGTTGCCGTCGGGGTCGAGGACATAGAGGCTGTGGCTGACCGTATGGTCACTGAGGCCGATGATGCGCACTCCCGCCTCCTTGCACCGCGCCACCCCCTCGCGGAGCTCGTCGTCGCTGTCGCCGATCTTGATGCCGAGGTGGTACAGCCCCACGCGGCGCCCCTGGGGCACCTCCTGAGCCTCTGCTCCCACCTCGATGAGCAGCAGCTCGTGGTGCGTGCGACCGCTCGAGAATGCGGCGGCGGGAAAGCGCGGATCGGGCGTGGAGATCTGCGTCCAGCCCAGGATGTCGCGGTAGAACGCTGAGGAGCGTTCGATGTCGTGCACGTAGAGGACGGCGTGGCCGAGTTCTTTGACCTGCATGCGAGGAGCCTACCCCGCTGCGGTCCCTTCCAGTCGGCGCGAGCGACGCGGGTGGTGCGAACGCCACCAGTTGGCGCTGCGTCCCGCCCGGCCAGGCAGAGGGCCCGGCATGTTTAGCGTGTGGCCGGGTCAGTCACACTGATGGCAAGCGGGACCCACTCAGACGGTTGCCGCATCACTGAGGATCCCCGTATGCCAGCGGTCACCGTCGACGACTTCACTGCTCTTCCGCGCGTTTCGACCCCTGCTCCGGAGGCCGTGCAACGCCCGGTGGTCTCCATCACCACCGCGCCCCAGGGGCTCGAGGGGGAGGGATTCCCCGTCCATCGCGCCTTCGCCGGGGTCGATCAGCGACTGCTCGACCCCTTCGTGCACATGGACCAGATGGGCGCGGTGGAGT
>DAINCY010000042.1:0-15527 GCA_036732145.1 Candidatus Dormiibacterota bacterium
ACCGGGAGAGCTACGGGATGTTCGCCTGCAGCGGCATCCTCTTCAACCACGAATCTCCGCGCCGTGGACTCGAGTTTGTGACCCGCAAGATCACCAATGCTGCCGCCAAGATCAAGCTCGGGCTCCAGAAGCAACTTCAGCTGGGTAACCTGGAGTCACAGCGCGACTGGGGATTCGCAGGTGACTACGTGGAGGCGATGCACCTGATGATGCAGGAGGCCACTCCAGACGACTTCGTGATCGCGACAGGTGTCACCCACAGCGTCCGCGAGTTCTGCGATATCGCCTTCTCCCATCTCGGGCTGGACTACCGCGACCACGTGGTCAGCGACGATGCCCGGTTCCTCCGCCCGGCGGAGGTCGACCTGCTCATCGGCGACGCCTCCAAGGCCAGGCAGGCCCTGGGCTGGCAGCCGAAGGTGCCCTTCGCCGACCTCGTCACCATGATGGTGGAAGGCGATCTCGCCGCGCAGCAGAAGGCCATGAGGAACGACGCGGCCGGCTGAGCGTGGTTTGGCCCGCCCGCGGCCGGGTACGCTGCAGGTGGCCGGTCTCATTCCGCCGGCCAGAGGGATGCCATGCGAAGCCAGCTCACCACCAGCCCCGACGTCTACAACCGAGCCCGCCGGTTCGCCCGTGAACGGGGCATGCCCGTCTACATCAGCGAAGGTGAGGTCGTCGTGGAGCGGCCGGCCAAGACCACCGCAATGGTGTGGCCCAACGGCAGCGTCACGTGGGGCAATGCCTCCGGGTCGGATCGGCGCGATCGGCGCCGAGCTGCCTGAACCCCGCGGGGCACCACGAGCCTTCACTCCTTGTCGGTGACGGTGTACTCCAGGTAGGCGCCGAACATGAGGCGAGTCTGTGCCTCCAGGGCCGGAATGACACTGAGCGCCAGCCCCACCACCGGGTAGAGGAACAGCTGCAGCTCCGAGTAGCGGCGTCGCCACCAGGCCCACTCCGGCGGCTTGGGACACAAGCTCGAATCGACCCTGATCAGGACAACCGTGTTGAACAACGTCGCGGTGAGGATTCCCAGGGTCGCCCAGCCGATCGCCGCCGCCTCGGTGGAGAGGCTGTAGTCGAGGTCGATCAACGCCGGGAGCGCACCCCCGAAGAACAGCAGCATCGGCAGCGTCGTCCATGTGAGGTGGTTGAACATCAGGTTCATGTAGCGGCGCGCCCGCAGGCGCGCAGGGATCTCCGGGTGCTCGAGCATGCGCACCGTGACGTACGACACGTCGGTCGCCCCCCACGCCCAGCGCTTGATCTGGTTGTACTGGGACACGTGGGTCGACGCATAGCCGCGTGAGCGCGGGGCGTCGCCGAACACCGGAAGGAAGGCCGGCCGCACGTTGAGACGTTCTCCAAACCGGAAGAAGCTCTTCCAGAAGAAGCGCGAGTCCTCGGGGATCACGTCGGAATCCCAGTAGCCGACGTCGTCGATCAGGCGCATCGACATCGTGTACGACGAGAACATCACCAGTCGATGCGGGTTCTGGTGCAGGAACATCTGCCACTGAGTTGCCGCCGTTGCCATCACGCGCACCGCCGCGGGAACGCGCCACAGGTTGTTGAGGAAAATAGGCACCGGCTGCCAGATCGAGGTCAGACGGTCGTCTGCGGTGCAGAACTCGTGGGTGATGTACGCGAGGTACTGGGGATGGAGACGGAAATCGGAGTCGAGATCCGTGACCAAGGTGAGCGATGGATCCAACCCCATCTCGTCGCACGCCCGCTTGAGCACGGGGCCGGCGTAGGCCATCGCCGCCGACTTGCCCACCACGATGCCTGGGAGCAGCGGGTCCTTGACGTGCAGGAAAGCGCGGAAGCGGTGGCCGAACTCCTCGCGGAGCCGCTCCACGTTCTCCCATCCGCCGGTGTCGGTGACCCGGGTGATGATGGCGCACATCTGCTGCTGTTCCGGAAAGTTTTGCTCCGCCAGGGCCGCGACGGTGGCACGGAGCACCTCGTAGCTCTCGGTGTACGTGGGAATCAGTGCGCAGTGCACCATTTCGTCGGGCCGGGGCCGCCCTTCCACAGCCTCGAGGGCCGAGCAGCGAGCCCACCAATCGATGCGTTCCGTCTCCTGCAGGGCGCGCAGCGAGCCGTTTACAGCCCGCACCGTATAGATCGTCCGTCCCAGCCAGTAGACATCGAGCATGACGGCCCCGACCCCCAGCACCCACAGCTTGGTGGGATCGTTGAGCCGTATGGCAAAGGCTGTGAGGACCGGTGTAAGCAGGACGATCCACGTCAGAGCGCCCGGGAGGATCTCCAGCAGCCGCTGGCGGGCGTGGGGCGTCAGACGGCGCGATCCGATGCGGGCGATCACCGGGCCAGTCTAGGTGGGCGCCTCCACGGCGGGCCCGAGACAGATCGATGTCACGGTTCGCGGCTGGAGCCCCCACGCGCACTGGAACGGCTATCCTCGTCACCCCGCGCAGGCGCTGCGCACACTCCAGGACAGGTCTTCATACATGCCCGCTCGTACACCAGACCCCGACGCGCCCGTTGGCGCCGCCGACGAGGAAGCGGAGCGACCGACAACCCTTGACCAGGTCGTCGAGCCCGATGTCGTCGAGGACGTCATCGAGGTCGACGTCGTGGAGGACAACGAGGTTGTGGTCGTCGTCGACGATGAAGACGATGATGATGAGGAGGAGGAGGAGGAAGACAAGGAGAAGGCCGAGGTCGCGGCACCAATCGCTGCCGCCAGGCCGACGCCGCGTCCGCAGCCCGGGCGTCCCCCCAGCGCCAAGGAGGAGCCCCCGCCGCCGTTTGCCATCGGCGAGCGCGTCCGGCTGACCTCGAACACGCGGCCACGGACCGGCACCCCGATCGGCGACTACCCCGTGGGGTCGCTGGGCCGCGTCGAGACCGTGCTCAGCCAGACCGCGATCGTGCGATTCGATCGCGCCCCGGACACCAAGGAGGTCGTCGCCTTCACGTGCCTCGAGACCGCGGAGGGCGTCATCGGTCGCGGCGACGGCCCGCCGGTTCCACCGCCGCCTCCGGTGCCGGTCCGGCGAACCACGGGCTCGACAGCCGCTCACCCGGTGGCTGTGCTTCGCGGCGTTCCCCGGCCTCCCGCCCCGCGCGAGTTGCCGCCGCCCGCTCCGGCCCGCCTCGCCCCAGCACCGCGCCCTGCTGCACCGCCGGCTCCCGCAGGCGAGGCTGCGTCGCCACCTGTCACCGCCGCCGGACCACCGTCGGACGCCACTCCCAAGGTGGCCAGCTCCGGTAAGCCGCCCGCGCCGGCAGGTCCGGCGTCGCCGACAGCGCCGACATCGACCGCAGCGCACCGGAAGGGGACCTCGTCCTCGCGGGGAGCTGGGGCTGAGCCGGGTCCCAAGCCCACAACGCGGCCGCCCCGCCCGGCGGCGACGCCCGCACCAGCCAGGAGCCCGGCCAAGAGTCCGGCCAAGAGTCCGGGCAAGAGTCCGGGCAAGAGTCCGGCCAAACAGGTGTCCAAACCTGCCCACAAGGGGATCGAGCGGCCTCTCGCAAGAGCAGTGCACGCGGTCAAGGCTGGCCCGGCCAAGCCGGGAGGCACACACGCCAAGCTGCCCACGAAGGCGCCGTCGCGCACCCCGGCCAGGCCGGCGCCCCGGCTGCCGGCGCACCCCGTGACCAAGCCGGTCAGCAAGGCGACCTCCAGAAAGCCGGCGAGCAGGACGTCGCGGCCGATCACCTCAGCACGACCACGCGGCGCCGTCAAGCCAGCCGCCAAGGCGGCCGGGCGCACCGCGGCCAAGCCGGCCGCGCGGCCGGTGGGGAGGTCGAAGAACACTTCTGCCGCCAAACCCGCAGCGGGACGCGCCCCCAAGGCAGCCTCCCGCTCAGTCACCGCCGTCAGGTCCGCGGGTAAGACCTCTCGCTCAGCCGCTGGCCCAGCCCAACGGGCTGCACCGAGCCGCGGCGGCACCCGCCGGCCCCCGGCGACAGCCAAGCGGACGGCCAAGCGCGCCGCCGCTGCTCCGAAGAAGCCTGCCGCCAAGGCGGGTGGCAACACGCGGCGACCTGCGCCGGCAAGCAAGCCCCCGCGTCCGGTCGCAAAAGCCGCCGCAGGGGTCAGGCGGGCTCCGAGGGCGACCAAGCCGGGGAGCACCAAGCCCACCAGGGAAGCGGGGACCTCCCGGGGACACGCGGGGCGGCGCTGAGCGACCGTACGCTGCCCGGCAATCGCCTGCCCAGCGTTCGCCGTACCGGCGAGAGCGGCCCGGTTGGTGCTCGATCAGGAAGGGTCATCGCCACCGCCGTAGACACCGCGCCGCGAGGCCGGGAGCAGCGCTGCGACGCGCGTTGCGATCTCGTCTGCGATGACGCGATCGTCGCGGCGACCCGCGAGATCGAGCTTGAAGGGGGCGCCATAGCGCATCACGATCTCCCGGCGTCGATGGCCCGCTTCCGTGCCGGCGCCGCTCCCGTCGGTGGGCCAGATGGCGATGGGCAGCACGACGGCTCCGCTGCGCCGGGCCAGGAAGGCAATCCCGACCTCGGCGCGGTGCATGCTGCCATCTCGCGAGCGGGTCCCTTCGACAAACATGAGCAGGCGCCCGCGCCGCCTCAGCACGTCGAGGGCCAGGGTCACGGCGCGGCGGTCAGCGACACCACGGTCGACGGGAATGCAGTTGACCCCGGCGAGAAACCACGCGACCGGGCGCGCGAAGAACATCTCGCGCTTGGCCATGACAAACAGGGTGCGTGGAAAATAGCCGCCGATGACCATGGGATCGAGGTTGGTGGTGTGATTGCACGCCACCAGCAGCGGGCCTCCCGGCGGGATGTTTCCCTCGCCCTCGATGCGCACCCGCCGACGCGAGAGAAGCCGGAGATACAGGCGCGACAGCGACGTGGCGATGCGGTAGCGCATCGGACGGCCATCGTCGTCGCGCACCGGAAACTTCTCCGGAAACCCCTTGACCGCGCTGCTCATTGCACGATGGTGCCGGAGAAGCCAGCCGACCCGCCACCCTACAATCCCGGCCAGCCCCTTTAGCTCAACGGCAGAGCAGCCGGCTTTTAACCGGTTGATGGAGGTTCGATTCCTCCAGGGGGCAGTGGCTGTCGCGGTGGGAGCACCACGCCGGCGAGCGGGACTAACCCAGTGGGTTGTCGATGGCGTCGGGATGCCAGCGAAGGGCCGAGGCGCGCGACAGCCCGGCCGCCGTCAGGTGATCGTGGAGCTCCGCGACGATGCGGACCGCCGCCGACGGATCGGTGAAGGTCGCGGTGCCCACCTGGACTGCGTCCGCGCCGGCCACAAGGAAATCGACGGCGTCATCGGTGTCGCTGATGCCGCCGATGCCGATCACCGGGATCCGGACGGCGGCACGGACAGCCGCCACGGCCGCCAGCGCCAGCGGCTTGATCGCCGGCCCGCTCAGGCCGCCGGTGCCGGCGCGGGGCAGGACGGGGCGGCGGGTGTGTCGATGGATCTTCATGCCCACGTAGGTATTGACCGCGGACACGGCGTCGGCCCCGGCGGACTCCACGGCAGTCGCCACGGCGGCGATATCGGTGACGTTGGGGCTCAGCTTGACGACCACGCAGCGGTCTGTGACCTGTCTGACCGCGGCGGTGACCCGCGCCGCCGCCTGGGGGTCGCGGCCGAGGTCGAGCCCATGGGCGATGTTGGGACAGGAGATATTCAGCTCGTAGCCATCGACGCCGGCCGCGCCATCGAGGATGCGCACACAGTCGACATACTCCTCCACGCTGGCACCGGCGATGTTGGCGATCACGGCACAGCCCCAGCGCGCGAAATGAGGCGTGTACTCGCGGGCCACATGCTCGACACCGGGATTCTGCAGACCGATGCTGTTGAGCATGCCGGCGGCGGTTTCGGCAACGCGGGGGGGCGCATTGCCGGCACGTGGCAGCCGCGTGGTGCCCTTGGTGTAGAGCGCCCCAACGGCGTTGAGGTCGATCAGCTGTGCCAGCTCGAAGCCGAAGCCGGCGGTGCCGCTGGCCAAGCCCACAGGATTGGCGAGTCGCAGACCCCGCCCGAGGTCGACACTCAGGTCGACGGTCAAGCGACGTGTGCCGGCGGCAGTTTCATCAGCTCCTCCCAGGCCACCGATCCCAGGGACATGACCGGGCCCGAGGTGCAGCAGAGCGCCCAAGAGGTTTCTCCCTCGTCGCCTCGTACCGGCAGTGCGCAGCCCAGGCAGGTCCCGAACCCGCATCCCATGGGCGCCTCCAGTGACACCTCAACCAGCCACGCAGGCGTGGCGAGATCGGCGACGGTTCGGGCCAGTGCGGCAAGCATGGGGTTGGGGCCACACGCGTACACGGCCGTCTCCGCGTTCAGGTTGTCCGCCACCGCGGCGGTGACCAAGCCGCGGAGGCCGCGGCTGCCGTCGACGGTGAGCTCGACGACCGTGACGCCGCCATCGCCGCGCGCGAAGCGCTCGGCCGGGTAGAGCAGCCGGGCGTTCGCCGCGCCGCTGAGCACGGTCACCGTTTTGCCCCGGCTCCGCAGGGCGCGGATCAGCAGGGGGAACGGTGCGCAGCCCAATCCTCCAGAGACGCACAGTGCCCGCGTCCCCTCCGTGTCGAGGGTGAAGCCAGCACCGAGAGGACCAAGGGCGGTCAGGGAATCGCCGGGACGCAACGACGCGAGAATGCGCGTGCCCACGCCCACGGGAGCGAGTACGAAGGCGGCGACATCGCCATCGGTCCAGGCGACGCTGAAGGGGCGGCGCAGCAGCGGGTTGAAGCCGCTTCCGCAGCGGAGCTGGGCGAACTGCCCGGGCTGTGCGGTGGCAGCGAGGTGCGGCAGCCTCGCGCTCACCTCGACCATGCCGCCTCCCAGCATGTCGACGGCAACCACCTCCCCGCGCTCGTCGCGGACATCGCGCAGCGAGCGGCTCACGACATGGCTCCGACGGCACCCTCGCGATAGGCGCGCACCGGGCCGATGGCGAAGTGTTCCCCGGCCTGCTGCCTGGTCATGGCGTCGACCAGCGCCGCAGCGGTGTCCAGCGACGTGCAACAAGGAATGCGGCGCTGTTCGGCTGCGAGGCGGATGCGATAGCCGTCCTTCACCGTGCGTCCCGCAGCCGCGACGGATGCGGCACCGTCGGGGGAGTATTCCATCTCATCAGTTGCCAGGTGTGACACGGTGTTGATGACCAGCTGGACCCGCCCCTCCTCGATGACGTCGATGACGTTGGGGCGGCCGTGGCCGAGCTTGCCGACCGCGACCGCGCTGATCCCAGCTTCGGCGAGCATGTTCACCGTGCCTCCGGTGGCATAGAGGGTGAAGCCCAGGGCGCTGAGCTGGGCAAGGATGGGTAGCGCCTCTGCTTTGTCGGGGTCGGCGATGCTGCACAGCGTGCCGCCTGACGTGGGCACCGAACCGAGGGCCGCGAGGAACGCCTTCTCCAGCGCAGCACCGAGATCGACGTCGATGCCCATCACCTCGCCGGTCGACTTCATCTCGGGGCCGAGCACGGTGTCGACATCGGTGAGCTTGACCGTGGAGAACACGGGCGCCTTCACCGCAACCAGGGGGCGGGGTGGCACCAGGCCGGTGGCCCAGCCGAGAGATGCCAACGTCTTTCCGCCCATCACTCGCACCGCCAGCTCGACCATGGGCACGCCGCTGACCTTGCTCAGGAAGGGCACGGTGCGCGATGCGCGTGGATTGACCTCGATGACGTGGGCACGCCCGCGGTACACGACGAACTGGACGTTGCAGAGGCCACGCACCCGCAGGGCGCGGGCGATGCGCACGGTGTCGGCAACGATCTGGTCGCGGACGGCGGGATCGAGCCGGGGCGCCGGATAGGCCGCCATCGAGTCGCCACTGTGGACGCCTGCGCGTTCGATGTGTTCCATGAGTCCCGGCACCACCACGGTGTCGCCATCGCAGATGGCGTCGACATCGACCTCGGTGCCAAAGAGGTATTTGTCGACGAGGACCGTGCCCCGGCGCTGCGAGCCGTCCTCGGGAAGCACCGCCATGGCTGCGACGAGGTAGCGCGCCAGGGCGTCGCGGCTGTGCACGACCTCCATGGCCCTGCCACCGAGCACGTAGGAGGGACGCACCAGCACCGGGTACCCGATGCCGTCCGCGATCTCGATCGCCTCGTCGATGTTGGTGGTGGCTGCGCCACGAGGCTGCGCGATGTCGAGCGAGCGCATCAAGGCCTCGAAGGTGCGCCGGTCCTCAGCGGCATCGATGGTGTCGACATCACTGCCGAGGATCGTGACCCCCGCCGCATGCAGGGGCCGGGCAAGATTGACGGCTGTCTGACCGCCGAACTGCACGACCACACCGCGCGGACGTTCGGCCGCGATCACCGCCAGGGCCGACTCCGCATCGAGCGGCTCGAAATAGAGCCGGTCACTGCAATCGAAATCGGTGCTGACCGTCTCAGGGTTGCTGTTGATCATCACCGCCTCGAACCCGGCGTCGCGCAGGGAGCGGGCGGCCTGAACGCTGCAGTAGTCGAACTCGATGCCCTGACCGATACGGATCGGCCCGCTGCCAAGGACCACCACCGCACGGCCGTCGCTCCCGGCCCCGGTCTGGCCCTCGTCCTCGTTCTCGTAGGTCGAGTAGTAGTACGGCGTCCGGGCCTCGAATTCGGCCGCGCAGGTGTCGACGCACTTGTACACCGGTCGCAGTCCGAGAGCGTGTCGCCGTGCCCGCACATCTGCCGGTTCCTCGCCGCGCAACTCGGCGATGCGGGCGTCACCGACGCCAAGGTGTTTGGCCTCGGTGAACAGCTCGGCCGTTGGCTCGCCCCAGCGCATCCGCTCCTCACACTCGACGATGGTGTGCAGCCGCTGCACGAACCACGTCGCGATGGTGGACCGACGCGACACCTCGGCCACCGTCGCGCCGCCGCGCAGCGCCTCCATGACCGCGAAAACGCGACGGTCGTTGGGGCTCTCCACGAGCACGCGATCGCGGAGCGTGGCCGGCTCCGGACGGCGCTGTTCGAGGGATCGGATCGCCTTGTTGAACGCGGCCTCGAAGCTGCGCTCGATGGCCATCACCTCGCCGGTCGACTTCATCTGGGTACCGAGGCGGCGATCGGCGTCGGGGAACTTGTCGAAGGGCCAGCGAGGAATCTTGACCACGCAGTAGTCGAGCGCGGGCTCGAACGCGGCGCAGGTCTTGCCCGTCACCGCGTTGGGGATCTCGTCGAGACGCCGTCCGGCGGCGATCTTGGCGGCGAGCCGCGCGATCGGGTACCCGGTGGCCTTCGACGCCAGTGCGGAGCTGCGCGAGACGCGCGGGTTCACCTCGATGACGTAGTACTCGTGACTGTGCGGGTGCATGGCGAACTGCACGTTGCAGCCGCCCTCGATGTCCAGCGCGGAGATGATCCGCAGGGCCGCGCTGCGCAGCTGCTGATGCTCGCGATCAGTCAGCGTCTGCGCCGGCGCAACCACGATGGAGTCGCCGGTGTGTACCCCCATGGGATCGATGTTCTCCATGTTGCAGACGGTGATGCAGGTGCCCGACGCGTCTCGCATCACCTCGTACTCGAGCTCTCGCCAGCCCGCCAGCGAGCGCTCGATGAGCACCTGGCTGATCGGCGAGGCCGCCAGACCGGCGCCGACGCGCTCGGTGAGCGTCTCGTCGGTCTCGCAGAATCCTCCGCCGGTCCCCCCCAGCGTGTAGGCGGGACGCACCACCAGAGGCAGCCCGACCTCGGCTGCGAACGCGCGCGCCTCGGCGAGCGAGGTCACCGTGCGCGAGTCCGGAACCGGCTCACCGATGCGGTTGAGCAGCTGTTTGAACAGGCCGCGATCCTCGGCGGTGCGAATCGACTGCAGGGATGTACCGAGCAGCCTGATCCCGTACCGTTCGATGACTCCCGCGTCGGCCAGCTCCACCGCGAGATTCAGCCCGGTCTGCCCCCCGAGCGTGGCGAGCAGGGCATCCGGCCGTTCAGAGGCAATGATCCGTTCAAGCACACCGACGGTGAGCGGCTCGACATACACCACGTCGGCAACGTCGTCGTCGGTCATGATCGTCGCCGGGTTGCTGTTCACGAGCACCACGCGAAGCCCCTCTTCGCGCAACGCCCGACAAGCCTGCGTCCCGGCATAGTCGAACTCCGCCGCCTGGCCGATGACCACCGGCCCGCTGCCGATGACGAGCACACAGCGGGGCGGAGATGCCGGTGGCGTCGCCGCAGCCGGCGCCAACGGCGCCGGAGCCTGTCTGAGCAAGGCGCGACGCCCGTCCTCGCCCTCACCGGCCCGCCTCGGCGACCCGACCCGGCACATCGCGAGGAACTCGTCGAACACCTCGGCACGGTCCTGGGGGCCAGGAGCCCCTTCGGGGTGATACTGCACGCTGAAGGCCGGCAGCTCGCCATGACGAAGGCCCTCGACGCTGTCGTCGTTGAGGTTGCGCTCGCTGACGTACCAACCGCTGCCCGGTGGAATGCTGGCTGCGTCGACCTGGAACTCGTGGTTGTGCGAGGTGACGTGGACGGTGCCGCGTTCCGCGTCGCGCACCGGGTGATTGCCGCCGTGGTGGCCGAAGGGCAGGCGCGAGGTGGTGGCACCGATGGCGCGGCCGAGCACCTGGTGTCCGAGGCAGATTCCCAACAAGGGGATGCGGCGCTCGAGCAGGGAGCGTGTCAGCTCAACAGCTCCATCCAGCCGGACGGGATCGCCGGGACCGTTGGAAAGGAGCACGCCGTCTGGTCGTTGGGCGAGCACGTCGTCGAGGGCTGCATCGTGGCGGAGAACGACCACGTCGGCGCCACGACTGCGCAGTGCGCGCAACTGGTTGTACTTCACACCCAGGTCGATGACCACCACGCGCACTCCCGTGAATGCGTCGAGTGTCCCGGCCAGCTCCACAACTCGAGCGAGCGTGGCGTCGAGCGGCTCGGTCCACTCGAAGACCGGCCTCTCATGGCCGACCTCAGCCACCAGGTCCTGGTCGGTGACCGTGGGAGCTCGGCGCGCCTCATCGACCTGCTCTGCGGCGCTCATCGACGCGGAGGGGGCGATCACTCCGCGCAGCGTCCCGTGATCGCGAAGGTGACGGGTCAGGGCGCGGGTGTCGACACCGCACAGCCCAGGAACGTTCCAGCGGCGCAGCTCCTCATCGAGGGTGCGCTCGGCGCGAGCGTGACCGGCGTCGCGGGACAGCTCGCGCACCACCAGCGCGCGGCAATGCACCCTGTAGGACTCCGCAGTGTCGTCGCGACAGCCGTAGTTGCCGATCAGAGGATTGGTCATGACGACGATCTGTCCAGCGTAGGAGGGGTCGCTGATCACCTCCTGGTACCCGGCCATGCACGTGTTGAAGACCACCTCGCCGCGGCCGGCCTGCAGATGGGCGCCGAACAACCAGCCGTCGAAAACCGCTCCGGACTCCAGCGCCAGCCGTCCGGCGACGGGCTCAGCCACCGGCGGTCTCGACAAGTTGCGCGCGCCCGGGCAGACGGTGCTCGTCCTGGTGCGCGATGACGCCGTCACTGATGGTCAGCAGAACGCGGCCGCGCAGGCGGATGCCCCGCAGCGGAGTGTTGCGCGAGAGGGAGTGTCCGGCGGACTCGCCAACCGTCCACTCGGATGCGGGGTCGAAGAGCACGCACGTGGCCGCCTCGCCGACGCGCAGGCGCGGTTCGCGGCGAGGCGCGGCCCCAGCCAGCACGCGGTGCGGGCCCGCAGTGAGTCGCTCGAGCAGGACGGGAATCCAATCGCCACTCATTCCGCCCAACGTGATGCACGTGGCCAGGGCGGTTTCCAGTCCGGTGATCCCGGGGGCCGCGGCCGCTACGGCACCGATCTTCTGGTCCATGCGGTGCGGCGCGTGGTCTGAGGCCACGGCATCGATGACACCATCGCGCAGTCCCTGGATGAGCGCGTCGCGGTCGCTCTCGCCGCGAAGGGGAGGGTTGACCTTCACCAGCGCCGGCGGATCAGTCGGGCGCGCGGCCGGCAGCCACATCCCGAGATGGTGGGGAGTGACCTCGGCGGTCACCGCCATGCCCTCCTGACGCGCGCGACGCACCAGCTCGACGGACGCCGCAGTGGACAGATGCTGGAGATGGAGGCGGCCACGGCCGGCACGTGCCAGGGCGTCGAGCGCTGTGCGCACCGCCGACGTCTCCGCCTGCGCCGGCCGGTCGCTGGATCGCGTCAGTGGCCCCCCCGACCGGTTGTGGGCCGCGATGATCGCCTCGTCCTCGGGATGCACGAGGACGAGACGCGAGACGTCTGCAGCCCGGCGCAGCGCCTCGGCGAGCAGTTCCATCGGAGCGGCGTTGCGCCCGTCATCGGTGAACGCCACCGCCCCCGCCGCGGCGCAGCCGGCGATGTCAACCAGCTCGGCGCCCTCGAGCCCGCGGGTGACCGCCGCGGTCACCATCACCCGCACCGGCGCCGAGGCGGCGCGCAGGCACGCTCGCGCGACACGCTCCGGCGTGTCCACTGGTGGATCGGTGTTGGCCATGGCGACGACGTGGGTGAAACCGCCCGCCGCCGCCGCCCTCGCCCCGCTTGCCACCGTCTCCGCCGCCTCGTCCCCCGGTTCACGGAGGTGGGCGTGCAGGTCGATGAAACCGGGGGCGAGGATGCACGGCGACTGCCCGGGTGCGGGCGTGAGATCGATGACCGGGACGGTCCCCTCGTCGATCTGCCTGTACATGGCGATGATCCGCCCCTCGCTGAGCCACACGTCCTGGCCGGCCAGATCGAGGCGGGCCGCAGGGTCGATGACCCGCACGCCGCGGAGGATGCAGTTCATGCCCCCGCCACCTCGATGATCCAGGCGCCATCGACACCGTCGACCTCACGCAGCCGGACGGCCACCCGCTCGCTGGGGGCAGTGGGAACGTTCTTGCCGACGTAGGTTGCCCGCATGGGCAGCTCGCGATGTCCACGATCGACGAGCACGAGCACCTCCACGGCGGCGGGTCGGCCCTCGTCGATGAGGGCGTCAAGGGCTCCGCGCAGCGTGCGCCCGGTGAAGAGCACATCGTCGACCAGCACCACCACCCGGCCGTCGACGCGCGGCGCGGGGCCACCGTCGGTCGAGCTGAGCGCCCCGGGGCGCGGGCGGGCTGGCCGGGGGCGATCGTCGCGGTAGTCCTGCAGGTCGAGCGTGGCCATGCCCGGGTGAGGCTGCCCGAGCGCCGCCAGCGCTCGCGCGATCCGCGCGGCCAGGGGAACGCCGCGCGTGCGGATGCCGGCGAGCACGATCGGCTCTCCGTGATGTCTCTCGGCGATCTCGTGGGCCAGCCTCATGACCGCCCGGGCGATGGCCATCTCGTCGAGCAGCCGCGGCCTGCCCTCGAGGGACTGCAGCGCCCCGTTCATCCCAGCAACAGCTCGAGCAACGCCATGCGCAGCGCGACGCCGTTGGCTGCCTGACGAAAGTACGCGGCGCGAGGATCAGCGTCCACCTGTGGGTCGATCTCGTCGACACGGGGCAGCGGATGCATGACCACCGAGCCCGCCGGTAGCAGCCGCATGACGGCCGTGTCGATGCGGATGGCCCGGCGCGCCTCCTCGAACTCCAGGGAGTCGGTGAACCGCTCCTTTTGGACGCGCGTCTGGTACACGACGTCGGCAGTGGTGATGACGTCGTCGAGACGTTCCTGAAGCTGGTACGGCACGTGGTGAGCGTCGAGCAGGGCGCGAATGTCGGCTCCCACCTGGACAACGTCGGGGGCGACGAAGCTGATCCGCACCCCGTCATAGAGCGCGAGCAGCTGCGCCAGTGAGCGTGCTGTTCGGCCGAAACGCAGGTCACCGCAGATGGCGACGTGCAGGCCTTCGATACGACCAAGCTCGCGCTCGATGGTGAAGAGATCGAGAAGGGACTGCGTGGGGTGTTCGCCGGGTCCGTCACCGCCGTTGATGACGGGCACGCTGGCGACAGCCGCCGCCTGCGCGGCCGCCCCCTCCCGGTCATGGCGGAGCACGATGACGTCGGCGTAGGCGCACACCATCCGAATCGTGTCCTCGAGGGTCTCGCCCTTCATGGCGCTGGAGAACACGTGGGCGGCCTCGGTTCCGAGGACTGAGCCTCCCAGCCGCAACATCGCCGACTCGAAGCTGAGCCGGGTTCGCGTGCTCGGCTCGTAGAAGAGCGTGGCCATGATCCGCCCCGAGAGGCTGTGTCCCCGGGTTCCCTCGAGGCTTGCGGCCCGGGCGAACAGAGCATCGAGGAGGGGACGATCGAACTGGGCCGCACTGACCACATGGTCAAGCGCGCCGGTTCGAACCGCCATGCCAACCCTCCGGGACCGCAGCCCGCGCGGAAGGCGCGCCGTCAGACGACGGCGATGCGCATCCCTTGCCGGCCTCGCGGGACCTGCTTGAAGTGGATTCGTCCACGTCACTGTAGCGCAGCGGCGACGGCCACCGTGGCTACAGCAGGGCTGCGCTAGGCTCAGCCGATGGACGTCAGCACCCTGGGACGACTGTTGCTCGTGGCCGGGATCGCCGTTGCTGCCGTGGGTGGCTTCCTCGCCCTGGGCGGTCGTCTTCCGTTCGGCCGGCTGCCCGGGGACATCTCCGTCCAGGGTCAGAACAGCGGATTCTTCTTCCCCATCGTGAGCTGCATCGTCATCAGTGTCGTGCTCACCGTGGTGCTGAACATCGTCATCCGCCGCTGATCACTGGGCAGCCGGCCCCGTGTTATGCCAAAAGCTCGTCAACCCTCGTAGGGGGTCGTCGTCCAGGATGTCCACGAGCTCAGAAAACCGGGGTCTCGTGATACACCCCGAAGACCTCGCGCAGCGCCGCGACGATCTCGCCCTCGGTGGCACGAGCTCGCACCGCGTCGATGATCGCCGGCATGGTGTTGTTGCTCCCCGCCGCCACCTCCCTGAGCGCATCGAGGCGTGTGGCAACACTGGTGTTGTCGCGAGTTTCGCGGAGCCGGCGAAGCCGCTCCGCCTGCTCGCGCTCGACATTCACGTCGATGACAAGCACGTCGGGAGACTGCCCGTCGGCAATGTCTGTGAACGCATTGACGCCGACGATCACGCGCTCACCCGTGTCGAGCTGCGATTGGTAGTGAAACGCCGCCTCGGCGATCTCGCGCTGCGGGTAGCCGTCGGCGATGGCACTGACGATGCCACCGCGCTCCTCGATGGCGCTGAAATAGTCCTCAGCGGCCTGTTCCATGCGGTTGGTGAGGTCCTCGATGAACCAGCTCCCGGCCAGCGGATCAGCGACCGACGACACGCCTGTCTCGTAGGCGAGGATCTGCTGCGTTCTCAGCGCGATCTGCGCCGCCTTCTCGGTGGGAAGGGCCAGCACCTCGTCCATCGAGTTGGTGTGCAACGACTGGGTGCCGCCGAGCACCGCCGCCATGGCCTCGAACGCGGTCCGGGCGATGTTGTTCTCGATCTGCTGCGCGGTCAGCGAGCAACCGGCCGTCTGCGTGTGGAACTTCAACTGCCAGCTCTTGGGATTCTTGGCGCCATACGTCTCGCGCAGCCGGCGGGCCCAGATGCGCCGGGCAGCCCGGTACTTGGCGATCTCCTCGAAGAAGTCGATGTGGCTGTTGAAGAAGAAGCTGA
>DAINCY010000043.1:0-15283 GCA_036732145.1 Candidatus Dormiibacterota bacterium
TGGGCCGCCTGGAGCGCACCAGCGAGCAGAACCCCGAGTACGGCTGGATCCGCACCTACCTGGACTGGATGCTCGACATCCCGTGGAACGTGCGCTCCGAGGACAACTACGACCTGGCTGAGGCTCGCCGGATTCTCGACGAGGATCACACCGGCCTTGACGACGTCAAGGCGCGCATCATCGAGTTCCTCGCCGTGCGCAAGCTCCGCAATGAGCGTGGCCTGTCGGTGCTTGGCGGTCGAGGTTCGGGCGCCATCATCACCCTGGTCGGGCCCCCCGGCGTGGGCAAGACCTCACTCGGGGAGTCGGTCGCTCGCGCACTGGGAAGAAAGTTCGCGCGCGTGTCGCTGGGCGGTATCCACGACGAAGCCGACATCCGCGGCCACCGCCGCACCTACGTCGGTGCGTTGCCGGGCCGGATCGTCCGCGCCCTCAAGGAGGCGGGCACCAAGAACCCGGTGATCATGCTCGACGAGATCGACAAGGTCGGCAGCGACTGGCGCGGTGACCCGTCGTCAGCACTGCTCGAGGTGCTCGACCCGGCGCAGAACAACACCTTCCGCGACCACTACCTCGAGGTCGACCTGGACCTCTCCGAGGTGATGTTCATCCCCACCGCCAATGTCTGGGAGACGATCCCGGCTCCGCTGCTCGACCGCATGGAGCTGATCAGGCTCGATGGCTACACCGAGGTCGAGAAGCTGACGATCGCACGCGATCACCTGCTGCCACGGCAGATCGCCCAGGCCGGCCTCATCCCCGATGAGGTGACCATCTCCGAGGCTGCCATCAACGCCGTGATCTCCGGATATACCCGCGAGGCGGGCGTGCGCAACCTCGAGCGTGAGCTCGGCAAGCTCGCCCGCAAGACCGCAACCGGTTTCGCAACCGGCGAGCTGCAGCCGCCGGTGGCGGTCACTCCGGAGCTGGTGACCAAATTCCTCGGCAACGTCAAGTTCGACGACGAGGTGGCCGAGCGCACCGGGGTTCCGGGCGTGGCCACCGGTCTGGCGGTGACAGGGGTGGGTGGCGATGTGCTCTTCGTTGAGGCCACAGCGGTCGGCGACGAGGGCACCCTCACACTCACCGGTCAGCTGGGTGACGTCATGAAGGAGTCGGCGCAGATCGCACTGTCCTATGTGCGGTCACACGCTGCCGAGCTGGGCATCGACGCCGCCGCCGCGAAGCAGGGCTTCCACATCCATGTCCCGGCCGGCGCCATCCCCAAGGACGGCCCGTCGGCGGGTGTCACCATGACGACAGCGATCGTCAGCCTGCTCAGCGGACGCGCCGTCAAGAACACCGTCGGCATGACCGGAGAGGTGACGCTGCAAGGGTTGGTGCTGCCCATCGGCGGTGTCAAGCAGAAGGTGCTCGCCGCCCATCGCATGGGGCTCACCGAGGTCATCCTGCCGCGACGCAACGGCAAGGATCTCGACGACGTGCCTGAGAGCGTGCGCAACCAGATGACCTTTCACCTGGCCGGCCGCGTGGAGGAGGTGCTCGCCTTCGCCCTCGAGGACGCGGCAGCTCGCGCGCTCGTCTCCGCCGCCTGAACCGTCTGGCGGAGCTCGCCTGGCCTGGGTGCCTTCGGACCGCGTCACCGCGCCCGGCAATCTGGCAATCTGCACGAGGTCATGGCCGAGGAATTGCCCGAGCTGATCGTCTCCGACGCGCAGGCGTGGCAAGGGTGGCTGCGCGAGCACCACGACCAGACGAGCGGCGTGTGGCTTGTTCTCGCGAAGAAGGGAACCACCACTCCGACTGTGCTCACGTACGACCAGGCGCTCGAGGAGGCGCTCTGTCACGGCTGGATCGACGGCCAGGCGAAACGCCGCGACGACGCCACCTACGGTCAGCGGTTCACGCCTCGGCGAGCTCGCAGCCCGTGGTCACAGCGCAATGTCGGACGGGTGGCGCGACTGCGCGCTGAGGGCCGCATGCATCCAGCAGGGGTCGCCGAGATCGAGCGCGCCCAGGCGGACGGCCGTTGGGCTGCTGCGTACGCCGGGCAGGCTGCGACCGACGTGCCGGTGGACCTGGCCGCCGCGCTCGCGAATGCGCCCCGAGCGCAGGCGATGTTCGCGATGCTCACCGCCCAGAACCGCTACGCCATCCTCCACAGGGTCGCCGCCATTCGGCGAGACGCCACGCGCAGCCGACGTATCGAGCAATTCGTGGCCATGCTGGCGCGCGGCGAGACGGTGTATCCGCAGAAGCGGACGCTCGACAGCTGAGCGCTCACGTGGTCGCATGCAGGTCCGTCAGGCACCATCCGGCTCGTGCATGGCCCAGTTGCGAGCGTGCCGATGCCGAACGACCTTGAGGTGCTGGCCGCGCTGCTCTCGCGCGCCGGATTCATCGCGGCGGACGAGGAGGCGGACGAGCTCCTCACGTGCGCGGCCGGCGACGTCGGAGTCCTCGACTCGCTCGTCGCGCGTCGCCTCACTGGCGAGCCACTCGCCTGGATCACGGGGAGGGTCTCGTTCTGCGGCGTGGAGATCCGCGTCGATCCGGGTGTCTACGTTCCGCGCTGGCAGAGCGAGCCGCTCGCGCTGCGCGCCGTCGAGCGCCTACCAACCAACGGTACGGCGATCGATCTCTGCACCGGGACGGGAGCGGTCGCCAAGACCTTGATCACCAACCACCCCGGCGCGCGCGTGGTGGCGTCCGACGTCGACGAGCGTGCCGTCGCCTGCGCGACGGCAAACGGCGTGGAGGTCTACCTCGGCGATCTGTTCGCCCCGCTGCCGCACACCCTTGAGGGACGCGTCGACGTCGTCGTCGGAGTCGTTCCGTACGTGCCGACGTCCGCGTTGCCGCTGTTGCAGCGCGACACCTTCGCGTTCGAGTCGCCGCTGTCCTACGACGGCGGCCACGACGGCACCGACATCCTCCGATGCGTCCTGACGGACAGCCCCCGCTTCCTCCGGCGGGGCGGTGCGCTCCTGCTCGAGCTGGGCGGTGAGCAGGCCGACGTGCTCGACGACGACCTCGCGCGCCTCGGGTACGTGGACATCAGCGTTCTCGTTGACGAAGACGGTGACGTCCGCGGCATCGAAGCAACGCTTGGAGAGCAGCGCTGACAGGCTTCCGGACACCCTCGCTTGACAGGCAGCTCGAGAAGGCGGCGACCTTGTGTTCACCACGGATCGTCGGTGTCGCCGGTTAAGCAAGCTGCTCCAGCTCGTCCGCGGCACCGGCAGCCCCCGGCGCGGCCTGGATTGCGAGGGCCAGATTGCCCGCTGCGGCCGCATACGAAGGCCTCCTCAGAACCTCTTGGACCGCTCTTCGAATGGCCTCGGGACCCGACTCACCGTCCAGAGCACGCCCGGCCCCGAGCTGCTGGATCGTCGCCGCCAGGAATGGCTGGTCCGCCACCGGATTGGGCAGAGCAACCAGCGGCACGCCATGTGCAAGGGAGGCGGCGACGGTTCCATGGCCGGCGTGGGTGACGGTGACCGCCACCGACGGTAGGACCACTGTGTGCGGCACGAATTGCCGGATCGCAGCGTTGGCGGGTACCGGCCCGAAGTCCCAGGGTTGTGCCGCCGACACCAGCACGCGCAAGGGCTCCCCAGCCAGGGCCTCGAGGGTGTTGCGGGTGCGACCGCTCTGGTCCCAGAGCCGCGTCGTCGTAAAGCTGACGAGCACCATCGGGCGATCATCATCGGTCTCCCAAGGTGAGTCCCATACCTGGGCGGGGAAACGCTCAAAGACCGGCCCCACGTAGCGCACCAAACTGTCCGCTCCTGCCGACGCTGGATCCAGCTCGGGGATGGTCGTGACCAGGGTCAGATATCCAATCCAGGCCTCAGGCAACCGCGTCAAGGCATCCAGGCCGGCGCACTCTCGAAGATGGTTGGTTGCCGCCAGCCGGGCCCCTCCCATGGGCGACTCGGGCGGCGGAATCAGCCCCGCGATGGAGGAGTGCGCGAGGACCGCAACCGGGACCGAGAGGTGAGGCGCTGAGGCGAGAGCACCCTGCATCATGAAGTCGATGACCAGCACGTCGGCGGAGCTGCCGGCAACAGCATCCGGAATGTCGTCGAGGTGCTGAGGGCAGGCCCATACGTTGTCCATCAGGCCGGCAATGCGCTCGGCAGGTTGGTGTGCGCGGTACATGTCGAAGGGACCGCTCTGCCGCAGCGCATTGAACGTGAGCTCCTTCGCCTCGAAGCGTTCTCTCTGCACCTCGTAGCCGAGGAACACAATGTCATGGCCCCGCGACGCCAGTTCCTGCGCAATGCCAACGGCCGGCGGCACGTTACCCCCGCCATCCCACGTCACGAAAGCAAAGCGGGTCATCGGGCCGCCACCTCGAGCAGGGTCGGCACAAGGGGGTACACGTGGCCTCTGGCCGGTGACTCATAGGCGAGAGAGGTCATCCTCCGCCCTCCAGGAGCGCAGAGACCATCTCGCGTACGGCAGTCTCCGTCTCCTCCCTGGTGAGACCGCGATCCCGCCTCAGCACCTTCCAGACATAGACGTCCATCAACGCGACCAGCTGCGAGAGACGCCTCCGGCGCGCGCTGTGCTCGCGCGGCAGCCACTGGGCAAAGGTCTGCTCGACCCACTCCACGTGCAGCGCTCGGCCAGCGTCGGTGACGTCGCGCATCATCGGAACGGCGGCCTCCTGAGAAAGCAGGTGCACGACCGAGTCGCCCCAGAGCTCGTAGTGCTCCATGAGGTTTGAGATGGCGCCGGCTAGGTCGCCGACCGGTGCCTGGCTTCTCTGCTCGCGGACACGCTCCAGCCCCGACCTGGCCGCCGACGCCATCAGCGCCTCCTTGGAGCCGAACCTGTGAATCACAGTAGGCGCACTCACCCCGGCAGCCGCCGCGATGTCTTCCACCCGCACCTGGGGGTAGGGCACCTCGAGGAAGCAGCGCTCCGCGGCCTCGAGGATCCGTCTCTCGGTATCCGCCTTGGAGCTGGCCCTCAAGCCCATGCGATACCCGCGCTTTCGCTGAATCGCCATTCACGAAATTAGACTTCATGCGGTGAAGGAAGTCAAACCCTCACCGGCCGGTTGAGGCAAGGCGCGCGAGGACGTCGCCACGGAAGCTGTACAGCACCGTTACCGCGCAGGAACGGCCACGTGAGCTCGGCCACGGCACCATTTGTGGCATGAGCAACCCCGCCTTCCCCGGCACCGCCGAGACCCGCGCCGATTACCTCCGTGAGCTCACCGCCCATATCGAGACGAGGGCTGTCCATCTCCGCGAGCTGAGCGAGCACATGCACGCGCTGGAATGGGTGAATGCCTCGCTGTCGGACGTCGAGAACGAGGTCTTCGAGCTCGACGTGGCGATGAACGTGTACCGTCGCTTCACCGGCGAGACCGACCATTCCGCGACCCGATCGGAAGAGCCTCTGGCGGCCGCCACCAAGGCCACCCCCGCGAGGCGTGAGGGCGATGCCCCCGAGGGCGGCGGCGCCGCCCCGACCTTCAGCCAGTTCGCATTGACCCACCTCGATCCCGGCGGCGAGATTGCCGGCCGTGATCGCCCGCTGGAGACGGCGTCCCAGGATCCCAACGGCGTCAGGCCGTCATGGCTGACGCGACAGTCTGACCGGGGCGCCGAATCCGCCACTCCGTGAGGCACCTCTCCTTCCCGGACACCGCGGTGACCCCTCTCGCTCCGTAGCGGCGGCAACGCTCCACCATCACCCGACCGCTGGGAGCGCTGCCACGCTCCCGCGGGGGCGGACGCACCATCGACAGCCGATCGGGCCGCCGATGTCGTGCCCACATGACGGCGCGACTCACTCCTGGGGTGCCGCCACTGCCGGAATTGCTGCCGCCACCGGTTGGTCGTTGCCGCGCGAGGAGGTCGCCGAATCTGTACAGCACCGTAATCGCTCAGGAACGGCCCCGTGAGCTCAGCCACTGCACCATTTGCGCATGAGCAACACTGCCCCCCCCGGCACCGCCGAGACACGCGCCGCTTACTTCCGCGAGCTCACCACCCACATCGAGACGCGGACTTTCCATCTCCGCGAGCTCAGCGAGCACATGCACGCGCTGGAATGGGTCGATGCGTCGCTGGCTAAGGTCGAGAAGGAGGTCTTCGAGCTCGACACGGCGATGTCGGTGTACCTTCGCTTCACGGGCGGGACCGACGATTCCACGACCCCATCGGAAGAGGCTCCGGCGATGGCCAGCAAGGCCAGCCCCGCGACGCGGGAGGACATGCGCGCGCTGTCGGTGAGGATGGACGTGCTCAGGTCGCGATTCAACGATGCGCCCGCGAGCGGCCCCGCCCCGACCTTCAGCCAGTTCGCATCGACCCACCTCGATCCCGCCGGCAGCGAGAATGCTGGCGGTGATCGCCCGCTGGAGACAGTGTCCCGGGATCCCAGCGGCGCCAGGCCGTCATGGCTGGCGCCCCAGTCTGGTTGGAGCGCCAAACCCGCGAGTCCCTGAGGCCGGACCCCGGAGGAGGGCAATCGCCGGCGTCTTGCGGGACGCGATGGCAGGGTGCAAGACTGGGCCGATCCTGGAAGCAGATCCAGCGCAATCGAGGAGGCAGCACCATGGCGGAGCATCCCAACGCGGAAGTCCTGCGGGCCGGCTATGTGGCCTTTGCCAGCGGTGACCTGGAGTCGCTGCGCGAGAAGTACTTCGACCCGAACATCGTGTGGCACACCGCGGGGCACAACCGCTTGGCTGGCGACTTCAGCGGCGTCGATGCCGTGATGGAGTCGTTCGGACGCCTCATGCAGGAGAGCGACGGCACATTCAAGACTGAGGTGCACGACGTCCTCGCCAACGATGAGCACGCGGTTGCGCTCTGCACTTTCTCCGCGTCGCACGGTGGCAAGTCAATCACCGACCACTATGCACACGTTGCCCACATCAGGAACGGCAAGATGACGGAATCGTGGATCTTCGGGGAGAACCAGGACGAGGTAGACGCGTTCTGGGGCTGACCATGAGCGACCTCCGCATGGTCGTGCCGACTGCCTGATGAGAGCAGTTGTCCACGACAGGTACGGGCCGCCGGAGGTCCTGCGCCTCGAAGACGTCGAGCGGCCCGTCCCCAAGGACGACGAAGTCCTCGTCAGGATCCACGCAACGACGGTCAGCCGGACCGACTGCGCACTTCGCGGAGCCGAGCCCCTCATCTCCCGCTTCGTCACCGGTCTCCTCCGACCAAAGCGCAAGATCCTCGGCAGCGACCTGGCTGGAGAGGTCGAGGCCGTCGGCGCAGCCGTCACCGAGTTCGAGATCGGTGACCACGTCTTCGGCATCAATCCGTGGAAGTTCGGTGCGCACGCGGAGTTCATCTGCATGCGGGCAAATGCCTCACTGGCGCACATGCCGGCAGGCATGACCTTCGAGGAGGCGGCGGCGGTCTGCGACGGGGCGATCCTGGCACTCAACGCGCTGAGACCGGCAGATCTCCGCAAGGGGCAGCAGATCCTCATCTATGGCGCCTCTGGATCCATCGGCACCGCCGGGGTACAGCTGGCCAGATACTTCGGCGCCGACGTCACGGCTGTCTGCAACACCAAGAACTTCGAGCTCGTGAGGTCGCTCGGAGCCGACGAGGTCATCGACCACACGCAGGAAGACTTCACGAACAACGGCCGAACGTATGACGTCATCTTCGACGCAGTCGGCAAGCACTCGTTCAAGCGGTGTCGAAGCTCACTGAAGCGTGGCGGGATCTACGTTGCCACCGACCACCTGCACAACGTCGTGCTGGCCCTGTGGACCGCGCGATTCGGAGACAAGCGAGTGCTGTTCCCGATACCTCCGCGATTCACGAAGAACGACGCCATGTTCCTCAAGGAGCTCATCGAGGCGGGGAAATACCGGGCGGTCATCGATCGGAGCTACCCGCTGGAGCAGGTGGTCGAGGCAACCAGGTACGTCGAAACGAAGCAGAAGACGGGAAACGTCGTCCTGACCCTCAGCCGCGACGGCGGGACCTGACCAGGCCGTCGAGGCGGCGAAGCCGCTCCGGGCGAATCAACGGGCACGCCAACACTGGCGCAGACATTGCCGCCGCTGCACGCCGCGCACTCGCGCGAGGTTAGTCGCGCTCGAGGGAAATCCCGCCCCACTCCTCAGGCGCGACGTCCGCGAGCGTTTCGGAAAAGGTCCACTGGTGACCCGCGGGATCCTCTGCCGTGTATTGCCGCTCGCCGTACTCGAAATCGGTCGGCTCCATGACGATGCGCGCGCCGTGCGCCTTGGCACGCTCACAGTGGGCGTTCGCGTCATCCACCCGTACCATCACCGAGTGCGTGACCTCGCCGCGCTGGGGCGGCCGCCGATCGCCACGCACATCGCCGATGATCACAGCCCCCTCTCCGTAGCTGAGCTGCGAGCGATGGTTCTCGCCGATCGATAGGCGCTCGACAAATCCGAACGCCTCGCCCAGCCAGTCGACCGCTTGCCGCACGTCCGGGTAGATGAGGACGGGAATGACGGTGGATTGCGGGATCGACCGGTTGTGCTTCACCTTCGAGGTGCCCTCCATGGTTGGAACGATCGCCGGTCAGCCGGTGCAATGATCTCCCTGGCCAGTGCAGCCGCCCATCTGGAACTGACCTCTCTTTTGACGTGAGCGCGAGTAGCTGAGGCGGGCGTCGCCTGGCTCCATCTGCTCGCTCGGCTGCTGAGAAAGGAACTACGCCTCGACGAGGATCACCAACGTTTCGGCGAGCACGCCGTCATATGCCATCGCCTCGGCCATCGGCTCGGTTTGCATTGCGGCCGTGAGGGCATCCATGTCGGCAACGTCCATGAGCACCGCGACTCGGGTCGGGTTCTCCGGGGAGACGAACGTCCGGATGTTGGTGACGCCGAGGGGCCCAAAGACCTCTTCGCGCTTCGGCGAGGCCAGCCAATGCTTGGTGTCCTTGACGTCGTGATGGCCGATGACAGTGGGCATGGCGTCTCCTCGGTGTGGTGAGCTCGGCGGCCGCGCCGGATCCGGTTCGCGGATCCTACGATCTTGGGGTCCCCGTCGGTGGTCTGGGGTGCTGTCATGCGGTGGACAACAGGAGCGTGTCCAGCCCGCGGATGAGGCCGACGGTGTTCGGGGCGGCCCGCGCGGCCAACAGGGTCCCCGTCACGTACGGCGCGGCGGTCGAACCGGCGTCGTGGCGTATCGAAAGTCGTTCGTCCTGCAGGGCGAAGATTACCTCAGTGGACACCACGAAGCTGGGCAACCGGAGGGAATGGATCTGTATTCCCGCCACGGTGGCACCACGAGCTTCTGGTGACCCAGCGGTCTCCCGCACGGCCAGCGCAACCTCGGTCGGACGTACCGCAGCCAACTTCTCGGCGAGCTCTCGCGACGTGCCGCTGGGGGCGTCGGGCTTGGCCGCGGCAGCGTAGTCGATGATCTCGCAGTACGGCAGGTATCGAGCGACAAGGACCGCCGCCGCCTGGGCCATCGCCGCAGTCAGCGAGAAGTTGCCCGAGGCAATGACGCCCACCATTCGGGCCCGGGCAAGCGCGTCAATATCCCCGTATTGCTCAGCGCTGAGCCCGGAGGCGCCGACCACCACCGCGACGTTGCGCTCCAGGGCAGCGACGACGTTGTCCTTGACGACGTCGTGCGCCGTGTAGTCGATCAGCACCTCGACGCCAGAGTCCTCGGCATCGAGCGCGCCGGCGACGGTAGCGTGGACTGGAACTCCGCGATTCACGGTGCCCCAGACCTCGCCGAGGTCGCGCCCCGCGCCGCGGCGCGCGACTGCGCTCACCAGCTCGAGGTCTTCGGCAGCCAGGACTGCCTCGGCGATCGCGCGCCCGGCCCAGCCAGTGGCGCCCGCAACGCAGACTCTCAACATACCAACTCAGTTTTCGCCCATTGATGGTCGGCGTCCAGCCCTTCCCTGTCCGGTGACCACCGTATTTTCGGCTTCGAGCAGCACCTGACCTTCTGGGCCAGTGAGCACCGCACCGAAGGGTTGGTTGCCACGATCGCGCGCGGCGCGGGAGAGCGTGATGGCAGACCTGAGATGTTGGAGATCCGCGGCGTTCAAGTTCTTCCCCTGCTGATCAGGCGGCGTAACCGCGCAGGACACTGTCAACAACGCGTTCGGCAAAGTCGCCGTCCAGCACGCCGCCGAACATGAGGCGAAAGTACACAGGGCCAACCAGGAGCTCCGTCGCCACGTCAACCTCGGCGTCGGGCCGGAGATCGCCGCGCGCGATGCCCCGCCTGATCACGCGCGCCACCTCCGTGCGCCGCGCCTGGACAACCGTCGCGCGAAACGGGTCGCCGAGGGACGGGTCGCTGGCGATCTGCGAGAGCAGCGCCCGGATCAGCGGGCCGAACTCTGTCTCGGTGATGGCGCGCATCGGATTGGTGACCGCGGCGAGCAGCTCTGCGCGCGTATCGTCGACGTCCTCGACGGCGATGTGCGGAGCAGCCAGCTGGCTGAGCAGCTCCTGCGCGAGCGCCTCCTTGGAGGCCCAGCGCCGGTAGATCGTTGCCTTGCCGACGCCGGCACGGCTGGCGACGTGCTCGAGGCGCATGGCGGCGAAGCCCCCCGCGATGAGCAGCTCGCGGGCCGCGGCCAGGATGGCCTGGTGGGAGCGTTCGCTGCGCGGGCGACCACCCCGCTGGGCCGCTGGGCGCTCGGGGTGAGACGGGGCGGGCGACCTGTCGGATGGCACGAGATGATATGATACGGGACGGATCGTATTTATACTAGCTGGATGGTTGCGCAGATATGACGACGGACGACACACGAATTCTCGCCCTCATCGAACGTGCGGAACGCGAAATGCCATTCTGTGACTGCGGGCAGCCGATGGCTCCCGTTGCGCGACGCCGCGAGATATGGCTCGAGTGCACGTCGGATCGGCCCCTTGCGGGGCGCGGCATGCGGCGCTTGCTCGCCGCGATGGCGTCCGCGAGCCACACACGGCGATTGATCGTCGATCCAGTCGACCTCGGGTAGCTCACGCGCGCATACGGGGGACGCGCAACCACCCTTCGACTTCGATGACCCAGCGCTCGCCGGGCGGCCCCATGCCGGCGCCCGGCACGCCCAGACGCTGCAGCAGCGTGCGCCGCGGGCCCAACCGCAGCGCGTGACGATGCGGTAACCCGGCAAGATCCTGGGCAATTTCGAGCGCGGCGTCCTCGTGCTCGCAGAGACCGTCGACCAGATTGAGGTCCACGGCTTGGGTTCCCAGCCAGACCTCGCCAGTGGTGACGCGCGTCGCAGCGGCGTCGTCGAGGCCGCGCGCGGCGCGTACCGCGCTGACGAAGCGCTGGAAGATCGCATCGACAAGCTCCCGTTCTTTCGCCGCGTCCTCGTCGGTGACCTCACGCCACGGCGCGCCCAGATCCTTGTACTTTCCGGTCTTGGTGACGGCGATGCGAGTCCCCAGCCGCTGCAGTGCTTCGACGGCGATGGGACGGATGCTGATGACACCGATCGAACCCACGATCGCGCTGGGAAACGAAAGAATGCGTGTCGCGCCACACGCGAGGAAGTACGCACCTGAGGCGCCGGTGCCACGGATCCAGGCGACCACCGGCTTCACCGCGGCGACGCGCTTCACCGCGACGTGCAGAGCTTCCGAAGCGGTGGCTCCGCCACCGGGCGAATCGATCTCCAGCAGCACCGCCCGGATGCGAGGATTGCGTCGCGCCGAGCCGAGGGTGCGCAGCAGATCGTCGGTGCGCACCGCCCCGCCGATGACGCCGCGAATCGGCAGAATTGCTATGCGACGCCGGTCGGTGATCCGGTCGAGGCGCTCACTCAGGCCAAGCTCCGTCAGCATCGGTCCATGCTAGGCGAGCTGCGCCAGCGGGCGTCTCGCCGGCTCGGCTGGCGTCGATCCTCAGGTGGCGGCAAGTGTGCAACACCGAGATCTGAGCGAATCGGCAGCTCCAGTGTTGGACCGTCCTGGGGATTGACCTGGAGGGCCTCGGCGTCTCTATGGCTTTCGAGATGACCAATCGCTCATGCCCTGGTCGGTGAGCACTGAGGAGAGCGCTTCCTCTGCTGCGCCAACGAGGGCGGCGTCGTCCGTGAAGTGTGCGGGGATGAGCGGAGGGTGTCGTGATGCGCGGAACTGCATGAGGCCCTCGAGGTAGGCGGGAGCCACCTGGGCCGCGGCGAGAGCGAGAACATCGCGCCCGAGCCCACCGACGGTGACGATGTGGGGGTCGAATGCGTTGACCAGGCCGGCCGCTCCTCGCCCGAGGGATCGGGCGAGGGCTTGAATCGCCGACAGCTCATCAGGTCGCTGCGCCCGAGCTGCCTCGATGATGTGGCGGGTGTAGCTGACCTCGTCCGCCGGGGCGGGCTGGCCCAGAGCGCGGGCGAGGGCGTGGCCGTCGAGGCTGGTGTTCCAGCAACCCGTGGCGCCGCACCGGCAGTGAAGCGTTGGATCCCCGAAAGGCATGTGGCCGAACTCACCAGCCATTCCGTTGGCCCCGCGCAGGGCGCGCCCGCCTTCGATCACCGCGCCGCCGAGGCCCGCGTCCATGTACAGGTGCAGGAGCGTGCCGGCGCCAATCGCCGCGCCGCGTCGGGATTCGGCGATGGCGGCGAAGGTCGCATCATTTCCGGCGAGGAACGGACAGCCTGGGTCGGCCCGCTTCCACACTGTCGAGAGGTCAACCTCGCTCCAGCCGAGGTTCGGTGCTTGCGCCAGCAGGGTGCCGACGACTGTTCCAGGCACGGACATCGCCACCGCCCGGATCCGATCGCCGTATCGTCGGGCCAATCCGTCAAGTTCGGCGGCGATGTCATCGAGCACCTCAGACCGATCGCGCCGATGCGTGCTCTGAACCGATTCGACGATGCCTCCTCCCACCTGCACTGCCGCGACCCGCCAGGTCTCGTGGGCGACGACGGCCACGACCACCAGCGGACCCTGCGGGTGAGGGTGTAGGGAGGTTGTCGGCCTGCCGCGGCTTCCGGTGGGGTGCGCCGGACGCTCGATCAGCAGGTGCAGCGCGTGGAGGCGAGCGATTGTCTCGGCGGCAAAGCCGCTCGGCATTCCCAGTGCACGGGCAACCGATACCCGGCTGATCCCCGGCTGGTCCTGCACTGCTCGCAAGACAGCCAGCTGACCCGACATCCGGGGCGCTGGACTCACCACGGCCCCCTCGCCCTCAGCTGGCTTATCCTCGGCACACGAGTATAATACGACGCGTGGATAGTGCTGGGGTCCTTCGCTCCTCGCGCCGCCCGGTCAGTACCAAGCGAAGCGTGCTCGGGCTCGTCGCGCTCGCCACGGCGGCGTTCGTCTACGTGACGGCCGAGACATGGCCGATCGGGCTGCTGCCGCAGCTCGCCTCCGGGCTGAATGTTCGCGAGAGCGCCGTCGGGTTGCTCGTGACTGTCTACGCGGGCGTGGCCGGACTCACGGCTGTGCCCCTGACTGCATTGACCACTCAGCAACCCCGACGTCGACTCGTCGTCGGGGCGGTGGCGCTGCTGGCGCTGTCGCAGTTCACGATCGCGTTGGCCCCCGACTACGGCGTGGTGATGGGCGCCCGCGTCGTGAGCGCTTTCGCTCACGGGGTGTTCTGGTCCGTGCTGGCTCCCGTGGCGGCGAGGCTGGTGGCGCCGGACCGGGCCGGACGCGCCACAGCCGTCGTCTTTACCGGGAACTCCCTCGCATTGGTCCTGGGCACCCCTCTCGCCACCGCTCTTGGCAACCTGATGGGATGGCGCGCCGCCGCTGCGGTGGTGGGCGCGGCCGCGGCGATGAGCGTTGCTGCACTGCGCACCGCGCTGCCGCCGTTCACCTCCGATGCCCATGCCGGCGACACGCGGGCGCGGATGGCGGCGATACCGGCGGCGCTGCGCAGCCGATCGCTCTTCGCCGTCTGCGCGGTCACTGTGCTCGTGGTCATCGGTCACTTCACCGCCTACACCTACATCGCCCCGCTGGTCCGGCGCGACGCCGGCTTGACGGGGCTGGCTCTGTCGGCGGTGCTCCTCGCCTACGGCATCGCCGGCGTCGGGGGCATCGCGCTGACGGGGTGGGCCACCGACCGGCGGCCCCGACTGGCGGCGGCGGCTTGCGCGGCCAGCGTGGCCACAGCCCTCGCCCTCCTGTCGACGATCGGTTATGGGTCGGCCGCGTTCACTGTCGTCGCCATCGTGCTCTGGGGTGCCGCGTTCATCGCCATCCCGGTGAGCCTTCAGGCCGCCGTCCTGCGCGTCGCCCCTCGATCCGCCGACACGGCCTCGGCTCTCTACGTGGTCGCCTTCCAGATCGGTATCGGCGGCGGCGCCCTCGCCGGGTCGATCCTCGTGAACGCCGGACACCTGGCCGAGCTGCCCATTGCCGGCGCGGCGCTCGCCGCGGCCGGCATGCTGGTGTTGTTGGTCGCCCGGAAGGCCTTCCCCTCCGCCGCCAACCAGGCACCTGAAGCCGGCCAGAGTGGCAGCGCAAGCGCCCAACCGATCCGGGCCGGCGTGCCCGCCGCGGCCGTCGGCCCGCCATCCAATCTCAATGGGTGAAGCCGTGACCGGACGACTCCATTCGCTCCGTGTTCGAGGGCTGCTTGTCGACATCGACGGCACCCTTGTCGATAGCACCGCCGCCGTCGAGGCGCACTGGCGGACCTTCGCCTTGCTCTACGACCTCAACCCCGCCCAGCTGCTCAGCACCGTCCACGGCCGACGAACGGCGGATGTGATCGCCTCCTACGCCGCCCAGCTTCCGGTTCCTCTCGAGGAGGCTAGAGCACAGATGGAGCAGCTCGATCGCACCGATGTGGCCGGTGTCGTGGCCCTTCCCGGCGCGCTCCGACTGCTGCGCGCCGTGCCGCACGATCGCCTGGCGCTGGTCACAAGCGGAACTCGAGCACAGGTCGCGCCCCGCCTGGAAGCGGCAGGCCTGCCGGGCATCGCCCACATCGTCGGTGGCGAGGACGTGCTTCGCGGCAAGCCGTTCCCCGACCCCTACCAACTCGGAGCTCAACTCCTCGGCGTACCACCCTCTGACTGTCTTGCCATCGAAGACTCGCCCGCGGGAGTGGCGTCCGCACGCAGCGCCGGCTGCCCGACCGTCGCACTGCTGACCACCCACACCGGCGCCCAAATGGCCGTTGCCACACTTGTTGCCAAGGACCTTGCAGCGATCGATGTCGTTGCCGTCGCCGATCAACTGGCTGTGACGATCTCCGCGATGACAGCCTAACGCGGGAGCCCAATCGTCTCAAGAATTTGCAGAACCTCTGGGTACGCCATCCCCTGCAGAACGTCTCGAAAATCCCGCTGCCAACCCTACAGCGCCGGATTCCAGGCTGCCAGAGCTTGCGCGGGTTAGAGC
>DAINCY010000044.1:0-14767 GCA_036732145.1 Candidatus Dormiibacterota bacterium
CGCTCGACCACGCGCTGCACCTCCCTACGCCGGCATGACCCGGATCAGGTTCGACGGTCGGCGGCTCGTGCCACCCTCTCAGCCCCGCCGGGCTCCCGTGTGCCCTGCACTATAGCGTGGTGCGCTCAGGCTACCCGGACGCCGGAGCATCCTGGCCGGGTGAGCGCCTCTTCGCGCGCGGAGGCGGAATCAGGTCGCTGGCCGCCCTCTCGCGGGAGATGAACGACCCGAGCTCCTGAATCGTGCTCATCAGCGGCGCGGGGAACACCACGGTGGTGTTCTTGTCGACGCCCATCTCAACCAGGCTCTGCAGATTGCGCAACTGGAGTGCAAGGGGATGGGCCAGCATGATGTCGGCGGCAACCGCCAGCTGGTCCGCGGCCAGCGCCTCACCCTGGGCGGCGATGATCTTGGCACGCTTCTCGCGCTCGGCCTCGGCTTGTCGGGCCATCGCCCTCTTCATGCTCTCTGGCAGCTGGATGTCCTTCAGCTCCACCAGCGTGACGAGCAAACCCCAATCCGCCGTGGCAACGTCGAGGATCTCGCGGATGCTCTGGTTGATCCGGTCGGTCTCGGCCAGCGTTTCGTCGAGCGTGTGCTGTCCGACCACCTTCCGCAGTGTCGTCTGCGCGATCTGGTTGATGGCGGTGCCCACGTTCTCGATTGCCACCACCGACTTGACCGCATCGACGACCTTGAAATAGGCGACCGCCGAGACATCAATGCTGACGTTGTCGCGGGTGATGATCCCCTGCGACTGGATCGGCATCGTGACAATGCGCAGAGATACACGGCGAAGGACGTCGATGACCGGCACGATCGGCCTCAGCCCCGGCGTCCGCACGCCGATTACCTTGCCGAGTCGAAAGTGGACGCCCATCTCGTACTGCTGCACGATGCGAATCGCGAGCAGCAGACAGAGTACGGCCAGAGCCACGATCGTGATCGCCACGACGAGTATGGCGTTCATACTCCGCACCTCCACGTGATGTCGTGAATACTACGACCTTCTGGCCAGGGCCATTGGGGCTTCACTCGTTGGGCTGCTGCGCTGAGGGGTACGTGGTCACTGCGCGGCGCGTGCTTACCGGCGTTCGCGCCGCCGTGTGTTCGACCACGCCGCGTCGATAGCCTTGATGTCGCCACTCAGCGACGCTGCCGTGGCCACGTGACCGCCCCGTACGTAGCGCTCATGGTTGACTTCCAACCGCTGCGGCTCGTACACGTAGTTGACCATCACCCCGTGCGACTCCCGGCCCCTGGGTGAAAGATCTCCGTCGGGATTGATGCGCTCGAGCCGAGCGCCGTTGGAGAGGTGGAAGTGGCCCACGCTGTCAGCGATGTGGTCACCGACCTTGACATGCAGGAGGTGGGCGAGCGCCAGGCGCCCCGCCAGCCGCGCCACCACCGGGTCGTGTGGACCGGGCGCTTCCAGCAGCCGGGACAGCGCCTCAAGCTCGTCATCGGACCGCGCGAGGCGGCGCAACTCGTCGTGGTGGCCTGCGGTCATCGCGCGCAGCCGCTCGTCAGTGAACGCGTCAGCGTTGCTGTGGTCCGCCAAGGCCTTCGCCAGGCTGGGCAGCGGGGACAGGGTCGCGAAGGTCCGCAGCGACGGCAGCTCCGCGGAGAGCTCGCGGACCACCTGCTTGATCAGGAAGTTCCCAAACGAAATGCCGCGCAGGCCGGGCTGGCAGTTGCTGATCGAGTAGAGGACGGCGGTGTGGGCCTCCCGGGCGTCAGCGATCGGTCGCTGGACGCCGATCAGCGGGGCGATCGCCGCCGGCAGGTCGCGGGTGAGGGCAATCTCGACGAAGATCAGCGGTTCCGCGGGCAGCAACGGGTGGAAGAACGCGAAGCAACGGCGGTCGTCGGCCAGACGCAGACGCAGGTCGTCCCACCCGTGGATCTCGTGCACCGCCTCGTAGGCGATCAGCCGTTCCAGCGTCGCCGCCGGTGTTTCCCAGCTGATCTGCTCGAGACGCAGAAAGCCGCCGTTGAACCAGGACGAGAGCAGATGGCGCAGGTCGGCATCCACGCCGCGTAGATGCGGGCGTGCGGGGAGCAGGTCGAGCAGCTGGCCACGCAACCGCACCAAAGCGGCCGCTCCGCCGCCGACCATGTTGAGCCGGCGGAACAGCTCCTGCCGCGGCGCCTCGGTGGCCGCAGAGAGCGCCATCACAGCATCATCGGTCGGCTCCGCCTGCCACCGCGCCACTGCGGCTGCGACCGCGTCGGCCGGCGGTGAGAAGGAGCTGGCGAGCGCCTCCAGGAAGGCGGCGGCGTCAGAGCCGTTCATGCGCTCCAGGGCGCGCACCACCTCGGTGGCCAGTGCCAGGCCAGACGCCTCACCGCGCCGGGCGATCAGACGGTCGCAGGTGGCAACGAGGTTCGCCGTACCGTTGGTGCCCCCGGCGGCGCGACCCAGCATCGCCCGGCCCCGCTCCGCTACCAGGGTCACATGCTCGAGCCACGAGGGTGGTGTCATGGTGACAAAAGTAATCGAGCGGTCGGGGTGCTCGTCGAGCGGCCATCCATATCTCTGGTCGGTCCAGCTGTCTCCGCATGAGCCGGGGTCAGGCCAGGTCAGTCGGCTGACGAGTACGACGGAGTCCGCCGGCCGCGGTTCATGTGCAGCGGAGGAGCCGCGCCGACGGGCGAGCTGCGCTCATCGCGCTGCCGCCGTGGCGGGCGCGGGCAGGACGCCGAGCTGCTGCATCTGAGCGAGACGGTCGGGGACTCCCCAGTGCTCCACGATCTTGCCGTCGCGGAAGCGGCAGATGTCGATCACGGTGATCCCGAAGGTTCGGCCGGTGGGCCCCCCAAGCACTGCACCCGTGTGCGTTCCCTGAGCGCGGAGCCGCGCCCAGACGCGATCGCCGGCGGCGACGACGTCTTCGATGGTGATGTTGAAGTCGGGGGCGAGCGCGTGCAGGAAGCCGATCCCGCCTTTCACGGACTCACGATCGGTGAAGCCGTCCTGGTGTTCGACGAAGTCCTCTGCACAGACCGCATCGACGGCGCCCGCATCGCCACCGCCAAAGCCGTGGTCGATCAGGGTCCTGAACGCGGCGAGATTCCGTTCCTGCTCGGTGTGGCCGCCAAGCTGAGGCATCGTGATTCCTCCTTTGATCGTAGGTGACATATGATGAATATGCTGATGCTATACTCGAGCTGTGGCCGAAGTCAAGCGGCGCCCCTACCGCTCACCCCGGCGTCAGGAGCAAGCGGAGGCCACCAAACGCGCCATCGTCGAGGCTGCTACGAAGCTCTTGATGACCCTCGGCTACGCCGGCACGACCATGGAGGCAATCGCGCGAGAGGCCGGCGTCGCCACGATCACCGTGTACGACATCTTCAACACCAAACCCGGGGTGGTCGAGGCCGCTGTCCACGCCGCGGTCCTGGGCCCCGAGGCGCCGACCGCGTTGCTGGAGCAGCGCTCGCCGCGGGCAGTGAGCGAGGAGCGGGATCAGCGCCGCCAGATCGCGCTGTTCGCGGCCCACATGGGCGACGTTATGAAACGTGTCGCACCGATCTTTGAAGCTATGCACTCGGCTGCCGGTACCGATCCGACCATGGCCTCACTCCGGCGCGACATGCTCGCGCGACGTTTGCACGGGATGCGAGGCTTCGTCGACGCTGTCGGCCGCAACGGCCCGCTGCGCAACGGAATGTCGCCGGAGACGGCGGCTGAGACCGTGTGGGCGCTGAGCAGTCCGGACCTACATCAGCTGCTGACGCTGCAGCTCGGCTGGAAACGAGCGCGGTACGTCGCATGGCTCGAGGAAACACTCGCCGCCGCGCTCCTCGACAATCCCTGATCGTCGCTCTGTCCCCAGGCGGTACGTGGTCCGGCGCGGCTGCGGACCTCAACAACGCGGAACGGCTACCCCCCTAGGGGAGCGCCGGAGGCGCCCAGCCGCGTCCTGGGACCTCGGGGTATGCGGCGACACCCAGCGTGTCGTCGGGGTCGAGCTCGAGGAGGAATCCGCGGCAGCGGGAGGATTCATCCTCCTCGCCGAGTGCCGCTGCGGCGGCGAGCAGAGCGCGGAGCCCCCGCAGGAATCCGCGGTTCGATGGCTGCGCCCACCGAACCATTCCGGTGCCACCCCAGCCCTCGCGGCGCAAGCGGTCGAGCCCACGGTGATACGCAACGCGAGCAAAGGCGTACGCCTCGACCGTGTCGCCGGCGGCGAGGCTCAGCTCGCTCAGCCGAGCCCACGATTCGAGGAGCGAGGGGCGATCGGCGGTGACGCGAAGAAGAGCGGTGCGACGAGCGGACTCGCCGGCGACAGCGAGCGCCGAGCTCAGGGCGTTCAGCGCGTCGGCCCGCTCGGGCGGGAGGATCGTCTCGTGACGTGAGGGCAATGGCGCGACGGAGGGCGCTCCACCGGAGACGGGCAACTGGAGAATCGGACGCTGCGGTTGGTCGGGGATCACATGGTCAGCGTAGTGCGCGAGAGGGCGCGGGCGCTCAAACGCGCGGCTCGGGAGCCGAGCGCTCCACAGAGGCGATCATCGTGTCCTTGCCCCTGGTCATGTCGCACGTTGTCGGCCGACCAGCGCGCCGCTGGATTAGGCTGATGGCTGCTCCGGCCACCCCAATCGGGTGCGGACCGCCAGATTCAGGAGATTCCCATGCTCGCGCTCAACCTGCTCGGCACCAAAGAAATCATTGTCTACGCCGTGGTGATCGTCCTCATCGTTGCCGGCTGGTTCTTTGTCCGAGGGCGGTCACGGTGATGAAGCCGTGGGTGTTCCGCAAGTAGGCCGGATCGCTGACGATCGTCGACGGCCCGACCCTGCGCCTGTGGTTCGGCTGAGACAGCAGCGGCGGAACGATGCCGTCGAAACGACCCAATCCATCAGGAGCCGGTGATGACAGCGGCGATACAGGCGAGAGGTTTGACCAAGCGCTACGGCCCCACGCTTGCTCTCGATCACCTTGACCTCGACATTGCCGAGGGTGAGGTGTATGGCTTCCTGGGGCCCAACGGGGCGGGCAAGACGACGACCATCCGGCTCCTGCTCGGCATCCACCGACCCACCGCAGGGACTGCGCTGATCGCCGGACACGACGCCTGGGCCGACCCGGTCGCCGCGCACCGCCAGGTGGCATACATCGCGTCCGAGCCGACCCTCTGGCCGGCGCTCACCGGTGCCGAAACCCTCGACTATCTCGCCAATCTTCGTGGTGGCTGCGATCGTGAGTATCGCGCCACGCTGGTGGAGCGGTTCGACTTCGATACCGCCAAGAAGATCCGCGCGCTTTCCAAGGGCAACCGCCAGAAGGTACAGCTGGTTGCAGCCTTCGCAACCCGCGCCTCGATTCTGATTCTCGACGAGCCGACATCAGGGCTCGACCCCCTGATGGAGGCGGCGTTCCGTGTCACCGTCAACGAGGCTCGCGAGCGCGGTCAGACCATCTTCCTTTCGTCTCACGTGCTCAGCGAGGTGGAGTTGCTCTGCGACCGCATCGGCATTCTGCGCGCCGGACGCCTCATCGACCAGGGAACCCTTGCCCAGATGCGGCACCTGTCGGCGCGAACCGTCAAGGTGACATTCACAGAGGCTCACGTGAACCTCGACAGCCTCCGCAACATCGACGGCGCGGAGGTCGCCACGGCCAGCGATCATCATGTGGAACTCCAGGTTCGCGGCGACATGGGGCCGCTGCTGCAGGCGCTCACCCGGCTTCCCGTCAAGACACTCGACAGCCGCGAGCCTTCGCTCGAGGAGATCTTCCTCGTGCACTACCACGATGATGTCGCGGCGGTGAGCCCGGTGAGCGCCGCCGTCGCGAGTTGACACCGTGAGCGGCCTGTACGTGATGGTGCGGCGGCAGTTGCGGGTCAACCGCACGGTGCTCATCGCCATGGCGGCGGTGACGGCGGTCAACAATGTCGTTCAGATCACTGCGTATCAGTCCCTGTTCCCCAACCCTGCCGCGCGCGCCACCACGCTGGCGTCGTTCACCTCCAACGGAGCGCTGCGTGCGCTGTACGGCTACCCCTTCGAAATCACCAGTCCGACGGGCTGGTTGTCCTGGCGTGCCTTGGGCTTCATCGCTGTGGTCATGGCGATGTGGGGGGCTTTCACCACGGTGGGCGCATTGCGTGGCGAGGAGGAGGCGGGTCGAGCTGACCTGGCCCTGAGCCAACCACAATCACGGCGGGTTTGGTTCTCGGCAGCGCTCCTCGCCGTGACCGTCGAGACGCTCATGATTGGAGCCGTCAACGTTGCGGCGCTTGTCGCGTTCTGTGTCACCAAGGGCCTGATGACGTTTGTCGACACCCTGGAAATCAGCCTGCAGCTGATGCTTCCCGCATTGCTGTTCGCCGGCGCGGGAGCGGTCGCCAGCCAGTTGATCGGCACCACCCGTGGAGCCCGGATTGTCGCAGCTGCGGTTCTCGCCGTCGCTTTGCTCGCGCGCACTGTCGCCGACGCCGGCGGCGGGATCACCTGGCTGCGCTGGACGACGCCGCTGGGCTGGTTCGAGGAGTTGCATCCACCAGCAGCGCCATCACCGTTTGCGCTCATCGCCATCGGCGTCGCCCTCGTGCTGCTCGTCCTTGCTGCGCTGCTCATGCTCGCCGGCCGCGACGTCGGGCTGGGGTTGCTCCCGCATCGTGACAGCCGCCGGCCGCGGCGCGTTCTGCTCGGCGCTCCCTGGCAGGCGGCGCTGCGCGATGATCTGCCCCTGCTGAGCATCTGGGTGGTGGGCTCACTGTTCTACACGCTGCTGCTCGGCAGCCTCACCAAGACGCTCCTGGATTTCGTCAAGGCCAACTCCAGCTTCAACAGCCTCATCGGCCGCAGCTTCGGCGTCAACACCTACATCGCGGCGTCGTTCTCGCTCGTCCAACTCATCGTCACCCTGCTCGCAGTGACGATGGTGGTGGAAGCGCGGGCGGAGGAGGCGTCCAGCCGCCTCGAACTTCTTGTGGCCGGACCGCTGTCGCGGATCAGCTGGCTGGTCAGTCGTGCTGCGCTGGCCGCAAGCGCAGCATTGGTGCTGGCGTTGGTGTCGGCGATGGGCATCTGGGCGGGCACGGCGGCGGCGGGCCAGAATGTCGCTCTGGGGTCGCTGCTGGAAGCCGGCCTCAACTGCGTCCCGCTCATCATCATCAGCGTGGGCGCCGCTGTCATGCTGATGGCGCTGGCACCCCGCGCCGTCGCGTTCGTCTACGTCCCGATCGCCGTCGCCTATCTCTGGGAGGCGCTGGGCACCGCCCTCAAAGCGCCTCCATGGACCCTGGACGCCAGTCCATTCCACGCGCTGGCCGCAGTCCCTGCGCAGAGCTTCGCGTTTCTGCCGGCGGCCATCCTCACGGCGATCGGGGTTGTGCTGCTGGCCGTGGGAGCGTCCGTCTTCCGCGGCCGGGATCTCGTGACAGCGTAGCTGGGAGTGTCGACCTCGTCTGCCAGCCAGCAGGTACAGTGATCCACCACTCAAAAGGAGGTACCCGAGTTGCCGCTATACATGGATCACCACCACAAGGTCGACGGCCTCACCGCCGAGGCAGTGGCCGGCGCCCACGCGAGAGACCTGGAAGTCCAGTCCAAGCACGGAGTCAACTACCTGAAGTACTGGTTCGACGAGGGCACTGGCAAGGTCTTCTGCCTGGTCGACGCGCCCAGCAAGGAGGCTGCCGTGGCGGTCCACAAGGAGGCGCATGGCCTCGTGGCCGACGATATAACCGAGGTTCAAGAAGGCGCTTGACCGCCGCCTCAACGGCGGCGCGGTCCGGGACGTTGGGCGGTCGGTTACTCGGAGGTGGCCAACATGACGTCGGAGGCCTTGACGATGACCAGAACCTCGCTCCCCTCTGTGAGTCCCAGCTCGTCGACGGCATCGACGGTGATGGCGGCAGTCATGGTCATGCCGGCAACGGTGACTGCGACATTCGCGGTCGCCGCTCCACGCGTGATCTTCTCGACGCGGCCGCGGAGCTGGTTTCGAGCGCTGATTTTCATTGCCTCTCCTGATGGGTCCCCGGCCGGGCAGTCCAGCGTACCGCCTGGTCGCGGCGGCCGGTACCGCGTAGGAACCGTCGCACCCGCTCCACGACCGAGCGCGCCGCGAAGCGTAATAAGCCAGGAAAGCTTGAATTAAACCGGCTGGGACAGACATACTTCCGCCCCATGCCTTGCTACAAGATCGGCCAGGCCGCTGACCTCCTGGGCGTGAGTACGGACACGGTGCGTCGTTGGGCTGATGCCGGGAAGCTCCAGACGGTGCGAACCGAAGGTGGCCATCGCCTCGTCGATGGCGAGCGGCTCGCAGCCCTGGCGGCGGAGATGGCCGGCGAGCGGCCGCCGACACCCATCGTCTCGGAGTCCGCGCGCAATCGCTTCGAGGGCTTGGTGACCAAGGTTGTCAAGGACAAGGTGATGGCGCACGTCGAGATCCAGGCAGGCCAGCACCGCATCGTCTCGCTGATGAGCCGCGAAGCTGCCGATGAGCTCTGCCTTGCGCCAGGTGTCCGTGTCGTCGCTGCGGTCAAGGCGACCAATGTCGTCGTGGAGCTCCCTGCTCACTCGTAGCCCTTCACCACGGAGGTCATCCATGCGGTGGGCGAGATCCGCAACGCTGGCCACAGTTCTGGTCCTCGGCCTGGGAGCGTCGGCGTGCGGGAGTTCGTCCGCGGCGTCGCCGTCGGGAGGCGGATCGAGCTCTCGGCCCGAAGCGACCCCGAACCCCTTGACCGGGAGCCTCACCGTGTTCGCCGCTGCCTCGCTCACCGAGGCTTTCAACGACGCCAAGACCACACTGCAGAGCGCTCACACGGGTCTCTCGGTCACCTACAGCTTCGCTGGGTCGCAGGCGCTCGTCACCCAGGTCCAGAACGGCGCACCGGCGGACGTCATCGCCACCGCGGACAGGGCGACGATGCAGAAATTGGTCACCGCGGGGCTGGTCGACACGCCGAAGACCTTGGTACGCAACAAGCTCGAGATCGTCGTCGCCCCGGGGAATCCAAAGCACCTCACAGGCCTGACCGACTTCGCTCGCACGGACCTCAAGGTGATCCTCGAGGATCCGTCAGTCCCCGCTGGAAAGTACGGCCGCCAGGCGCTCCAGGCGCAGGGGGTCACGGCCACACCTGTCTCCCTGCCCCTTGACGTCAAGTCCGAGCTGCTCGCGGTCGAGCAGGGCAACGCCGACGTGGGCATCGTCTACGTCACCGACGTCTCCTCAGCGGGAAGCGCCGTCACCGGCGTGCCGATCCCAGACGGGCAGAACGTGATCGCCACGTACCCGATCGCGGTCGTCAAGGCGACGTCGCACACCGCGGCCGCCCAGGCCTTCGTCGACGGCATGGTCACCGGCACGGGTCAGCAGGCGCTTCTTGCGCGGGGGTTCCTCGCGCCATGACCAGCAGGAGGCCGCCGGCCGGCCTCCTCATCCCGGCCGCCGGGGCTCTCGCCCTCATCCTCATCCCGCTCGCCGGGCTGCTCCAGCACGTGCGCTGGGGATCACTGCTCGCGCAACTCACGTCGAGCGACGTCAGGACCGCGCTGCGCCTGTCCATCGAGTGCTCGTTCCTGGCAGTCGCGGTCTCGCTGATCCTGGGCGTGCCATTGGCCTGGATGCTGGCGCGGTCGAGTTTCCCTGGTAAGGCCATCGTGCGGGCGATCGTCACCCTGCCGATGGTGCTGCCGCCGGTCGTTGGAGGTGTCGCGCTCCTGCTGGCGTTCGGCGCTCACGGCTTTGCCGGCGAGGCCCTGTCGCATATCGGCATCACGCTTCCCTTCACAACGGCTGGCACCGTGGTGGCGGAAACCTTCGTCGCAATGCCCTTTCTCGTCATCGCGGTCGAGGCGGGACTGCGTCAGGCAGATGCACGATTTGAGGAGGTCGCCGCCACGCTGGGGGCACGACCGTGGATGCGGTTCTGGCGGGTGACCCTGCCGATCATCGCCCCGTCGCTGGTGGCCGGCTCCGCCTTGACGTGGGCGCGAGCTCTCGGAGAGTTCGGAGCCACGATCACCTTTGCCGGCAACCTGCCCGGCACCACGCAGACCATGCCACTTGCCGTGTATGTCGCCCTCGAGTCCGACACCGACGGGGCCATCGCCCTTTCACTGCTCATGCTCGTCGTCTCGTTGGCCGTCCTCATCGGACTCCGGCATCGCTGGCTGGGGGCGACGGCGTGAGCCTGACGGCGTCGGTGGGCGTCTGCCTCGGTGGCCTCGAGCTCGACGTGACCATCACGGCTGAACCCGATGAGATGGTTGCCATCGTCGGCCCGAACGGCGCGGGGAAGACGACCCTGTTGCGCGCGTTGGCGGGCCTTGTTCCGCTTCGGTCGGGGCGGATCGAGATCGATGGAGAGGTCGTCGCAGATGTCGAGGGCCGCATCAGCCTCCCTCCTGAGCGTCGGCCCGTGGCGTTCATGTTTCAGGACGCTCTGCTGTTTCCCCACATGACAGCGCGGGAGAACGTCTGTTTCGGTCTGCGAGCCCGTGGGGTTGCCAAGCGTCGTGCCATGAAACAGGCCGATGAGTGGCTGGGGCAGGTGGGACTCATCGAGCGGGCCTCAAGCCGGCCATGGCGACTGTCGGGGGGCGAGCAACAGCGCGTTGCACTGGCCCGCGCGCTGATCACAGAACCGCGCCTGCTGCTCCTCGATGAGCCGCTTGCCGCAGTCGATGTGTCAGCGCGTGTCGACTTGCGCCGCGTGCTCCGCGATCAGCTGTCTCGATACCCCGGCATCCGTCTCCTCGTGACGCACGACCCTCTCGAGGCCATGGCGCTGGCCGACCGCCTTGTCGTCCTCGAGCAGGGACGCGTCGCCCAGGTCGGCACGATTGCTGACGTGACGGCACGGCCACGATCCCGGTGGGTGGCGACGATGCTCGGCCTCAATCTGTTCCGCGGCGTGGCCACTGACGCCGGCCTCGAGATTGCCGGAGCAACGATCGCGGCGCTGAGCGATGTGCGTGGGTCCGCGTTCGCGGTCGTGCACCCGAGGGCAGTCGCCCTCCATCGCTCGCGACCGGAGGGCAGCCCTCGCAACGTCTGGCATGGCCAGGCGGACAGCCTCGATCACGAAGGCGACCGGATCCGCGTCCGTATCTCCGGGCCGATTCCGGTCGTCGCTGAGGTCACACCAGCCGCCGTCGGAGAGCTGGGGCTGGTGGTCGGTGACCCCATATGGGTGTCAGTCAAGGCCACCGAGGTGGAGGTCTACGCCGCGTAACCTCGGAGAGGATCCGGCGACGCACGCGGGCCAGGATGACCGAGCCCACGCGTCGATGATCGTCAGCCTTCAGTCAGCATTGGCTGTGCACGATGGTGAGCCATGAACGATGAGCGCTCCGAGGGAGGCGCACCTGCGCCTGGTGATGCACGCCCCTCGCACTCGCCTGCGCCGGCCGCATGGATCCCGCCCGCGCCGCCGCCACCGGGGCCGCCCGCACCCGGCTCGGTTCCAGAGAGGCGGTCCAACCGCGCGCTTGTGTGGGTCGCGCTCGCCGTCTCGCTGATCGCCGGACTCGCGATCGGCGTTCCCGTCGGCCTCCTGACCCGGGGAGGCCACTCCACACCGTCCCATGTGACCTCCCCCAGCTCAGCCTCGGCTGGCCGGGCGACGGTCCAAGCGCGCGCCCTCTACCTGCAGGCCCTGGCAGCGATGCGCGGCTCCGCCGGCTTCCACTACGTCGCCCACTCGCGCTTCGACACCCTGACGCAGGCGACCGTGGGTGACGCCGGTCAGAGCGGTGGCCGCCAGGTCATCACCATCGGCGGCGCCGCAGGCACGGAGCAGTTCACCCTGGTCCTGGTCAGCGGCACCGTGTACTTCGAGGGCAACGTTGCCGCCCTCGAGGACCAGCTCGGCATGCCGGCGGCCAGCGCTCCCAGCTTGCAGGGCAAGTGGGTCTCCGTATCGAACCGAGACGGGCCCTACGCGGTCTTGGCGGTTGGGATCACGGCCGCCGATCGGGCGAAGGAAACGGCCCTCAACCCAACCTCGACGACGCCGATCAGGACAGCCGGGGGCGAGAATGCTATGCGGATCGTCGGGACGGTGCCGCCGCCGCAGGGCGGTCCGGGAGAGACGGGGCACCTGGACGTCGCCGCCGGCTCGCATCTCCCCATCTCTTATGGGTCGACGGTGTCCGTCGGCGCGGTCACGTCCACGAGCACGGCCACCTTCAGCGGTTGGGGGACGGCACCGCCGGCCTCGGCGCCCACCGGAGCGGTGGCGTGGTCGACCCTCGGCGCCTCTAGGCCGCCGGGCGGTTACGGCAGCGGTGGGGGCAGCCTGACCCCGTCCTCCACGCCACAGATCTAACTTGCGCGCCCGCGTAGCCTGCACGTTCGGCAGCGTCCTCGCAGCGCTACATTGGCGCCGTGCGTCCCGAGACGAGATACGCCAAGAGCGGGGACATCAGCATCGCTTACCAGGTCATGGGCGAGGGACCGACGGACCTCGTCCTCGTGCCAGGATTCGTCTCCCATGTCGAGCTGGCGTGGGAGGAGCCGAGCTTGGCACGCGTGCTGACCACGCTGGCCTCGTTCTCCAGGCTGATTGTCTTTGACAAGCGCGGCACGGGTATGTCCGATCCCATGACCAGCGCCCCCTCCATGGAGGCCCGCATGGATGACATTCGCGCCGTCATGGACGCGGTGGGCACCCCGTCCGCGGCTCTTTTCGGGATCTCGGAGGGCGGCAGCCTCAGCCTGCTGTTCGCGCGACGCCACCGGGAACGCACCCGAGCACTGATCCTGTACGGCTCGTGGGCCCGTCGCATCGCAGCCCCCGACTATCCGTGGGGCCCGACGGCGGAGCAACTCGAGGACATGCTCACCGGGATGGACCGCGCCTGGGCGACCGGCGAGTGGTGGGATCGCGTCCGGCGGAGTCCCCAGGACGACGAGCGCCATCAGCAGTGGTGGGCGAGGTATCTCCGGATGGGAGCCAGCCCGGCGATGGCGCGTGATGTGATCCGCATGAATGCGCAGATGGACCTGCGGGGGGTGCTGCCGCACATTGATGTCCCGACGCTCATCCTGCATCGCGAGCACGACAGCTGGATCGACGTGGCCCACGGTCGCTACCTCGCCCAACGCATCCCCGGCGCCAAATATGTCGAGCTATCAGGATCCGATCATCGCCTGTGGTTGGACGACACGGAGACCATCTTGGCCGAGATCGAGGTCTTCCTCCTCGGTGGCCGTCGGCGCACCCGGCGACGCAGCGCGTTCGGAATCGCGGCTCTGAGCCGGCGCGAACGTGAGGTTGCGGCCATGGCCGCCCGCGGTGCGACAGCCCCTGACATCGCTGTGCACCTCTTCATCAGCACGCGCACTGTGGAATCGCAACTGGCGAGCATCTACGCGAAGCTCGGCGTCCACTCCAAGTCCGAGCTGATTCGGCGTGCGCGCGAGCTGAGCATCTGAAGCGCCGCCGCAGATTTCCGTAAGACCACGGATGTAAGGAAAGGGGACCGCAGCGTAGCCTGGCGGCCATGTTCAAGGAGAGGTTCAGAGGAGGTTCACCTGACATGGCAATCGACACAGCGAAGATCGACACGGACAAGCTCAACGCGTTCATGGGCCAGGTCGTTGGGGAGCTCGGAGCCACGGTCAACGCCGGCCTGATCGTGGTCGGCGACCGGCTCGGGCTGTACCGCGCGATGGCGGGCGCAGGTCCGATCAGCGCCGCCGAGCTGGCGGAACGCACGGGCACGACCGAGCGCTACGTCCGGGAGTGGTTGAACGCGCAGGCTGCCGGCGGCTTCGTCGAGTACGAGCCTGAGAGCGGCCGCTACATCCTGCCGGCCGAGCAGGCGCTGGCGCTTGCTGATGAGGACAGCCCGGCGTTCGTCGGGGGCGCGTTCCAGCTGGCGCTCGCGACGCTCAGGTCGGCAGAGCGGATCGAGTCGGCGTTCACGAGTGGCGCCGGGGTCGGCTGGCACGAGCATGATGCAGGAGTGGCGATCGGCTGCGAGCGCTTCTTCCGGCCCGGCTACAACGCGAACCTGCTTAGCACCTGGCTCCCGGCCCTCGACGGCGTGGAGGAAAAGCTGCGCGCCGGCGCCAGTGTGGCCGACGTCGGCTGCGGGCTCGGCGCCTCGACCCGGCTCATGGCGACGGCGTATCCGAACTCGACTTTTTCCGGGTTCGACTACCACACGGAGTCGATCGAGCTGGCTCGAAGGAAGGCCGCGGCCGCCGGACTGGGCGGGCGCACCCGCTTCGAGGTGGCTCCCGCGGCTGCCTTCCCGGGCACCGGCTACGACCTCATTGCGATGTTCGACTGTCTGCACGACATGGGCGACCCCGTCGGCGCCGCCCGCCACGTTCGGAAGGCGTTGGCACCCGCCGGCACCTGGATGGTTGTTGAGCCACTCGCCGGCGACAGCGTCGAAGAGAACCTCAACCCGGTGAGCCGCGCGTACTACTCGTTCTCGACCTTCCTCTGCACGCCCAGCTCGTTGTCCCAAGAGGTCGGGCTCGCACTCGGCGCCCAAGCCGGCGAGGCTCGCATCCGCGACGTGGCACTCACCGCGGGCTTCACACGCTTCAGCCGCGTGGCGGAGACGCCGTTCAACGCCATCTACGAGGTGCGTCCCTAGCTACATCGGCCATCCCTCACGCAGCCTGTCACAGAATCGGCGTTAGGCTGACTGGATGAAGCCGATGACCAAGAACACATCAGGACGAGTCGGATCGGCATGCCGCGCCGCCTGCCGAGGAACGACGACCGCGTCACGGGGAGAGCCGGCTCTCCCCGTGACGCCCGCTGGACGCCGA
>DAINCY010000045.1:0-14646 GCA_036732145.1 Candidatus Dormiibacterota bacterium
GAAAGTCGGGGAGACAGGACTCGAACCTGCGACCCCTGGTCCCCCAGACCAGTACTCTAACCACCTGAGCTACTCCCCGAGAGCGGGCGTCAGTGGAAGTCACTCCACCCGGGTACGCGCCGGTTACTGTAGCGCGCGGCGCCCTCCGCTGGCCGAGCGATCAGCCACCGCCGCTTTCCGTTGTCACGGGCACCAATGCCATCGCACACGCCGGCCCGCACCGACGACGGCGATTCGCATCACCGCTCCCGTTCAGCGCGTGCTCTGGGAACGATGCGCATCCTCGTCCCGGCGAAGCCGAAGACCGCCCGGATGCGATTCTCCAGATAGCGGCCGTAGGCGAAGTGCATGAGGTCGGGGTCGTTGACGAAGAGGACGACGGTCGGCGCCGGCGTGCTCGCCTGGGTGGCATAGAGAAGCTTGAGCTGCCGACCCTTGTCGTGGCGCGGCGGATGAGCCAGGAAGGCGTCGCGGAGCAGCGTGTTCAGAGCCGCGGTGGGGATGCGCATCGCCCGCGCCGCGGCGACCGTCGTTGCGGCATCAAGGACCCGAGCGATGTTTCGACCCTCCAGCGCCGAGACGGTCAGAACGGGCACGCCCGGAACAAAGTCGAAGGCTTCGTGAATCGACTTGAGAAAGCCTGGATCAGCGCGCTTCTCCTCGTCGATCAGGTCCCACTTGTTGGCGATCACCACCAGGCCCTTGCCGGCATCGACGGCGTAACCGGCGACGTGGCGGTCCTGAGCGACGATGCCGTCGCTGGCGTCGACGACAAGGAGAGCGACGTCACTTCGCTCCAGGGCGCGCAGGGCCCGCAACAGGCTGTAGTGCTCGACATTGGTGTCGATCACACCGCGGCGACGGATGCCTGCGGTGTCGACCAGGCGCACGGTGCGGTCCCCGTGGGTCACCAGCGTGTCGACAGCGTCGCGGGTGGTTCCGGCCAGCGGTGACACCAGGGCGCGCTCCTCACCAACAAGCGCGTTGAGCAGCGATGACTTGCCGACGTTTGGCTTACCGATGATGGCCAGCCGCAACTCTTGTGACTCCGCCAGGTCGGGCAGGTCTTCGGCGGGAGGAAGCTCCTCCACGATGCGATCGAGGAGGTCGCCGGTGTCCGTGCCCACGAGCGCTGAGACGAGCATCGGCTCGCCCAGACCGAGGCGGTACAGCTCGTGCGCGTAGTGAGGATTGGTGGGACTGTCGGCCTTGTTCCCGACCAGGATCACCGGCTTGCCGCCGCTGCGCAGGATGGTGGCAACGTCCTCATCGAGGGCGGTCACGCCGGCGCGCACGTCGACGAGCTGGACGCAGACATCCGCTTCCGCGATGGCCAGCCGCGCCTGTTGCTGCGTTCCTGCTGTCAGCACAGCCAGCCCAGGATCGTCGCGGATCAGGGCTGTGTCCAACCCGGCGGTGTCCACCACGGTGAACCGCCGACCTCCCCATTCGGTGACTCCGTAGAGGCGATCGCGGGTCAGCCCCGCGAGCTCATCGACGATCGCCTGTCGCTGTCCGGTGAATCGGTTGAACAGCGTGGACTTGCCGACGTTGGGCCTGCCGACAATGGCCACGATGCCGGACGGCGGGCCGAGATCGCCGTCGAAGCTGCGGCGCCGGCGGCGAGGTCGCCCGCGTGCCGCCACGGCGCGGGTCACCTGATCGACCCGGGGCCCGGCGTGACCACCAGCGGCAGCTGCCGGAACGGCCCGCCCTCCTCGACGAGAGTGAAGCCGTTCAGGTCGCCGGCGCCGTCGGCGGTGGTGTTGACGATGATGTACACGTAGTCCAGCCAGGCATGGTCGGTGTCGAACTGTGATGGTCGCGCCGGGTGGTCGGGGTGGCTGTGCCAGAACCCGACGATCTCGAGGCTGCGTTCTCGCGCCTCGCGATCGGCGCGGACGATGTCGGCCGGGTCGAGCATGTATCGATCCCGGGATCTGTCGGTGATCAGGTTGGTGCCGGAACTGGCATCAACAACCTCCACCCGGTTCCCGGCAAAGCGGCCGAGCAGCACCCCGCAGCCCTCATCGGGGTAGGCGGCAGCTCCCAAATCGCGGATCCGCGCGTCCGCACCGAGAGCCAGGTCGATGTCACCGATGGTCATCCCCACCGTCGCCCGTACAGCCCGCTGCTGAGGTAGCGGTTGCCGCCGTCGCACAGGACGGTGACGATGACACCACGACCGATCCGCCGCGCCATCTCGCGAACACCCCACAGCGCTGCGCCACTGGAGTGGCCCACCATGATGCCCTCGCGATGGGCCAGCTCCCGGGCGAGATCGTACGACGGTTCGGTCGGCGCCCAGAGGTTGTCGTCGGCCAGGCTGGGGTCATAGATGCCGGGAATGATCGCGCTTGGCATGTGCTTCATCCCCTCGAGCCCGTGCCAGGGATCCTCCGGCTGCACGGAGACGCACACCATGCCGGCACGCTCGTGACGAAGCCGCCGGCTCACCCCCACGAAGGTGCCGCTGGTCCCCAGCGCCGCCACGAAGTGACTGACGGTTCCGTCCGTCTGCTCCCAGATCTCCGCTCCCGTGCCGTCGTAGTGCGCCTGCCAGTTGCAGGCGTTGTTGTACTGGTCGGGCATGAAGTAGAGACCGGGATTCTCCGCATGCAGCCGCTGAGCGACCAGGATGGCGCCGTCACTGCCCTCCTGCGCGTCGCTATAGACGATCTCCGCGCCGTAGGCCGCAATCAACGTCTTGCGCTCGTCGCTGACGTTGGTCGGCATCACCAGCCGCACCCGGTAGCCGAGAGCGGCACCCACCATGGCGTACGCGATGCCCGTGTTGCCGCTGGTGCTGTCGAGGATGACTCGATCGCGCGTGAGCGCTCCGCTGCTCTCGCCGTCGCGGATCATGGCCAGCGCCGGGCGATCCTTCACCGACCCGCCGGCGTTGAGGAACTCCGCCTTGCCGAACACGGCAACGTCCGGGAACTCCCGCTCGAAGAGGCGGATGCGGAGCAGCGGCGTGTTGCCGATGCCGGCAAGGATGGATGAGCCGAGCGTCACCGGCGCCACGCGCTCCGGTGCCGCCCTACGCGTGGTTTCGGGCATGTCGCCATTATCGGCTGCAACCCGGTGAGGGCCGCCCGCAGCTACTCCGCTGCGCGCGCCGCTCCGAAACGGAACCCCGCCGTCCCGCGGCGAGAATCCTCGATGACGGCGATGACACCGGCCGGCCGCAGGTGGATGGGGCCCTCCTCCCCCGGCAGCTCGATGAAGTCAGGGCCGCCCTCGCTGACCTGGATGGCCGCGATGGTTTCCGCAACCGTCAGCTTGACGGCGAGATCGGACCCGTTGGCGAGTCGGATCACGGCCATGTGAGGGTGCCTCCGCGACTGGTTGGTGGTCGACGCAGCCATGGTAGCCGTGCCACCGTCACCCCGCCGCGTCGAGCGCCGCCTCGAGCTCCGCGCGAAGAACGGCCTCATCCTCGATTCCGATGCTGAAGCGCAGCAGCCCGTCGGAAATGCCCAGGACCTGGCGCGCCTGCGGGCCGAGGTGGCGGTGGGACGTGGTGGCGGGGTGGCTGACGGTGGTGCTGACGTCGCCGAGGCTCGGGGCCAGCCGGATCCCGCCGAGAGCCCGCACCACACGCCCAGCCGCCGCCCGCCCACCGCGCACGTCAATGGTCAGCATGGGACCGACGCCGCGGGGGAGCAGCCGTGCGGCGAGCGAGCTGTCAGGTCCGTCCCGCACCGCTGGGTGATGCACGGTCAGGACAGCCGGATGCGCGGTGAACGCCCGGGCGAGGGCGGCGGCAGTGGCGCTGCCGCGCTCCACACGCAGTGGCGCGGTGCGCAGTCCGCGCAGCGTCAGCCAGGCGTCGAACGGCGACAGGACCGCGCCGAGCGCGCGGCTGTGGGAGTCCAGCCAGCCGGCCACCTCACTGCCGGCGGCGGCGATGGCCGCCCCACCGAGCACGTCGCTGTGCCCTCCGAGGTGCTTGGTCAGGCTGTGCATCACAAGGTCGGCCCCGTGCGCGAGGGGCTGGAAGAGGAATGGTGTGGCAAAGGTGCTGTCCACGAGGCAGACCGCGCCGCAGTCGTGGGCCGCTGCGGCCACCCCTGGCACGTCGACCACACCGAGCAGCGGGTTGGTGAGGATCTCGACCACAACCAGCGCGACGTCCCGGCCCGCCACGGCGGCAACCAGCGCCCCGGCGTCCGCAGCCTCGGGCGCCGGCGGCAGGTCCACCACCGTGGTCGAAAGCCCCAGGCCGGCGAGGGGCCCGAGGAGCAGCGACTCCGTGCCCCCGTAGCAGGGCCGCACCAGCACGACCCGCCGCCGCCCGCTCATCACCGCCGCGCTCACCAGCAGAGCCAGCGCCGCCTGTCCGCTGGCGGTCGCCCGCGCTGTGGGGGCCGCTCCTCCCGGCGGCGTTTCCAGAGTGGCCAGCGCCGCCTCGAGCAGGCCCACGCTCTCGTTGCCGTAGCGGCGATACGCCCGCGGATCGGCCTCCATGGCTGCATCGAGCGCGTCGAGGTCCGGGTACGAGCGGGTCGAGGACAAAGACGGGGGCGCCACGAGATCCACTCCGTCCGAGCCCGCAGCGGGCAGCGCCCCCGCGCGGATGGCCGCGAGCCGGATGTCCTCGCTCCCGTTCACCCGGCGCCAGCCGGCGTCGCGGAGGTGGGCGCTCCTTCCGCGCCCGAGTCGAGGAGGCGGAACGCCGAACGCCCCGCGTATCGTCCCGACGAGCCCAGCTCCGCCTCGATGCGCAGCAGGCGGTTGTACTTGGCCACCCGTTCCGAGCGCGACGGCGCTCCCGCCTTGATCTGGCCGGCATTGACAGCAACAGCGAGGTCGGCGATGGTGGTGTCCTCAGTCTCACCGCTGCGATGGCTGATCACCGACGCGTACCCGTGATCGGAGGCCAGCGCGATGGCGTCGAGGGTCTCGGTCAACGTCCCGATCTGATTCACCTTGACCAGCAGCGCATTGGCCACGCCGCGCGCGAATCCCTCACGCAATCGCGCGGCGTTGGTCACAAAGATGTCGTCCCCCACCAGCTGCACGCGGGAGCCGAGCCGCGAGGTCAGCGCGCTCCAGCCGTCCCAGTCATCCTCGGCCATGCCGTCCTCGATCGAGATGATCGGGTACTGCGACACCCACGCCGCCCACAGCTCGACAAGCTCAGCCGGCTCCAAAACCCGGCCCTCACCGCGCAGGTGGTAGCGCCCGTCCGAGTACAGCTCCGAGGCGGCAGGGTCCAGCGCCAGGGCAACATCCTCCCCCGCACGATAGCCCGCGCGTGAGATGGCTTGGATGAGGACCTCGACCGCCTCCTCGTTGTGCCGGAGGCTGGGCGCGAAGCCGCCCTCGTCGCCCTGCCCGGTGTTCTCGCCGCGTTCGCGCAGCACAGCTCGCAGCGCGTGGAAGCACTCGCTGCCGGCACGGAGAGCGTCGGCGAACGTCGAGAAACCAATCGGCGCGAGCATGAACTCCTGGAAGTCGACGCTGGTCTGGGCATGCAGTCCGCCGTTGAGCACGTTGAGCAGCGGCACAGGCAGCACCTGAGCGTGAGTCCCGCCAAGATGCCGATACAGCGGCTCCCCGTGCGCCGCGGCCACAGCTCGCGCGCTCGCCAGGCTCACCCCGAGGATGGCATTGGCTCCAAGCCGCCCCTTGTTGGGGGTGCCATCCAACTCGATGAGAACAGTGTCAAGGACTCGCTGATCGAGCGCATCGAGCCCGATCACCGCGGGGGCGATGACGTCGGCCACATGGGAAATCGCCGTGCGCACTCCCTTGCCGCCGAAGCGGGACGGATCGCCGTCACGCAGCTCGACGGCCTCGTGGACGCCGGTGCTTGCGCCGCTGGGCACCAGCGCAGTGCCGGACGCGCCGCCGGCCAAGCGCACCCTCACCTCGAGCGTGGGATTGCCGCGGGAATCGAGCACCTCCAGTGCGTCGACCTCCGCGATCTGGGTCATCTCCAGAGTTTCCCTCACTGCCGATCCCGTGTGACGACGGTCCTGAGCCTCATGCGTGGGGCCCTCACGTCGGCACCCTCTTGAGCACGAGGCTCCGTGCCAGCTTGTCGTGCCAGCCCTGCTTGCGCTGGTCCCAGGCGACCGACAGCAGGCCGATCAGGGCGACCAGGCCGGCGATCTGTCCGGCCGCCGGCAGCACGCCGAGCACCCCTGGCACCCAGAAGATCGCTGCGCGCAGGTACGCGCGGCCCATGGGCAACCTGCCGCCATCCTCGACACGGACCACGAATGTCCCCGCGGCGCGCTGGCCGACCGTGCGGCCCTGCCAGGCGACCAGCCCGCCGAAGTACACCGCGCTGACCACCGCCCCGAGGAGGCCGAGCAGGATGAATCGGTTGGAGAGATCGGTGGGCAGCGTCACCACTGTCTGACCCGCTGCGGGGGGATGGTCGTGGTAATAGTTGATCACCGGAACGAACACCAGCGGGATGGTGACCACGGCCTCGATCACGAAAAGAAGGATGACGTCGAGGATGTAGCCGAGGAATCGCCGGCCGAACCCGGCGTACGCCAGCCCTGGCGCCGGTCCCGGTGCTCGCCACGTCGCCAACGGAGCCGCCACCGGGTAGCCCGTCTGCGGCACGGTGGATGGCGACACCGGGTAGGCCGGGGGCACCGAGGGCACCTCCGGTGGGTTCGGTCCATCAGGTGGCGGCTGCATGCTCATCCCATCTCCTCCGCAATCTCGTCCCACAGCCGAGCAAGTACCCGGATGCCCATGGCGTACTGACCGAGGTCGAACTTCTCGTTGGGAGCGTGGATGTGGTCATCAGGCAGCCCCACCCCCACAAGCACCGACTGAATGCCCAGCACTCTCTGGAAAATCTCAACAGGCGGAATCGAGCCGCCCTCGCGGACGATCACCGGCTCCCTGCCGAACACTGCGGCCATGGCCCGCGACGCGGCGCGCACCGCAGGATGGTCCGCCGCGGTGATCACCGGGTTTCCCCCTGGCCGGACTGTGACCTCGCAGGTGACACCGGGTGGAACGGCTGCGCGCAGTGCATCGGCCACCAGCTCGCCGATCACCTCCGGCTTCTGGGCGGGGACCAGGCGGCAGCTGATCTTGGCACCGGCGTGGGCGGGGATGATGGTTTTGGCACCCGGACCCTGGTAGCCACCCCAGATCCCGTTGATCTCGACGGTGGGACGCACCCAGCAGCGCTCAAGAACCGTCCAACCCTCCTCCCCCACCGTTTCGGGAATGTTTCCGGCAGTGGCGCAAAAATCGCTCTCCTTGAAGGGCAATGAGCGGTACCCCTCGCGTTCCACGTCGGTCGGCTCGACGACGTCGTCGTAAAAGCCGGGCACGGTCACCCGGCCGGACTGCGGGTCCTTCAGCGACGCCAGCATTCGCGCCAGCGCCTCGACCGGGTTCTGCACCGCGCCGCCGAACATGCCGGAGTGCAGGTCGAGACTGGGACCACGCACCTCCACCTCGACGCCGGCGAGCCCGCGCAGCCCCACTGTCAGCGAGGGCACCCCGCGGGCGAAGATCCCGGTGTCGGAGATCACCGCGACATCAGCCGTCAGGCGGTCACGCACACTCTCCAACAGCTGCTCGAAGTGCTCCGAACCGATCTCTTCCTCGCCCTCCACGAGCAGTCGCAGGTTGACGGGCAACTCTCCGCGCGTGCGCAGCTGCGCTTCCACGGCCTTGAGGTGCATGTACACCTGACCCTTGTCGTCGACCGCGCCGCGTGCGTGCAGGTTGCCGTCGCGGATCTGCGGCTCGAACGGCGGAGAGACCCACTCGTCGAGTGGATCGACCGGCTGGACGTCGTGATGGCCGTACACCAGCACAGTCGGGAGAGCCGGGTCGACGATCCGCTCGGCGTAGACGGCGGGATGGCCTGCGGTCTCCAGCACCTCCACCGCGGAAAACCCTGCCGCTCGCGCCGCCGCGGCGAGGTGTTCGGCGTTGCGGCCGACGTCGGCGGCGTGCTCCGGTTGCGCGGAGATGCTGGGGATGCGCAACCACTCGATCAGCTCGTCGACGAAGCGCGGCTGGTTGGCGGCGCAGTAGTCGTCGAGCTGGTCGGTCACGCTCGGGAGCGTAGCGGACGGTGTCGCGGGCCGCCCGACAGGTCCCCGCTGCGGGTTCCCCGGCCAGAGCGGCGACATCGCCGGCCCGTGAGGCCCGAACCCGTGCACTGAGGCCCGTTGGGGTGTACGGTCTGGCTCAGCGAGATCTCTCCGTCCCACTTCACGTTCTTCCAGGAGATCCCATGGCTCTGCACGTCGGCCCCACCGAGTCCATCGACGCCACCCGCGACCGCATCGTCGAGCTGGTTGCCAGCGGCCAGGCTGGGCGCCGCGCTCCCGCCACAGTGGACGACACCCAGGTGGTCCTCGCTCTCCAGATGCAGGCCATCGACAGCTTCGTCGAGATGATCCGGCTGCGCACGTCCGTCGCCGACAAGGACCGCCGCATCGCCACGCTGACCGTCGGGCTTCGCACCTGGCGCGAGCGCACTGGAGTCGAGCAGGCCGAGCGGCGCCGCGAGGCCGGCGAGGCTCGGGACCGCGAGCGAGAGATCATCAGCCTCCTCCATCAGCAGATGCAGATGGCCGACGCCGCCACTGCGGAGCTGGAGCGTATCCGTGCGCTGCCGTGGTGGCGTCGCCTGCTGGGCTGACTCCCCCTGTCCTGACAGGGACCGGCTGCGGTGGGTCGCTCCCTCCGGCGGCTTTCGCCTCATAATGCCGTCGGCTGGCGGCGCCGTCACAACGAGCGTGGGCCCAGCCGATGAGAGACGGATCACGAGCCCAGTTGATGTACGAAATCACTGCCGATCAGCTTGAGAACCTCCCCCTCCAGGCGCTGCCCAGCGAGGCGCGACAGCGTTTTCTTGCTCAGCTGACCCCGGTGACGATGCCGGTCAAGAAAGTGCTCTTCGAGCCTGGCAAGGTGATCACCGACGTCTATTTCCCCGTCAGCGGGGTGATTTCGCTGGTCACTCCTCTTGAGGATGGCAACATCGTGGAGGTTGCCACCATCGGCAACGAGGGAATCGTCGGGGTGCCGTTGCGCGACGGCGGCTCACTGGCTGTGCGAGCCATCTCCCAGGTGGCCGGCACATCGCTGCGGATGAACGCCGTCGCGTTCCTCGGGGAGCTTGCAAGGGAGAAGCTCGTTCGGGACGTCGTGCAGAGCTATACGCAGGCGCTGTTCAGCCAGATCGCACAGGCGGCCGCCTGCAACCGGATGCACTCCAACGAGGAGCGGCTGAGCCGATGGCTGCTCATGAGCCACGACCGGGTGGGGCATGATGTTTTCGATATCACGCACGAGTTCCTCGGCCAGATGCTTGGTTCTCGCCGCGCCACGGTCACGCTGTCGATGGGCGTTCTCCAAGCCGCTGGGCTGATCCGCTATCACCGAGGGCGCGTGACGATTCTCGATCGCCAGGAGCTGGAAGCGGTGTCATGCGAGTGCTACGCCGTCATCCAGGCTGCCTTCGAGCGGATCATGGGTGACAGTCCGAACGGTGACACGCCGCCGGCGTAGCTTTCCCGTGCACTAGCCCGCCAGCAAGGCGGCGGCGGCGGCGAGGCGCTCATCCAGCCGCCTGCGCGTCGCGAGGCCGATGCTGTCGAACAGCTCGCAAGCGGTCCCCTTCAGCGTGACGCTCCACGTCCCAACGGCTTGTCCGTCGATCAGCACGACCGGGTAGCCATCACCCGGCAGGCCCACATTCGGCTGGCCAGGTGCGACCACGCCCTTCTGCACATAGATCCGCCGCTGATTGTGCGGATGCACCAGGCGCGCACGACCGTCGGGCGCGTGACCCATGGTGTACGGATCCCACTTGGGCAGGAGGTCAACTGTTCCGCTGCGGGGTGTGACCGCCGCGAACGGTTGCTCATCGCCGTTCGGGAGCAGCAGTCCGGCACCAAGGTCGACGGTCTCTTGCGCTCTGAGCGCTCGAGCGGCCACATTCTTGGCCACTCCGGTCCACCAGGCGAAATCCGCCACCCGCGCCGGTCCATACGCGCGCAGGTAATCGCCGGCCAGCTCCACGAGCGCCGCGTCTGCATCGGCCGCCTGCAGGCTACCGCGCGCCCAGCACTCGGTGGCGACGTACCGGAGCGTTGCCGCGCGCAGGCTGCCCTCTGAGACGGCAAGCAACCGGCCCTGCCCGCGGATGGTCCGGAGAAGGAGGCTCATGTCCGCACCCTTCACCCCGGCCGCCTCCTGCAGTTCGCGCGGGAGCAGGGGCGTCGTTGCCGTCGCGACCACCCGGGCGGCAGCCGCGGCGTATTCGTCCTCGGTCATGCGTCCGCGCCGCAGACGGGTCATCACCCGCGCGGTGCTCATGACAAATGGCGCGAAGACGCGCACCGCGGTATCGCGCGGTGCCAGGAACAGGGAGCCGCGCATCCCCGGAATCCGCAGCGCCTCGCGGCGACGGTCCAGCTCCCGAAAGTCCTCGGCGGTCATTCCCACAACCCGCGCCCCCAGCGCCAGCGGGGCTGTGGGGTGCGCGCTGTAGACGGCCACCACCGAGCTGAGCGCTTCCATCGCCGTCGGAGCCTTGTCGCTCAGCCGCTGGCGGTGGTGCGTCCAAGCCCGCAGCCGGTCGGTCAGGTCCATGTCGGCGGGTACCCTACGGCACTGTGCTTGCTGATGTCCTGAGCAGAATTGACACGAGCGTCGGCACCGTCATCGAGGGCGCCACGCGCCGGCACCACGCCCGGCGTCTGGCACGCAACGGTTGGAGCCACGCGCTGGCAGCCGGCGAGACCGGCGGCTGGGCGGCAGGCGGGGCTGCACCGCGAGACGGCAACCGGGTGGAGGTCTTCATCGACGGCGCGGAGGCTCTTCCGGCCATCGCCGCCGCCGTGCGGTCCGCGCGCTCATCGGTCCACATCGCCGGTTGGGCGATCAGTCCCAGCTTCGCCGTGGAACGCGAGCCGAGCGCTGTCACGCTGCGCGACCTGCTGGCGGAGGCCGCCGAGCGCGTCGACGTCTGCGTCCTGATCTGGGCCGGAGCGCCGGCTCGCCTCTTCCACCCCACCCGCCCTGAGGCCGCGCGCGCCCTCGCGGCGCTGGTCACGGGCACGCGCAGCCGCGGCGCCCTTGACAAGCGCAATCGGCCCTTGCACTGCCATCACGAGAAGCTGGTCATCGTCGACGGCACGATGGCCTTCATCGGCGGCATCGATCTCACCGACCTGGGCGGTGACAGGTTTGACAACGCTCCCCACGATGAGAGCAGCACGCTGGGATGGCACGACGCCGCCGCTTTGCTCACCGGCCCCGCGGTTGCGGACATCGTCGCCCACTTCGGGATGCGGTGGACGGCAACCACCGGAGAGCGACTGTCGCCGCCGGAGGCGCTCTCCCCAGCCGGACCGAGCCGTGTGCAAATTGTCCGGACTGTGCCCGAGCACACGTACCCCGAGCTCGCGGGCGGGGAGTTCGGCATTCTCGAGGCATACCTCGGCGCGCTGCGGGGCGCGCGCCGCCTCATCTATCTGGAAAACCAATTCCTGTGGAGCGCGGAGGTCGTCGCGGTGCTGCGCCACAAGCTTCTGCAGCCGCCGACGACTGACTTCCGCCTCTGCATCGTGCTGCCCAGCCGGCCGAACAACGGCAACGACGACACTCGCGGGCAGCTCGGTGTCCTCATCGAGGCCGATCGTCACAAGCGCCTGCTCGTGGGCACCATCGGCCCCCCAGGACGACTTCATCCGCCTGTCTACGTGCACGCCAAGATCGCTGTCGTCGATGACGCGTGGCTCACCGTCGGATCGGCAAACCTCAATGAGCACTCGCTCTTCAACGACACCGAGGTCAACCTCGTCACCGACGACGCCACGCTGGCACGAAACGTCCGCGAGCGACTCTGGAGTGAACACCTCGGCGAGAACTGCATCGGGTCGGATGCCCTTGCGGTCGTCGAGGAGTCCTGGCGCCCGCTGCTCAGCGGCGACGGCGGAAGCGCGCCACTGCGGAGGCTGCCGAGCGCGTCCCGCCGTTCCGGGCGCCTTCTCGGGCCCTTGAAGGGATTGGTCGTCGACGGCTGAGCGATGACTGGGCACCGCCCCCGTCTCACGTCTGCCCGCTGCCCAAGCTATGCGTCCTTCTATGACGGGAACGTGCTGACGGCGCTGACGCCGCCCGGGTTCGAAGGCCGCCGGTCGAGGGTCGTCGGTGGCCAATCCCGAGCCCGGATCCCTGTCGCCAGGAGATAGGGATGGTGGTAACGGAAGGCCTCGTCCCCCAGCGTTCTCATGACTCGCTCAATCTGCTCCTCGAACTGCAGTCGCTTCCTCCCAGCCAGCGCCCCAACCAGAATGCGGGCGGCCGGCCAGCACCGCATCATCTCGCGGTTCCATTCAGCGGCATCGCCTGCCCGTCCACCCGTCACCACATCGCCAAAGGTGATGTCGTCCAGTCCCGCCGTTCTCAGCACGAGTTCCAACTCGCGTCGATCGGCCCACCCGGGATACCCGAGAAATTGGTCGGGCAGATTGACCAGGTGTTGTTGCACGAACGCGGCCAGCTCATCGAGGAAAGCCTGCTCTGCGCGTGTGGCCAGGCCACGGCGGCGGCAGAAGAGCACCAGTCGTCCACCCATCTTGAGCGTGCGGCTTGCTTCGCCGATGACCGCGTAGGCATCGGAGGCGTACGCGATCGACCGAGACAGAACAACCACATCGAAGGTGTGGTCCCGAAACACGACATCGTCCCCGCTCATCTTCATGAGGTGCGTGTTGCCGGCCGCGCGGGAGCGCGCCATCTCGATGGATCGCTCGCTGGCGTCAAGGCTCACGACCGACCCACCCGGCCCGACCGCCTCACTCAGCGCCGAGGCGACGATCCCCGCTCCGCCTCCGATGTCGAGGCACACGTCGCCGATCTCCGGCCGGGCGAGACCGGCGAGGCGGGTGGCAACCTCGAGGTGCAGCCCTCCTCCCCACTGCTCGTCATCCTCGGGGAGCGTGTCGAGGAAGGCCAGGAGCGCGCGGTCATAGCCAGTGGTTTCGCGTGAGTTTGGCCTGCCCATCCTCATACTCCGGTCGGTCTGCCGGCAACGCTACAATCGTATCGAACGGCGGGAGAGCACCCCCTCACTCGGGCCGTTCCCACGCTGACGGAGGAAAGGGATGGCTATTGAGTCGGTAGGTGTCCGTACCGGGCGCCAGCGCAACAACACCGGTGCTGCCAGTGGTCCCATTGTGCTCGGTCCACACGACTCTCTGAAGGGCACATTGCGCACCGAAAGCGGTGTCACGATTCATGGAACAGTCGACGGTGAGATCTTCGCGGTCGGCGATGTGGTCGTCGAGGCGTCGGCGACAGTGGTGGCCACCGTCGAGGGCCGCAACGTCGACATTCGCGGCCAGGTCAAGGGGAACGTCACCAGCACCAAGCGCCTCTCTCTGAGCGGCTCCGGCACACTCCAAGGCGATGCCACCGCCGGACGACTCATCGTGGAGGACGGCGCAACGCTCAACGGAAGCATCACCATGAGCGGAGCCAAGGACATCGACATCAGCGAGGAGCCGAAATTCGCTGAGTTCGTCGTCGAAGCCGAACACAACGGCGATCTGGTCCCCGCTGGCGAACACGAATCCGGCGACTGATCGAGGGGTCGTCGTACTTCGGCACACCGAGGCTCCGGCGACCCTCACTCCCGTCCGGTCCGCCTAGCATCAGGAGCCATGGTCCTCGCGACGAGCTTTGTCGATGATCTGCTCGGACGGTTCGGCTATGCCGCGGTCTTCGGCTTCGTGGCCATCGAGAGTCTGGGCATCCCCTTTCCGGGGGAGACGATGCTCGTCGCGGCGGCGCTGTATGCGGGCGCCAGTCATCAGCTCAGCATCGGGGTGATCATCGTGGTGGCGGCCGCCGGGGCGATCATCGGCGACAACATCGGTTTCGGTATCGGTCACTGGGGCGGGTACCGGCTCCTCCTGCGATACGGGCACTACATCCGCCTGCACGAAGGTCGCGTCAAGCTGGCTCGTTACCTCTTCCAAAGGCACGGGGGCAAGGTGGTCTTCTTTGGCCGATTCGTCTCCGTGCTGCGCACCTACGCAGCCTTCCTGGCCGGTACCGCGCGCATGCCCTGGCTCCGCTTCCTCGTGTTCAACGCCTCTGGTGGGATCGTCTGGGCGACTGTGTATGGGGTGGGTGCGTATCTTGTGGGCGACCGAATCAACAAGCTCAGCGGGCCCGTGAATCTCGCTCTCGCCGGCGTGGCGGTCGTCGTAGTTGTCACCCTGTTGCTCGTTCTCCGGCGTCAGGAGCAGACGCTGATCGCCCGCGCGGAGGCGGCCCTGCCCGGCCCCCTCGAGAGGCCCTGACAACACAAGAGTCGATGCGGCGAACCACCTATGGCCGGAACGTCCTCCAGCCAGCCTCGACAAGCACGACCTCAGGCGGACGCACTGACGTAGCCCATACGGCGCGAGATCGCGGTGGCGGTGCGGCGCAGTGCAGGCGAGAGCCCACCCACGACATCGCGCATCGACGTTGCTCCCATCGAGCCATGAACGGCCAGGTTGATGGCGGCGACTGCTTCGCCCGACCGATCCCGGATCGGCGCTGCTATGGAGCGCAGGCCGTAGGCGAGCTCCTCGTTGTTGACTGCAAGGCCTTCCTCGCGCACCTTGACCAATTCCTTGA
>DAINCY010000046.1:0-14533 GCA_036732145.1 Candidatus Dormiibacterota bacterium
GGTCCAGCGTGGTCGCGTCGCGCTCCACCAGATCAAATCGACGACGGACCACTAGGCGGCATCCAGATCCTCAAGTTCCACTGGCGCGAGCTGATCCCCCTGGCCCGGCACCGGCTGCGATTGACCGTTGGCCAGCGCATCCACTACCTGCTCGGCAGCGTGCAGTGGTTTGCGGAGGTGCTCACCGCCATCTTCACCTTCCTGCTTCTGGCCACGGCGCTGGCGACCTCCCTACACCAGCGACTGCCGGTGCGGCAGCTGACCGGCGCGGTGCTGGCGATCCCGCTGGCCTTCGCGGCCACTGGGGTGATGCGTGCGCTCTGGGCGATGCGACGTGCCTGCCACACCACGTATGCCGACTCGCTCAGCGCCCTCCGCGTCTGGTTCGCACTGTCGTGGGTCGTGACCCTCGCCTGTCTGCGCGGGCTGATCCAAAAGCACGCGGAGTTCCTGCGGACACCCAAGAGCAAGGAGGGCGGATCGCTGCTGTCCGCACTGCGCGCCTCGCGCGCGGAGACGGTCCTGACCGTGGCCGCCATCCTGGGTGGCGCCGCCATGCTTCTCCGCTCCCCGGGGCTGGCCACGGTGGTGCTCGGTTTGCTGCTGTTCTTCGAAGGGTTCGTGTATTCAAACGCACCCTGGGCGAGCATGGCGGCCGAGGGCATCATCCTCACTCCCGAGCGTCAGGCGTACGCGCGCTCGCCGCAGAACACGGGTGATCGCCCGGCCTGGCGGAGGAGCGCTCTCGTCGTCCCGGTGGGCCTGACCTCGTTGGTGGCGGCCGCCGCCGTCGCAGCCCTGGTGGTGTCCTCGCCGAGCGACCGCGCACCGTTCTCCCCCTCGCAGCAGGATCTCCCGCGCATCGGCAGCGTGGTGACCAACTTCGGCATCGGGCCCACCCCCAGCCCGACGCCCGCCGCCTCACCCTCGGCGTCGGCGAGCCCGGGGGCGTCGGCCAGCCCGAGCACCGGTCCCAGTGCCACGCCGACAACCGCTGCCACGCCCACTCCGACGGCGCGTCCGTTACCCACGCCGAGCGCCACGCCGGTGGCACCCCCGACCCCGACGTGATGGTTCCCGAGCGGCAGCGGACCATCGGTCAGCAGGCTAAGGCTCGCGTCCAGAGGAACTTCCTCGGATCGCGTCACCTCGTCGACTCCGTGGAGATCTGCGCCGACCTCCTGTGAACGCGCTCCTGTCAGCTCTGCGAGAGCGGACTCTCGCCGCCGAGGTCGGGAAGATTGAGCTCATTGACCCAATCGCGGATCTTGGCGAGGCGCTCGGTGCTCTCCTCGTCCGTCTCGCCGATCTCGCCCTCGTGGTCGAGCTCGGGGAGCACCCCGGCGCGGTCGAGCACCTCGGTGGCGACGAAGATGCCCGCCCCCACCCTCACCGCCACGGCGATGGCGTCGGAGGGGCGGGAGTCGATCTCCATCTGACGGCCGTCCGCATGGGCCAGGATGCGCGCGTAGAACACCTCGTTGGCCAGCGAGGTCACCACAATGCGGTCGACGTTGATGTCGACAGCGCCCAGGATGTTGGCCAGGAGGTCGTGGGTGATGGGGCGCTCCGGGGTCATCCCAGTGATCTTCAGGGCGATCGCGTTGGCCTCGTTGATGCCGATCCAGATCGGCAGGTACCGTTCCGCGGTCTTCTCCTTCAGGATGACCACGTGCTGGCCCGTGGGCATGTGGACCCGGATGCTGTCGACGGTCATCTCGATGAGATCGGCCATGCCTCGATGATAGCGCTGGGTAGGCCAGCCCCCACGAAACCCCGCTCAGGTCACTCGGAGACGCGGGCGCCCTGTCCAGGGGTCTCCTCGACAAGGAGTTGGAGCCGGTAGTCGCTGCTTCCGAGGCGCTCACGGACCGCCCCGAGCAGGTGGGCGGCGAGACATTCGCAGGTGGTGTTCACCAGAGGCAGGAGCACGGCGTCGCCGCGAGGGATGAGAAAGCGGCGGGATCCCTCGGTGAGGACCACCCCGTCGGCCGTCTCCTCGACCTGTATGCGCGGCGACCGTGTCGGCACCAGCATGCGCTCATCGAGCTCAGCGCAGAGGGCGCGGAGCACCGACTTGAGCGCGGAGAAATCGACAACGGTGCCCTCCCTATCGACCGTGCCGCGGACCCACAACCTGACCAGGTAGTTGTGTCCGTGGAGACGTTCGCTGTGGCCCTGGTGGATCGAGAAATGAGCCGCGCTGAAGCCGATGTCGCCGCGGACGAGCTCGAGGCTGGCCTCCATGCTGCGTACCATAGCCTGCCGTGGAACGCGACACCCTGCTGCTCATCGACGGCCACTCGCTGGTGTACCGCGCGTTCTTTGCGATGCCGGCGCTGACCAACAGCCGCGGTGAGGTGACCAACGCCGCTTACGGTTTCACCTCGATGCTGCTCAAGGCTCTCGGTGACCACCGGCCGACGCACGCGGTGGCCGCCTTCGATCCACCCGGTCGCACCTTCCGCCACGACCAGGACGCCACCTACAAGGCGGGTCGCAGGCCCACGCCCGAGGACCTCATTCCCCAGTTCCCCTGGTGCCGGGAGGTGGTCGAGGCGTTGGGCATCCCCATCATCGAGGTCCCCACCTTCGAGGCCGATGACGTCATCGGCACCCTGAGCGTGCAGGGTGAGAATGCCGGACTCGACGTGATCATAGTGACCGGCGATCTCGACGCCCTGCAACTGGTCACCGACCACGTGCGGGTTTTTGCCAATCGCCGCGGTATCTCCGACACCATCGTCTACGACGTGGACCGCGTCTTCGAACGCTACGGGTTCGCCCCCCCGCTGGTGGTGGACTTCAAGGCGCTGCGCGGTGACGTCTCCGACAACATCCCGGGCGTCCCCGGCATCGGTGACAAGACGGCGATGAGCCTGGTGCAGGAGCACGGAACGCTGGAGGCGATCCTCGAGGCTGTGCCCACCATGAAGGAGGGCAAGGTCAAGCGACTGCTCACCGACCACGCCGACCAGGCGCGGCTCAGCAAGCAGCTGGCCACCATCCAGCTCGACATGGATATCGCGTTGGACATCGAGGGCTCCCGTCTCGGCCCTCACGACGACGAGGCCATCCACGCTGTCTTCGATCGTCTCGAGTTCCGCTCGCTGCTCTCACGCATCCCCACCTACGGGACGGAGACACCGTCGCCATCGCCGACTGGGCTCGGACCGGCTCCGGGTGGCCAGGGGACCCTGAACCTGGATGCCGTCCCCGCCGCGGTGGAGGCGGTGATCGTCGATGACGTGGCCCAGGCGGAGGAGATGGCCGCGCGATTGCGCGAGCGAGGCGACATCGCCGTGCGCAGCATCATCGACGGCAGCGCCCGTCGCGGCGAGGTCATCGGGGTGGCTCTCTGCTCGATGACCGCTCCTGATCCCGCCTACTACATCCCCATCGGCCACGTGGGTGCCAATGCCACCGACGCTGTCCTCGACGCGCTGGTCGGGCTGTTCACCGACGGCTCCGTCGCCAAGCACGGCTACGACCTCAAGCAGGAGCTCCTCGCCTGGGGCGCGCGCCGCGCGGAACTGGCCGGGCTCGGTTTCGACTGCATGCTCGCCGCCTACCTGTGCATCACGACGCGGACCCGAGTGCCGTCGCTGACCGTGCTTGCGCACGATCTCTGCGGGCTGACGGAGCAGCCTGAGGACGCGCTGCTCGGCAGTGGCCGGGCGCGGCGCAACGTGGCCGAAGTGCCGGTGGAGGAGGCGGCCGCGTACTACGGAAATTGGGTGGCGATGGTGCCGCCCGTTCGCGCCGCATTGCAGACGCAACTCGCCGAAGGAACGCTGCGCGCGCTTTTCGACAACCTCGAGATGCCGCTGGTGCCGATCCTGGCGGCGATGGAACGCGTCGGCATCCGCGTTGACTGCGATGAACTCGGCCGGCTCTCCGCAGAGCTGCACCAGCGCATCGGCGAGCTCGAGGGCATCGTCGCCGAGACTGCCGGGTACACCTTCAACCCCGGCTCAACCCAGCAACTCGCGGCCTTTCTGTACGACAACCTCGGCCTGGCAGCCGGCAGGCGCACCAAGACCGGTCGCAGCACCGATGCCGACAGCCTGGAGTCGCTGCGCGGCGAACACGCGGTTGTCGACGTCATCCTCGAGTGGCGCCAGCTCACCAAGCTGAAGAGCACCTACGTCGACGCGCTGCCACTGCTCTGTGCGGCGGACGGCCGTGTCCACACCTCGTTCAACCAGGCGGTGGCGACCACCGGGCGCCTCAGCTCCGCAGATCCCAACCTTCAGAACGTGCCGGTGCGCACCGCATGGGGCCAGCGCATCCGGCACGCCTTCGTCGCCGATGACGGCCAGCAACTGGTCAGCGCCGACTACTCACAGATCGAGTTGCGCGTGCTCGCCCACGTCAGCGGCGAGCCAGACCTGATCGCGGCCTTCGAGCGCGGCGAGGACATCCACCGCCGCACTGCCGCCGAGGTGTACGACGTCGCACCAGAGGCGGTGACGCCCGACCAGCGGCGCATCGCGAAGGTGGTCAACTTCGGCGTCGTCTACGGGCTGTCGGATTTCGGCCTGGCACGCGACACGGGCATGGACCAGGAATCGGCCCGCGTCTTCATCGACAGGTACTTCACGAGCTTCCCTGCCGTCACCCGTTATCTCGAACGCACTCGCATGCACGCACGCGAATGGGGATGGGTGGAGACGTTCATGGGCAGGCGTCGCCACCTGCCCGACATCCGCGCCGCCAACCGCCAGCTCCGCGGCGCGGCCGAGCGGATGGCGGTCAACATGCCCATCCAGGGAGCGGCCGCGGACATCATGAAACTGGCGATGATCCGCTGCGACGCAGCGCTGCGCGACGCGGAGGTGCGTTCGCGCCTGTTGTTGCAGGTCCACGACGAACTGGTCCTGGAGTGCCCGAATGACGAGGTGGATCGCGCCGTCGCCCTGGTTCGCGACGCCATGGGCGGCGCGGCCGAGCTCGTCGTCCCGCTGGTTGTCGACGTCAAGGTCGGACTGAACTGGCAGGAGATGACACCGCTTCGCGAGACGGCGAGTGCCGGAGCTTCCTGAGGTCGAGACGGTGGCGCGCGACCTCCGCGCCGCGGTGGTGGGACGGCGGGTGATGTCGGTGGCGCTCGGCCATCCACAGGTACTGCGCTTCCCTGTCCCCGCCGTCTTCGCCGCGGTCCTGCCCGGACAGCGGATCGACGCAGTGACGCGGCGTGGCAAGTTCATCCTCTGTGCGCTGCACGGCGGCGACGACCTGGTGTTCCACCTCGGCATGACGGGCCACGTGGTGGTGTGCGATGCGGGTGCGGAGCCGGCCCGCCACACCCACCTGCGCGCGCTCCTCGACGACGGCCGCGAGCTGCGCTACCACGACGCCCGCCGATTCGGTCGCATCCTGCTCGGTGCCCGGGCCATCCTCGAGACGTCCCGCGTTCTGCCGCAGCTCGGGGTGGAGCCGCTGTCCGACGACTTCACCACAGCCCGGCTCGACTCGGTGCTGCGCTCGACGACGCGCAGCGTCAAGGCGGCGCTGCTCGACCAGCGCGGTGTGGCCGGGCTCGGCAACATCTACGTTGACGAGGCGTGCCACCTCGCCGGCGTGCGCCCGGGGCGTCGCTGCCACACCCTCACCCGCGCTCAGCGTGCCGCCCTGCACGCCGCCATTCCCGCGGTGCTGCACTCGGCCATCCGCAACCGCGGCAGCAGCATCGACGACTACCGCGACCTGTGGAACGCCAAGGGCGGCAACCAGGAGCGGCTCCAGGTGTACGGTCGCGGCGGCCAACCCTGCTTGCGCTGCGGCACCTCCCTGCGTCACGCCACCATCGCCGGGCGCACCACGGTGTGGTGCCCCTCGTGTCAGCGATGACGCGCGTCACCTTCGTCAGCTACGACGACGAGCCTCCACTTGGCGGCCAGGGCGTCGAGGTGCGCGGCATGCGGGCGGCGCTCTCCGCGCGCGGGCATGAGGTGAGCACCATCGCGGGTCGCGGTGACCACGCGCTGAGCTACCCACGCCTCACCGGGCGGGCGCCACTCGACTTCTCCATCCACGTGAATCGCCGCCCGCAGCTGATCACCGCGACCGCGCCGGAGGTCGTGCACGCTCTTGGCGGCCCAGGCGGTGTGCTGGTCCTGCGCAGGATCGGCGTGCCACTCGTCTACACGGCCAATCACACCTACCGCATGGCCCACGGGCGTGGCTCGCTGCGGCGCGTCCTCTCGCCACTCGAAGCGCGAGCGTATCGCCAAGCGGCGATGGTGCTCGCCATCTCGGCGTCGACGGCGACGGCCGTGCGTGGCCTCGGGGTGCGCGGCGACCACATCGAGGTGCTCCCGCCCGGCGTCGACGTGCCCGACGCCCCGCCGGCGTCGCGCGACGCGGTTCGGCTGCTGTTCGTCGGGCGATGGGAGCCGCAGAAGGGGGTGCTGGCGGCCATCGCAGTGATGCGCGACGTCATCGCCCAGCGTCCGGGCGTCATCGGCGTTGTCGCGGGTGGCGGCAGCCTGGATGCGGACGTGCGGCGCTTGGGCGACGGCGTCGCCGGCGTCGAGGTCGCCGGCCGCCTCGATGACGGACCGCTGACCGCCGAGTACGCTCGTGCGTCGATCGTGCTCGTGCCCTCACTGTACGAGGGGCTGGGGCTTGTGGCGCTGGAGGCACAGGCGCAGGGGGCGGTGGTGGTGGGCTACGACGTCGACGGTCTTCGCGATGCCGTCGGCGAGGCCGGCCTGCTGGTCACCCCCAACGACGAAGGCGCCATGGTGCGAGTGTGCGTCGGCCTCATCGACGACCCGCAGCGCCGCGACGAACTGGCGCATGCGGGCCGCGAGCGCGTGCGCTCGGCACATTCCTGGGAGCGGATCGGACGCCGCCTCGAAGAGGTGTACGCGGAGGTGCGTGGGGTGTCAACGGGCCGCCCTGAGGACCGGCGCTGACGCCACCGACCATGCCGGTAGACTGAGTTCGTGCCAGCCCTCGAGATCGTCTCGTCGTTCGAGCCCGCAGGCGATCAGCCCGAGGCGATCGAAGCGCTCCACCACGGAGTCGACGCGGGCCTGCGTGAGCAGACCCTGATGGGTGTCACCGGATCGGGCAAGACCTTCACCGTCGCCCGCCTCGCGGAGCGGCTGCAGAGACCCATGCTGGTGCTCTCCCCGAACAAGACGCTGGCAGCGCAGCTCTGGGCGGAGTTCCGGGAGTTCTTCCCCAACAACGCGGTGGAGTACTTCGTCTCCTATTACGACTTCTACCAGCCGGAGGCGTACATCCCGCGCACCGACACCTACATAGAGAAGGACTCGTCGCGCAACGACGAGATCGACCGGCTGCGCAACAGCGCCACCCGCGCGCTGCTGACCCGGCGCGACGTCATCGTGGTGGCGTCGATCTCGTGCATCTATGGCATCGGTTCCCCAGAGAACTATCTCGGCGAATCGCTGAAGGTGGAGCGCGGGTCGAGCTGGCGGCGAGACATCCTGCTGCGCAAGCTCGCCGACCTGCAGTACTCGCGCAACGACATGGACTTCGGCCGTTCGCGCTTCCGCGTGCGCGGTGACGTGCTCGACGTTCAGCCCGCGTACGAGGAGGTGGCCACCCGCATCGAGTTCTTCGGCGACGAGATCGAGTCCATCAAGGAATTCGACCCATTGACCGGCGAGATCCTCGCCCAGCGCGACGAGTTCACCGTCTTTCCCGCGTCGCACTACGTCACCCCGGCGGAGCAGATGAAGGGCGCGCTCGAGCGCATCCGTGAGGAGCTGGGTGCACGCGTCGCGGAACTGGAATCGCGCGGACGCCTGCTCGAGGCGCAGCGGCTGCTGCAGCGCACCAACTTCGACATGGAGATGATGCAGGAGACGGGGACGTGTGCCGGTATCGAGAACTATTCGCGTCACCTCAGCGGGCGCGCGGAGGGCGAGAGGCCCTTCTGTCTGCTCGACTTCCTTCCCGACGACACGCTCGTGGTGGTGGACGAGTCCCACGTCGCCGTGCCCCAGATCGGTGGCATGTACGGAGGTGACCGCTCGCGCAAGATCCCGCTCGTGGAGTACGGGTTCCGGCTGCCGTCTGCGCTCGACAACAGGCCGCTGACGTTCGCCGAATGGGACTCGATGGTGGACCAGGTCATCTACGTCACGGCGACCCCGGGACCGTACGAGGAGGCCCACGCTCAGCAGGTTGTCGAGCAGATCATCCGGCCCACCGGCCTGGTCGATCCCACCGTGGAGGTGAAGGCCTCCGAGGGTCAGATCGACGACCTGCTGGCCCAGATCGCTCGGCGCGTGGAGCGCAGGGAGCGCTGCCTGATCACCACCCTCACCAAGAAGATGGCCGAGGACCTCACCGACTACCTGCGCGAGGCGGGCGTCCGGGTCCGTTACCTGCACAGTGACATCGACACCATGGAACGGGTCGAGATCATCCGCGATCTGCGCCTGGGCGTCTTCGACGTGCTCGTCGGCATCAATCTTCTGCGCGAGGGTCTCGACCTTCCCGAGGTCTCCTTCATCGGCATCCTCGACGCCGACAAGGAGGGCTTCCTGCGCGGCTACCGCTCCTTGATCCAGACGATCGGCCGGGCGGCGCGCAACATCAACGGCCACGTCGTCATGTATGCCGACTCGCGCTCAGAGGCGATGGACCACGCGATCGCCGAGACCGACCGTCGCCGTGCCGTCCAGACGGCTCACAACCAGGCGCACGGCATCACGCCGCTGTCGATCGTCAAGGCGGTGTACCAGATGGAGACGCACCGCGAGGACTTGAACGCCCACGCCGCCGATTTCCAAGAGTCCGCCGGGCTTCCGCCCGATGAGCTGCTCCGTCTGGCCAAGGAGGTGGAGCGGGAGATGAAGCGCGCGGCCCGCGACCTCGAGTTCGAACGCGCAGCCGAGCTTCGCGACCGCCTCACCGGTCTGCGCCGGCGCATCGAAGATCCTGAGGCGGAGGCGGCTGCTGTGGCGGCGGAGCAGCCTCGCCCCCAGCGCCGACAGAGGGGCTACGCCCGCCGCCGCTGAGCGGAATCGGTCTGGTGGGGTGTCAGTAAAGCAGCCGTGCCGGCTGTCTATTCTCGTGTGGAGACCGCGCAGGAGACTCTCATGATGCCAGCCACTCCGCGCACCGCGGACGCGGCGGCGGGCTTCGACGCCCTGCTGAGCACTGAACGACGCCGCCTGTATGGCATCGCGTATTCGATCCTCCGGGATCACGCCGAGGCCGAGGACGCCCTCCAGGATGCGATGTTCAAGGCCTGGAAGAGTTGGAGCAGCCTGCGCAACGAGGATGCCCGCTCCACCTGGCTCGTCCGGATCTGCGTCAACCACTGCATCAACCGGCGCAAGGGTCTTCGACTTCGAGGCTTTGCCACGGCGCCGCGCCAAGAGGACGCGGCCGCCGCGGATCCGCGCTTCGAGGGTCGCCTGGTCGACCTCGATCGCAGCTACCGAAAGCTCTCACCCCAGCAGCGGGCCGCCGTCTTTCTGCACTACCACCACGGCTACTCGATCGACGAATGCGCCGACCTGATGACGTGCGGCGCCGGCTCCGTCCGCACGCACCTGGCCCGCGCGCTGGCGTCGATGCGCAAGGAGATGGCTCATGTCTGAACAACCGATGATGTCGCTGCCAGAGCTGACCACCGAGCTCCAGCGGTACTTCGCCATCACCACCGACGTCGAGCTGCCTCGCGGCGTTGGCGAGATGAGCGCGCGCACGATGCGGGCGCGGCGCCGTTCGCGGCGCCATTCCTTGACCACGCTGTTTGGCAGCGGCGGAGCTGCTCTCGCCACCGCCGGGCTGGTCGTCGCCATCATCTCGTTGCGCCACGGTTCCTACGACAGCACATCCGCCTCGCGCTCCGCCGCCGCGGCCCCGGCCAACGGCGGCGCCTCGTACACGGCGTCGACCATCCCGTACCCAGGCGTTGACACCTCCCGGCTCGCCCAGTTCGGCGACATCCTGCTTCCGCCTGTCGGGCGTGGGAGCGCACAAGTGAGCCCCGCTCAGGCGCAGGTAGCCGCGGCGGCGTCGCAGCCCAACGCCGACGCCCCCGGGACCGCCGTCCTCGCGTGGGCGCGGGTTGCGGGCAGTCTGCGGCCCAACACCTGTCTCTGCTGGATCGTCGATGTGCCCATCAAAGGCGGGGTGCGCACGGGCGCGAGGCTGCTGACCCCTCCGACGATTCCCTCAGCCGGCACCGTGCTGGTGCTCGTGGACGCAGCCACCGGTCACATCTTCGCCACTCTGTCCGCGCCCGGCATCCCGTAGGAGATCGCCATGCACCTCCGTCTGATCACCGCAGGCCTCTTTGCGACAGCAGCGCTGGCCGGATGTGCGTCCGCTCCGGGCGCGTCCAGCAGTGCCGTCATGAACGGACAGGCGGCGGCCCGAGTACCCGGCGCGGATTACTCCACCGCCACCAAGGCGCCGGGTGCCGCTCCCAACAGCCTGGCCACGACCATCATCGTCGGCACGCCGCCCAGCTCGGACATCGAGCGATCGGTCAGCGCCTCGTACACCGTGCCTCCGCGGAGCTTCCTGGCATCCTTCGAGGGCGTCATCAGCCAAGCCGTGGGACTTGGCGGCTATGTGGTCAGCTCCTCGACGGAACCGGATGCGGGCGGCCGGATCGTGAGCGGGGCGGTGACCCTCAAGGTGCCCGCGGCCAAGATCGCCGACTTCCTCAACGGCATGCCGACCAGCTTCGTCGCGTCGTCCATCAACTTCTCGGCCATCGACCACACCGCGCAGTTCGTCGACGTCAACGCGCGTCTGGCATCGGCGCACGCCCATCTCGCTGCACTGGACAGCCTGCTCGCCAAGGCGACGTCGATCACCGACATCACCAATCTCGAACAACAGATCGAGGCGGTCCAGACGGAGGTGGACACTGACCAGGGCCAGCTCAACGTCCTGTCCGCCTCGGTCGAGCTCGCCACCGCCACCGTTCACATGACCGAACGTGGCATCTCGGTGGTTCGCGTCACTCCGCCCAACCCAGTCAGCGGCGGGATCGGGGGTGGGTGGAACAACGCCATCCAGGTCACGGGGGCCGTTCTGGAAGGAGCGGTCAGCGCATTGCCGCTCCTTGTCCTGGCGATGGTCGGCCTCCTGGTGTGGCGGTGGCAGGCACGCGGCCAGCTCTCGCGGCGCGCGCCCGACCTGAACGAATAGGCAGACAGACCGGAGGCGGACAGAGACCGCGGCCACGTCTCCACCGCTGGACACTGGGCGGCTCGACGGGCACAATGGCGCGAACAGATGTTCGTTGAAGCTTCCCGGACGAGATGACGCCGCCGGCGACGCGCGCGGTCCGCCTCCAGCACGTCTGCTCGGACTGTGGAGCGAGTGCACCGAAGTGGCAGGGCCGCTGCGACGGTTGTGGCGCCTGGAACACCCTGGGGGAGGGGATGGCTGTGTCCGGCGTTCTCCAGCGCTCGCGCTCTTCACTGGGCACCGTCGCCGCCCAACCGCTGGACAGAGTCGGTGATGGAACCAGCCAACGCACTCGCACCGGCATCGGAGAGCTCGACCGCGTTCTTGGTGGAGGGGTGGTGGCCGGCTCCCTGATCCTCCTGGGTGGCGACCCCGGCATCGGCAAGTCGACCCTGGCCCTGCAGCTGGCGGCGCACATGGGTGTGGCCGGCCGGCCGGTCCTCTACTGCGCCGGAGAGGAGTCAGCAGTCCAGGTGGCGATGCGCGCCGACCGACTTGGGTGCCGGCTGCCATCCGTTGCCGTTCTCGCCGAAACCGATCTCGACGCCGTCGCCGCCGCCATCGAGCTGGCCCGTCCTCCGCTGGCCGTGGTGGATTCCGTGCAGACCCTCAACGCCCAGGACGCGGCGGGCACGCCCGGGAGTCCTGCGCACGTGCGCGAGGGCGTGGCGCGGCTGCTCACCGTCGCCAAGCAGACGGGTGTGCCCATCGTGCTCGTCGGTCATGTCACCAAGGAGGGCGCCATCGCCGGGCCCCGCACGCTCGAGCACATGGTCGATGTGGTGCTGTACCTCGAGGGCGAGCGCCATGGTGAGCACCGCCTTCTGCGCGGCGTCAAGAACCGTTTCGGCAGCACCGGCGAACTTGGACTGTTCACCATGGAGGAGGGTGGACTGCGTCAGCTCGACGCCCCGGGGCGCGCCTTCCTGGACGAGAACAGCCTGTCCGTGCCGGGCAACGTCCTGACGGTGACCTGCGAGGGCAGCCGGCCGCTGGTGGTGGAGATCCAGGCACTGGTGGCTCCCACCTCCTTCGGGCTGCCGCGGCGCACCAGCTCGGGCTTCGACCTCGGCCGCCTCCACCTCATCCTGGCCGTCTTGGAGCGGCGGGCGGCCATTCCGCTCGGCCAGGCCGACGTCTTCCTCAACGTCGTCGGAGGCGTGCGTCTGGCCGATCCGGCTGTCGACCTCGGGGTGGCGCTGGCTCTGGCCGGTGCGGCCCGGGATCGCGTCGTGGCCCGTGACACGGTGGTCCTGGGTGAGGTCGGTCTGGGCGGCGAGGTCCGCCGTGCCTCCAGGCTCGAGGCGCGTCTCGGTGAGGCGGCCGCCCTCGGCCAGCTGGCGGCGGTGGTGCCCGACACAGGGCGCGTCCCGGCCGGCGCCGGCCTCCGCCTCCACCGAGTGGCCAGCGTCTCAGCGGCCCTGGCGGTGCTGCAGACGGACTGAGCGGCGCGCAAAAGGCGTCTCCACACGGTCGTTGCGAACGGGTGACATAGCCCGCACCGCGACACAGCCTGTGTTTATATCGAGCGACAATGCCTCGACACTCCACACGCAGCCTGCGCCGGGCGCGGGCCATTGCCCGCGGTGTCGGCGCGATCCTCGGGGTGGTGGTCGGAATCTTCTACGCCGGGTTCGTGGTCACCAACTCCCCCGGGGTGTTTGCCGACGACCAGGCGGTGGCAGCCATCACCCTGGTCGGCAGTGCCATCGTGGGCGCCGCCGCCCTGGCGCTGGCGACGCCCATGCTCACCGTCGAGCCCTACCTATGGCTGGAACAGATGCTCGACGAGGCGCCGGTGGGTCAGATCTTTGGCGCACTGATCGGCATCGTCGCCGGTCTGTTGATCGCGGCCCTGGTGGCCGTGCTGCTCAGCCCGCTGCCGTTGCACATCGGCACCGTGGTGTCCCTCGTGCTCGCCATGACCCTGGTGAACGTGGGAGCCCGCACCGGGACACGGCGCCGCGAGGCCTTCGCGTCCCTGCTGCGCAGCGCTGACGGCGACGTCGGTCGCAGTCCTTCCGCCAGCAGTCGCGGTGCTCCCATCGACGGACCTCCGGTGGTGGTCGATACCTCTGTCCTCATCGACGGCCGCATCGTCGAGGTGGCCAAGGCCGGGTTCGTGCCCGGCCGTCTGCTCATCGCCGGGTTCGTTCTCGAGGAGCTGCAGCGGGTGGCCGACTCCGGCGACGCCATGCGCCGCGCCCGAGGCCACCGCGGGCTCACCGTCCTCGAGGAGCTCCAGCGCCGCGAGGACGTGGTCTGCGAGGTCGTGGACCTGAATTTCCCCGACGCGGCGGAGGTCGACGCCCGCCTCATCAAGCTGGCCGTGGCACGCTCCGCACTTCTGCTCACCACCGACCACAACCTCAACCGGATCGCCCAGATCGCAGGCGTGCGCGTGCTCAACCTCAACGACCTCGCCAATGCGCTCAAGCCAATCCTCAGCGCCGGCGAGGAGATCTCCATCGCCGTGGTGCGCGAGGGCCGGGAGCTTCATCAGGGCGTCGGCTACCTCGACGACGGCACCATGGTGGTCGTGGAGAACGCGCGTGCCCTACTCGGCGACACCGTGCGGGCCACCGTCACCTCGGTGCTTCAGACTTCGGCCGGTCGCATGATCTTCGCCACCACCGATGGCCCGGACGCCTCGCGGAGGACAGTGCGTGCGGTGCGCTCGCGGGCGGCACGGAGCTGACCGCGGCCCTCATCATCCCCGCTTCGGGGCGGGGGCGGAGGATGGGGGAGGACAAGCTGTTCGCGGATGTCGGCGGCCGGCCGCTGATCGCGCACACGCTGGCGGCGGCAGCCGCGTCAGCGGCCTTCGCGCGCGTGGTGGTCGCTGCCCCGGCGGCGCGTCACGCGCTGATCGCGGAGCTGGCAGAGGGAACCGGCCTCATCGACGTGGTCCTTACCACAGGCGGCGAGCGGCGCCAGGACAGCGTGCGCCAGGCGCTTGACCTGGTGGGTCTCGTGGACATCGTCGCCGTCCACGACGCCGCCCGCCCGCTCTGCGCGCCCCAGCTGTTCATCGACTGCGTCGAGGCCGCTCGCCGCCATGGTGCGGCGACGGTTGCCGTGCCGGTTGTCGACAGCATCAAGCGCGGGGCCGGCGGTGTCATCGTCCAGTCGCTGGAGCGTCACGACCTCTACGCCATCCAGACGCCGCAGGCGTTCCGGCGCGACCTCCTGGTGGCGGGTCACCGCCATGCCAGCGCCAATGCGCTCATCGTCGATGACGACGCCGCCCTGGTCGAGGCGCTTGGAACCGCCGTTCACATCGTTGCCGGCAGCCCTGACAATTTCAAGGTGACCCATCCCCGCGACCTGG
>DAINCY010000047.1:0-14280 GCA_036732145.1 Candidatus Dormiibacterota bacterium
TCCTGACGGAGCGCCTGCGCGAGTCCGGCGCCGAGAACGTCCGCGTCGTTCGCGGTTTCTTCGACGACCTGCCGGCACCCATGCGCACCCACGACCTGGTCATCAGTTGCTCGGCATTCACCCCCCATGCTCTCGACAACCCCGATCACTGTGTGCAGGCGATGGAGAGCCGCTGTGCAGTGGGCGGGCGGGTGGTGCTCATCTGGCCGAGCGACGTCTCGTGGCTGAGCGAACGAGGGTTCCAGCACCTCGTCTTCGAGGGCCCGATGCTCGTCGAATACGAGTCGTTGGAGGAAGCCCTCGCACTGGCGCGGATCTTCTATCCACATGCGGTGGACGCCATCGCTCGCCTGGGATCGCGCTTCGTCGACTACACAACTCTGGGGCTCAACCCGCCGCGGGACCTGTGCTGGAAAGAATGCCCGTGAACGCCGCCGCCGACAGGGCTCGGGTAGCCGTGATCAACTGGCCGCCGTGCGCGTTGCGCTGATCGCACCCCTGGTCACGCCGATCTGTGAGCCCCAGTTGGGTGGGGCACAGGCCGTCGTCTCCGACCTGGCACGCGAGCTCACCCGTCGCGGCCACGGGGTGGTTGTGTACGCCAGCCGGGGATCGGCCATCGAGGGCGTCCCCATCGCGCCGGTCGACATTGACCCCGCCCCGCTGCGGTCCGACCTGTTTCGGGAAGAGTGCGTGCGCACCGCCTCGGCGGCAATGGGTGCCGCCTACGCGGCGGTGTACCGGCACGTGCAGGACAGCGGTTTCGACGTCGTCCACAGCCACGGGTTCGACGCGCCGGCCATCAGCGTCGGCGCCGAGATGGGGGTGACCGTTCTGCACACGCTCCACCTGCCTCCGAGCGACGCCATCGCCGCCGCTGTGGTCGAGGCTCGGCGGCGATCGGAGAACGTCTGGTGCGCGGCGGTGTCCCAGGCCCACGCGGCAAGCTGGGAGAGGGTCATCGCCGTCGATGCCGTTCTTGCCAACGGAGTGCCGGTGGATGACATCCCCTTCAATGGGGTGGGGGGCCGGTCAGCCGTGATCGCGGCGCGCTTCAGCGCAGAGAAAGGGATCAGCGACGGAATCGCGGCCGCGTTGCTGGCGAGGTGGTCCGTCGACGTCTTCGGGACACCCTACGACGACGGCTACGAACGCACGGTCAGGCAGCGCTGGCAGGGCGATGCGTCGGTTCGATTTCACGCGCCCCTCGCCCGGACCCGGCTGTGGCAGGTGCTGGGCGCAGCCCGCGCGACGCTCTGCCTATCGCTCTGGGAGGAACCATTCGGAATGGTGGCGGCTGAGGCCCAGGCCGCCGGCACACCGGTGGTGGCGTCTCAACGCGGTGGCCTGCCGGAGGTTGTCCGCGAGGGGGTGACCGGGTACCTGGTGCCCGCCGGCGACGTGGCCGCGGCAGCTGCAGCGCTCGACCGTGCGGCCGGCGTCAGCAGAGCGGACTGCCGCCGCCACGCTGTCCAATCCCTCAGTGTCCACGACGCTGCGCTTGCACACGAGAGCCTGTACGCCAAGATGGTTGCGGGGCCACGGTGACAATCGCCGCAAGCCTGCTCCCGGCCAACCTAGACTCGACCGACCCCGCGCCCATTCTGGAGGACCCTTGCGTGCCCAACCCCAGCGAGATCTTCACTGAGATCGACAGCCGGCTCGGAGCCAATCCCTCGAAGATCGCCGGCCTGAATGCCGTGTACGCGTTTGATCTCAGCGGTGACGACGGGGGCGCCTATCACATCAAGCTCAACGACGGCAACGGCGAGGCTGGTCCTGGGGCACCCGAGAACCCCAACATCACCATCTCGATGAAGGACACGGACTTCGTGGACCTGGCCACAGGGAAACTTGACGGGGTCGCTGCCTTCATGTCCGGCAAGCTCAAGATCAAGGGTGACATGGGCCTGGCCATGAAGCTGCAGGGGATCCTGCGGGACTGACCGGGGATCTGCGCAGACGGTCGGTCAGTCCGCGATCCAGCCGGCGAAGCCCGCCAGGAGCCGGCGCGAGATCTCGTCGCTCGGCATCTCCTCGGGGTGCCACTGCACGGCCATGATCAACAGATCCTCCGCCTCGAGGGCCTCGACAATTCCGTCCGCGCTGCGTGCCGAGGGGTGGAGTGGCGGCGCGATCTCGTCGACCGCCTGATGGTGGCCGCTGTTGACCGCCGCCCGGTCAACCCCGAGGGCACGGTGAAGGTGCGTGTCCGCGAGGATCTCGATCTGGTGCGCCGCCCGCGATAGATCGTCGTCCCGCTGGGGATGGGCGACGTGCTGATGCAGCGTTCCGCCCAGCGCCACGTTGATGAGCTGCTGACCCCTGCAGATGCCCAGGATCGGCAGGTGACGCGCGTGTGCGGCGTTGGCGAACTCGAGTTCCAGAGTGTCGAGCTCCGGCACCACGGCCCCAAGGTGAGGGCCTGGTTCCTGGCCATATCGCGAGGGGGCGATGTCCGGTCCTCCGGGCAGCAGCAGGCCGTCGAGGCGGTCCAGGAGGTTGGTGCTGGAACCTGGCGTCACGAGGACCGGGGTCATGCCCGCCTGGGTGAGAAGATTGGCGTACTTGAGCGCGTTCTCGCCGGGGCTGGATGAGCGCTCGACGATGTCGCTGCTCCAGGTGATTCCCACCATGGGTTGGACCATGCCGCGCCCTCTCCTCTGCTGTCTGCCTCTCGCATGCTACGTTGGCCGCGATGTCCACCGTCCAGGGAGATCCGGGTGATGCCTGACACCGCCGTGGTCTGCGGAGCCAGTGGGGGTTTGGGGCCGGCCGTCCTGCAGGCGCTGGAGGCGAACCACGCCACAGTTGTCGGCGTGGCCTCGCTCCGGCAGTCGCTCGACGAGCTCGAGGCGGCGTCGCCGACGGTCAGGTGGGAGCGCGCAGATCTCACCGACCCCGCCGAGGTTGACGACCTCTGGGAGCGCATCGACCGCTTGCCCGGAACAGTCGCCACCGTGGTCAACGTGACCGGTGGCTTTCGCGGGGGGACGGTGATCGATTCAACGCCCGAGGATGTGCGCTTCATGCTCCAGCTCAACCTGGAGACCACCTGGTGGTCGTGCCGTGCGGCGGCACGGCGGATGACCGCCGCGGGACGGGGAAGCATCGTCAACATCGGCTCGCGGTCCGCTGTGGTGGGCGGTCACGGTTCGGCCGCCTACGCGGTGGCCAAGGCCGGGGTGGTCAAGCTGACCCAGGTGCTGGCCGAAGAGCTGAAGAGGCACGGAGTGCGCGTCAACGTCGTACTGCCGGCTGTGATCGACACCGCTGTCAATCGGTCGTGGATGACGGAGGCCGACCTCAGCAAGGCGGTCAGCCCGGAATCGATCGCCAAGGTGATCGCCTTTTTATGCAGCGACGAGTCAATCGCCATCACCGGAGCGGTGGTACCGGCATATGGAACGTTCTGATCCGCCGCCGGCGGCCCCAGCGAGGTCGGCGATCACTCCCGAGGACGCATACCGGGCGCTGAACAAGCATCCAGGCTGGATCGTCGAGCGCGACCGCCTTCACCGTGATTTCCGGCTGCGCTCATTCGCCGACGCGATCGACCTCATCACACGGGTCGCCGCTGTGGCCGAGAGCGTGAACCACCACCCCAACATCCGGCTGCACGAGTGGTGCTTCGTGGAACTCGAGGTCTACTCGCACGTGAGCGGCGGCCTCACCACCCGCGACGTCGAGCTGGTGGTGGCCATCGACGCCATGCTCGGGGAGGTGCCGCCGGCATGACACGTCCATCCAGGGCCCGGTCGCCGCGTGGCTGGGAATTGGGATCTGGACGATCGCTGCCGCGGCTAGTGTCCGGCGATCTGACGATATCGCCGCACAGCCAGTGGCGCGAACACCAGCAGGATCGCCACCGACCAGGCGAAGGCGCCCCAGACGCTGTTGCCCGCTGGGGCACTCAGCCACAGCGATCGCATCGCGTCCACGGTCACAGTGAACGGGTTGAGGCTCGCGAAGGCTCGCAGCGGCGCGGGCATTGACTGCACGGGAACGAACGCCGAGGAGATGAAGGTGAGCGGGAACACGGCGATGAACCCCAGTGAGTTGGCTGACTCAGGCGAGGAGACGAGCATTCCCAGGAGTGCGAACACCCACGAGAAGGCATAGCCGAAGAGCAGCAGCAACCCCAGCCCGGCAACGATGTGCAGCGCCCCGGCCTTGAAGTGGAATCCGATGATCAACCCCGTGGTGATCAACACCACCATCGACAGGAGGTTGGTGACGACGTCGGCGAGTGTGCGCCCGGCGAGGACGGCGGAGCGCGCCATCGGAAGCGAGCGAAAGCGGTCGATGAGGCCCTTGCGCATGTCCTCGTTGATGCCCACCGCCGTGACGAAGCCGCCGAAGGCGATGTTCTGCACCATGATCCCGGGAATCAGGAACGTTGCGTAGTCGTACCCGGGGGTGCTGATGGCCCCGCCGAACACGTAGACGAAGAGCAGCACGAACATCACCGGCTGCACGGTGAACGCGAGCAGCAGGTCGGGCGCGCGCCGAAGCCGTACCAGGTTGCGCTCGGCGATGATCAACGTGTCGGAGATCACGCGATTCACCGTGCGCTCTCCTCGGCAACCACCTCGGCGACATGGCCGGTCAGCGACAGGAACACGTCATCGAGGGTGGGGCGGCGCATCGCGATGTCATCGACTGCGATGCCGCTGTCATCGAGTCGCCGGACCGCATCCACGATCGCACCGGTTCGCCTCCGGAGGGTGAGGCTGAGGATGTTGTCGGTGATGACGGCCGGCTGGTCGGACATGGGAAGAAGTGCCTGAGCCGCTGCGGTCGCCGCCGCGGCATCGACCAGACGAACCTCGAGGTGTTCTCCGGCAGCACGGTCCTTGAGCTGATCGGGCGTGCCCTCCGCGATGACCAGGCCGTGATCGATGACCACGATCGAGTCCGCCAGGCGGTCGGCCTCGTCGAGATGCTGGGTCGTCAGCAGAACCGTGGTCCCGTCGGCGACGAGCTCCTCGATCGTCTCCCAGAGGGCCACGCGACTGCGTGGGTCGAGCCCCGTGGTCGGCTCATCCAGGAACAGCACGGGCGGCCGAGCAACCAGCGCGGCGGCAAGGTCGAGGCGTCGACGCATGCCGCCCGAGTAGGTCTTCAGCGCTCGCTTGGCCGCGTCGAGGAGGTCAAACCGCTCCAGCAACTCCTGTCCTCTCTGCCTGGCCGCGGCGCGAACCTCCCCGTACAGCCGTCCGACCATCACGAGGTTTTCCATTCCTGTCAGGTTCTCGTCGACCGCGGCGTACTGTCCGGCCAGACCGATTCGCTGCCGCAGCTTGACCGCATCGCGAACCACATCGAGACCGGCGACGCGGACGCTGCCGGCGTCTGGCCTGAGCAGCGTCGTCATCACCCGGACCGCGGTCGTCTTGCCGGCACCGTTGGGCCCCAGGAGCCCGAGGACGGTTCCGGGAGCGGCTTGGAAGTCGACGCCTTTGAGGGCACGCACCTTTCCAAAGGCCTTGACCAGGCCGCTGACGCTGATCGCCGGTTCGCTCACCACTGCCCTCCAAGGTTGGTCCGCGCTGAGGGTACTCAAGCGAGCGAGCACCGCACTCAGTCTCTCAGCAAGTCCCCAGGAAGCGCCCATCAGGGACGCAGCGACGACGCCCACCCTGATGACAGCGCAAGAACACCTGAAAGGCGAGGACATGACAAAGAACACCCCACAGAACCGACACCGTGCGCAGCGCCGGCTCCGACGGATGACCGCAGCGGCGGCCATCGGCGCGGCGAGCACCGTCGGCGTCGTCGCCATCGCGCTGGGTGCCACCGCGCACGCCGGCACGACCGCCAAGACGACGACGGCGGCCATGGCCAGCACGACCACCACGACGACAACGACCACGACGGCGGCGGCGACCGCGGCCGCAGCGGCAGCGGCGACGCAGACCCCGCTGAGCAGCAGCACCGCGGTGGCGACGGCAGCGCCGACGGCCTCGGCGACAGCCGTCTCCGGTGGGTCGTGATCACTCCGCTGACGATCGTCAACGCCGGCGATTGCGGCGTGTATGCTGCGACGTCGGGGCAGAACTCCGGGAGCGACTGATGGACGGCAGCCTGCCGGCAGTCGAGGACAGGGCCCTCGGGACGCGGGTGCGCGTGGTCGTGACCCGCCGCGAGGCGGAGGCTCTGAGCACCGCCAGGTCCGCAGTCGACGAGGTGCTGCGCGACATCGACGTGACCTGCAGCCGGTTTCGACGAGACAGCGAACTGCCGTGGCTCAACGCCAACGCGGGCCGCGAGCAGCGGATCAGTCCGCTTCTGGGGCGGGCCATAAGCGAGGCGCTGCGCGCCGCCGCGCTGACCGACGGTGACGTCGACCCCACGGTCGGCGCCGCGCTGCGCCGCGCCGGGTACGACGTCGACTTTGCCGAGCTTCCGGTCGACGGCGGTCCGGTCGAGGTCAGCGTCCGCCCGGTTCCAGGGTGGGGGAGGGTGCGATACACCCCGCAGAGCCGGACGGTGTACGCGCCTGCGGGCGTTGAGCTCGACCTCGGCGCCACAGCCAAGGCCCTGGCCGCCGACCTCGCCGCCGCTGCAGCCCTCAGCGCTCTGGGAGGCGTGGGCGGCGTCCTGGTCAGCCTCGGCGGCGACATTGCCGTTGCCGGGACACCGCCTTCGGGGGGCTGGACGGTGCAGATCAGCGAAGACAGCAATGATCCGATCGATGACATCTCGGAGCGCGTGACCCTGTGGAGCGGCGCGATTGCCACGTCGAGCACACGAGTGCGCCGCTGGCTTCGCGGCGGCGTCGAGCAGCACCACATCATTGATCCAGGCACAGGCCTGCCGGCGCAGACGCCGTGGCGCCTTGCCACCGTCGCCGCCGACACCTGCGTTGACGCGAACATCGCCTCGACTGCCGCCATCGTCCGAGGCCGGCGCGCGTCAGCGTGGCTCGACGCTCACGGTCTGGCTGCGCGACTGGTGGCCAACGACGGGGCCGTCGAGCGTGTCGGCGGCTGGCCGATGCCCCTGGCGGGTGTGGCGTGAACAGCCAGGCGCTGTGGTTCACAACGCGGGCAGCGGGCGTTGTCTCGCTGCTCCTGTTCACTGCCGTGGTCGTCATGGGTCAGCTGGCGCGGTTGCGCGTCGACTCCGCCAACTGGCCACGGTTCCTCAGTGCCGACTTCCATCGCAATCTGTCGCTGCTGGGCCTTGTGTTCCTGGTCATCCACATCGTCACAGCGGTGGTGGACCCGTTCACCAGTCTTGGCATTGCCCCAGTCGTGCTGCCCTTCGGATCCTCGTACCGGCGCTTCTGGCTCGGTCTTGGAACCGTCGCATTTGAAATCACTCTGGCGGTGATCATCACCAGCCTGCTGCGCTTGCGCGTCGGACTGCGCGCCTGGCGGACGATCCACTGGCTGTCGTACGCAGCGTGGCCGATCGCCGTTCTGCACGGCCTCGGCACCGGCACCGACTCCAACTCTGCGTGGCTGATGGGGATCACCATCGCGTGCGTCGCCACCGTGCTTGTGGTCACGGCATGGCGCCTGCGTGCTGCGCCGGTGGATCCCCTCCAGAGCGCTCGCCGTTTCGCCGCTGAGCGCCACCGAGCCAGCAGGCCGTGACCACCTCCGGTGTTCTCGCGGGACCCGATCCTGCCCTGGGCATGGAGAGCGCCGCGGATCACCTGGCACGGCTCGGGCCGGTGCCCGGTGTCGAGGCACGACTCATCGACGTCCTCGATCGCAGCGAGTTGCGCGGTCGGGGCGGGGCGTCGTTCCCGGTCGGATCCAAGTGGCGCTCGATTGCCAGGGGCAAGCGCAGCCGAGCGGTGGTGCTCGCCAACGGCTCGGAGGGAGAGCCGTTGAGTGGCAAGGACCGCCTGCTCATGCAGTGCCGTCCTCACCTGGTCATCGACGGCGCCTTCCTTGCGGCGGCGACGGTCAAGGCGGACGACGTCGTGTTCTACATCGGCGAGGACCATGGAGCCGCCGCCGACGCCATGCGGCGTGCGCTTGCCGAGCGCTCGGACGCGCCGGCGCGGGCTCGGTTGGTTCCCGCACCGGCGCGCTATGTCGCCGGAGAGGAGAGTGCGGCCGTGCACTGCGTCAACGACGCCGTCGCGCTGCCGCAGACGACTCCTCCGCGCCCCTACGAGCGTGGCGTCGGCGGCCGCCCGACCCTTGTGCAGAATGTCGAGACGCTGGCGCACGTGGGCCTGATCGCCCGTCGCGGCGACGAGTGGTTCCGCGCCTGTGGGCGTGGTACGGCGAGCGGTACCACGTTGGTCACAGTGAGCTCGGGTGCGCCTCGCAGCACGGTCCTCGAAGTTGCGCAAGGGACGACTGTTGCGGAGGCGGTTACGGAGGCAGGACGGTCGACGGACGGCGTCGGGGCTGTGCTGCTTGGCGGCTTCTTTGGCAGCTGGGTGGCCGCCGATGAGGCCTGGCGGCTACCCCTTGACAGCGTTGGCCTGCGCGCCACCGGGAGGTCATTGGGATGCGGAGTGATCGGCCTGCTTGACCACGGCGACTGCGGAGTGCGGGTCACAGCCACGATCGCGACGTTCCTCGGCGAGCAGAGCGCACAGCAGTGCGGCCCCTGCGTCTTCGGGCTGCGCGCCATCGCGGAGGCGCTTCAGCGGATCGCCGGGCTCGAGCCCCAGGCCCACGATCTTGCCCGGCTGCGGACCTGGGCGACCGAGGTGCGAGGGCGTGGCGCCTGCCGTCATCCGGACGGTGCGGCCGGCTTCGTCCTCTCCGCTCTTGACGTCTTCGAGATCGAGTTCGCGCGCCACAGCCAGCAGCTGGGCTGCACAGCATCAGCCTCCTCACAGCGGCCTGATCGATGGACGTGGTGACACTGCAGTTCGACCGCATCCGATGCGATGGCCACGGTCTCTGTGCCGAGTTGTTCCCCGAGATGATCCGTCTCGACGAATGGGGCTATCCAATCCTCGAACCCGGTCCCATTCCCAACGAGCTCGTCGCGCATGCACGACAGGCCGTCGCCAAGTGTCCGGTCCTCGCTCTCCGACTGCTGGTCGCCAGGGATCAGCGGTAGATCACTGCAGGGCAACTCGCGTGTCGCGCTGCCTTCGGCAGGCGTGCGTCGTCATCAAGCCGCAAGGTCGCGACCGTAGCTTGCGCTGGCCGATGACCTCGCCCCCGCACTTGCTCAAGACCCGCCGCCGCAAGGTGGTTGTGCTCTCAGGCGTTGTGCTGTGCGTCGCAGCGGCAGGAGGGCTCATGTACGTGCGCGGCAGTACCGCGGCGCCACAGTACCGCACCGCGGCGGCGTCGCTGGGCACGATCCGCCAGACGCTTTCCCTGACCGGCAATCTCACTCCCGTTGCCCAGTCCAACCTGAATTTCCAGGTCAGCGGGACCGTGACGGCCATCGATGTGTCGGCGGGTCAGACGGTCACGGCGGGACAGGTTCTTGCCACCATTGACGGCAGCTCTCTGGAGACAGCGCTGACCCAGGCCCAGGCCAACCTGACAGCCGCGCAGGCCAAGCTCACCGCCGATCAGAGCTCGAGCTCGACCTCGAGCTCAACGGTGGCGCAGCAAGTTGCCACGGCCAGGACCACCCTGGCCAATGACCAGACCGCGTACAACGACATGATCGCGGTCAACGCCCAGACGATGACCAACGATCAGCAGGCCGTCTCCGCCGCGCAGGCGGCTGTCAACAACGACAACCAGTCGGTGGCGCATGCGCAACAGACGTACAACACCGACGGCTGCAACGGCACGTCGTCGGCCACGTGCCAGACCGACCAGCAGAACCTCACCACCGCACAGCAGCAGCAGAGCAAGGACCAGCAGTCGCTCAGCACCGCGCAGACGGCAGTGCCGACCGACACGGTGCGGGCTCAGCAGTCGGCGGACCAGGCAGCGGCCAAGGTCGCGTCCGACCGCACCGCGCTGAGCAGCGCACAGTCGGGGAGCGGCACGACCAGCACGGCGTCGCAAGCGTCAGCGATCGCCCAGGACGACGCCGGCCTGAGCCAGGCACAGCAGGCCGTAACCACCGCGCAGACAGCCGTTTCCGAAGCCACGCTGACGGCGCCGACGGACGGCCAGGTGGCCCAGATCAACCTCGCCGTCGGCAGCACGACATCGTCGTCAAGCTCCGCTGCCAGTGCCTCGTCGACCGCCTCAACCACTCAGTTCATCCTCCTCACGCCCGGGTCGTTCCAGGTCACGAGCACGGTCAGCGACAGCGAGATCAGCCAGGTCGCCGTCGGCCAGCACGCGGTGGTGACAGCCGCCGGTTCCACCAACGGACTTCCGGCGACGGTGACCTCGGTCGGGGTCATCGCCACGGTCAGCTCCGGCGTCGCCACCTTCCCCGTCACCGTCCAGATCACCGGCAGTCATCCATCGTTGCGCGACGGCATGTCGGCGGCGGTCGTCGTCGTCATCAACCAGGTCGTCGGCGTTCTGACGGTGCCGACCAGCGCCGTGCACACCAACGGCACCACCTCGACGGTGAATGTCCTCAAGGGTGGCAGCCCGTCAGCCGTGACGGTGACGGTGGGGTCGGCGGACTCGTCGCGGACGCAGATCACCTCAGGGCTGGCGGCCGGCGACACCGTGGTGATCGCCACCGTGACCAGCACCCTTCCATCCACGTCGAGCACCACCACGCGCCGTGGATCCGGACTCGCCGGCGGGGGAGGTGCGGGCATTGTGACCGGCGGCCCACCGCCAGGCGGCTGACAATGAGCGCCCCGCTCATCGACATCCGCGGTGTGTCGAAGGTCTACGGCCGCGGCGACGTGGCCGTGCGCGCTGTCGACGAGGTCAATCTGCGCGTCGAGGCCGGTGAGTTCGTGGCGGTGATGGGCGCATCGGGTTCGGGCAAGTCGACGCTCATGAACATCGTCGGTTGCCTCGACAACCCCACCGCGGGTGAGTACCGCTTCGCCGGCGAGGCGGTGCAGTCGATGAGCGAACGCGAGCTCGCCGCGGTGCGCAACCGGCGCATCGGCTTCGTCTTCCAGCAGTTCCAACTGCTCAGCGCCATGTCGGCCTGGCGCAACGTCGAGCTGCCGCTGCTCTATCGCTCGGCGACCGACCGGCGCCGGCGCGCCATGGCCGCGCTGGAGAGCGTCGGTCTCGGGGACCGCGTCGGCCACCGGCCCACCGAGCTGTCGGGTGGGCAGCAGCAGCGCGTGGCCATCGCGCGCGCCCTGGTCACCGACCCCGACCTCATCCTCGCCGACGAGCCGACGGGCAACCTCGACAGTGGCTCGAGCAGCGAGATCCTCGACATGCTCGTCAGGCTCAACGCCGCGGGCCGCACCATCGTCCTGATCACTCACGATACCAACGTCGCGTCGGTGGCCTCGCGCCGGTTTCTGATGCGCGACGGCCGGATGCATGAGGCGGTCGCCGCATGAGCCTGCTGCGCACCTTCGAGACTGGGTTGCGCGGCATCGCCGCCCACCGACTGCGCTCCATCCTCACCACGCTCGGCATCCTCTTCGGAGTGGCGGCGGTCATCTCGACGGTCGGCATCGGACAGGCATCGTCGGACGCCGTCAACAGCCGCATCGCCTCGCTCGGCACCAACGAGCTCACCATCACCGGCGGATCGTCGGTGAGCAGCGGCGTCCGGGGCGGTGCCGGCAGCGCGGCCACGCTGACCATGGCGGACGTCACCGGGTTGTCAGACCGCTCCAACGCTCCCGACATCGTCGCCGTGGCGCCTGAGAACCAGACATCGACAACGGTGATCAACGGCTCCACCAACTCCACGACAACCGTCGAGGGAAGCAGCGCAGACTGGCTCACCGCCAACTCACGCAGCCTCGCCGGCGGCAGCTTCTTCAGCGCGGCCAACGTTGGCAACCATGCCCTCTTCACGGTTCTGGGCTCCACAGCCGCAGCCAACCTGGGGGCTGTGGTGGGTTCGCAGGTGACCATCGCGTCGACGCCCTTCACCGTGCTCGGGATCCTGCAGAGCTCCGGCGGCTCAGGCTTCACCAACTCCGACGACATCGCCGTCATCCCCATCAGCACCGACCAGGACCTGATCGCCGGCCAGGGGAGGGTGCAGCGCATCGTGGTCGCCTCATCGAGCGCGACCACGATCGGCTCGGCCTACACCGAGGCCAACCAGTTGCTGTTGCAGACCCACCACATCACCGATGCCACAGCCGCCGACTTCAGCATCGTGAGCCAGAGCTCCTTCCTCAGCACCGCCCAGTCGGTGACCACCACGCTGACCCTCCTGCTGGCCAGCATCGCCGCCATCTCGCTGCTTGTCGGCGGTATCGGGGTCATGAACATCATGCTCGTCACCGTCACCGAGCGGACCACCGAGATCGGGCTGCGCAAGGCCTTGGGCGCGACGCCGGCGGACGTGCTCCGGCAGTTCCTCATCGAGGCCGCGACGCTGAGCGTCGTGGGCGGAATCCTTGGTGTCGCCACCGCGCTCGCGGTCGGGGTCGTGGTTCCCCATTTCACCAGCATCGCGATCGCCATCACGCCGCTGCCGGTGGTGGTGGCCGTCGGGGTGGCTGCGGCCGTCGGCCTCATCTTTGGTGTCTACCCAGCCGCGCGGGCGTCGCGACTGGCTCCGATCGTGGCTCTGCGCTCGCAGTGACGAAGCCACCCCATCCCGTTTGGAGAATGCGAATGATCAGTCCCGCCAGGCTTCTTCTCTGCACCACGGCGATGGTTGTTGCCGGGTGCGGTAGCGCCAGTGCCTCCGGTGGCGCCGCCAGCAGCGCCAGCCCGAGCGCGGCCGCGCGTGGCGTCGGCGGCGGAACCGCGGGCCAGCTGGTGCAGGTGAGCGGCAATCTCCTCACGCTGAGCACCAGCAGTGGCGATGCGTGGGTGGCCTACAGCGGGACCACCACCATCACCGCCACCAGCACCGGGTCCGCTGGAGACATCGTGGCCGGCAGCTGCGTGGTCATCGCCGGGCAGAAGGACTCGACGGGGGCCGTCACCGCCAGCTCCGTGCGTCTCAGCAAAGCCGTGAATGGCAGCTGTGCCGCCGGATTGCGGCCCGGCGGTGGGCCGGGTGCGCCCGGCGGATCGCCGGGGGCCTTCCCCTCCGGCAGCCCGCGACCGTCCCGGTCAGGCGCTCCCACGCTCAATCCCAACGCAGCATTCGTCACCGGGCTGGTCACCGCGGTGACGGGAACCACCGTCACGGTGAAGGGCGCCACAGGCACCGCCAGCTCGGTGACGGTGCCCACCACCCTGTCCGTCACCGAGTCCTCGGCGGCGACGGCTGCCGACCTCACCGTCGACAGCTGCGTCCGGGCCATCGGCGCCAAGAACTCAGGCGGCGTCGTGCAGGCCACCGCGCTGACGATCCAGCCGACGGACGCCACCGGGTCGTGCACGTTCAGCCGCGCCGGCGGCCTCGGCGGCTTCGGCGGTTTCGGCGGCCGGCCAGGGGCCGGCGGATCACCACCGACCAACGGCTGAGTCGGTCAGGTCTGGGGCAATCCCAGATCTGACTCGAACCTGCCGTCCTCGAGACGCTTCTTGAGCGCCACCAGGAACTGCGCCGCGACCGCGCCGTCGATGAGGCGATGGTCGTACGTCAACGCCAGGTACGCCATCGAGCGGATGGCGATGCCCTCCGCACCACTCGCGGGGTCGCTGACAACCACTGGACGTCTCACCACGGCTCCGGTGGCGAGGATGGCCACCTGCGGTTGGTTGATGATCGGCGTGTCGAACAGAGCCCCGCGACTGCCGGTGTTGCTGATGGTGAAGGTACCCCCCGACAGCTCGTCGGCGGTGATGGTGCCGGCGCGCGTGCGCGAGGCGACCTCGGTGATGGCGCCGGCAAGGCCGAACAACGACAGACGATCCGCGTCGCGGACGACCGGCGCGAGCAGGCCGCGTTCGGTGTCGACAGCGATGGCGAGGTGAATGGCGTCGTGGTGGGTGACGGTGCCGGCGGTGGTGTCGATGGACGCGTTGAGATCCGCGTGGGATTCCAGGGCCTCGACCGCGGCTCTGGCGAAGAAGGGCAGGAAGGAGAGCTTCACGCCGCGGCCGGTATTGGCTGAGACGGCGCGTGCCCGCAGTTGGGCGACCCGCGTGAGGTCGACCTCGACGACGCTGGTGAGCTGAGCGGAGGTCTTCAGCGACGTCACCATCCGTTCGGCGATGACGGCGCGCAGGCGGCTGAGCGGCTCGGTGTGCGCGCCCGGCGCCGCCGGTCGCGCCGCTGCCGGGGTCGCGGCCGCGCCGGCCGTCGTAGCCGGCACCGACGCGGGAGCCTCGGCCGGCACCGACGCGGGCGCCTCGGCCGGCACCGACG